>JBDSML010000129.1:0-5464 GCA_039915865.1 Gemmatimonadaceae bacterium | reverse complement strand
GTGCGCGAGGAACTCGGGTTGGCGTACTCGGTGTACACGTTCCAGTCGTTTCACGCCGACGTCGGCATGCATGGCGTCTATGTGGGCACCGGGCCGGAGACGGCACGCGAAGCGCTCGATGCGGTGGATGCGGAGCTTGCTGACGTTGCCAACAATGGCTTGCCGGCTGCCGAGCTCGCGATGGGGAAGAGCCAGCTCAAGGGTCAGATCACGCTCTCGCTCGAGAGCGTGAGCGCGCGCATGTATCGCTGCGCGGGCGTGGAGCTGTACGGCGAGCCGTACCGCTCGCTCGACGAAATGCTGGCGCTCGTGGACGCGGTCACGGAAGAGCAGATCGCTGACGTCGCCCGCGAGTTCTTTGCGCCGGAACGTCAGACGGTTGTGTCTTTGGGACCCGGCGATTCTTTTTAACACCCGTCCTTCAGTCGGACATCAGCCCCTCAAGCGAGTATTCGCCCAATGAAAATCGGCGTTCCAAAAGAGATCAAGACAAACGAGAATCGCATTGCGCTCGTGCCTGCGGGTGCCGAGATGCTGATCGGTGCAGGACATTCGGTGCTGGTGGAGACCGGCGGAGGCCTTGGCAGCGGCTTCACGGATGAGGACTACACGGAGGTCGGCGCCAGGATCGCACCCGACGCCGCGACGGTCTGGAAGGAAAGCGACATGATCATGAAGGTGAAGGAGCCGATCAAGGTCGAGTGGCCGCACATGCGGAAGGACCAGCTCATCTTCACGTACTTTCACTTCGCGGCCGACAAGGACCTCACGGACGCGCACCTGAAGAGCGGCGCGATCTGCGTGGCGTACGAGACTGTCGAGCTGCCGTCGCGCGAGTTGCCCTTGCTCACGCCGATGTCGGAAGTCGCGGGACGCATGGCAGTGCAGGAAGGTGCCAAGTACCTCGAGAAGCTTTATGGCGGCCGCGGCGTGCTGCTCGGCGGCGTGCCCGGCGTTGCGCCGGCCAAGGTAGTCATCCTCGGCGGCGGCATCGTCGGCATCAATGCGGCGAAGATGGCCGCCGGGCTGGGCGCCAAGGTCGTGATCCTCGACATTTCGCTCGATCGCCTGCGCTACCTGAGCGATGTGATGCCGGCGAACGTGCAGACCATCTATTCGAATCACAAGAACATCGTCGAGCAGATCAAGACGGCCGACCTGGTCGTGGGCGGCGTGCTGGTCACGGGCGCCAAGGCTCCGCGCCTGATTCGCCGCGAGGACCTCAAGTCGATGCAGCCCGGATCGGTGATCGTCGACGTGGCGATCGACCAGGGCGGCTGCGTCGAGACGATCCATGCGACGACGCACGAGAACCCGACGTACGTCGTGGACGGCGTGATCCACTACGGCGTGGCGAACATGCCCGGTGGCGTGCCGCGCACGTCGACGCTGGCGCTCACGAACGCCACGCTGCCCTATGCCGCCCAGCTGGCGAACAAGGGCTGGAAGCAGGCGCTCAAGGACAACCCGGCGCTGCTCAAGGGACTCAATGTCGCCCAGGGCAAGGTCACGTATGCGGGGGTCGCCGAGGCGTTCGGGATGGAGTTTCACCCGCCCGAGCAGTTCCTCGTTTGAGTTCACTCGCCCGGCAGAGTGCGATGCGGTAAGCGAGGGGCACACCGAAACTGTTTTCGGTGTGCCTTTTGCCATTGTTTTTCGTCTTGCACAGGTCGACCTCGTGACCTGTCGCACAACGCGTAGGTTGTGAAGAGACAACGGCTTGCTGGTGGTTGGGACCCCGAGTAGCTTTCGGCGTTTTCGACCCCGTCACGTGTACGGCTCGTTCCCTGCAAGCGGTACGAGCGCCCCAACCCCGGATTGATGCGCTGGCCTTTCTTCAAAGCGGGAAGTCTTTTCCCCGCGAACGCGATCGGAGTGGACCTTGGCACGGCCAACACGCTCATCTATGTGAAGGGCGAAGGCATCGTCCTCAACGAGCCTTCGGTCGTCGCGCTTGATCGTGAGACGAAGCAGATCAAGGGCGTTGGCCTCGAGGCCAAGCGCATGCTCGGGCGCACACCGGAAGGTGTGATCGCCGTGCGTCCGATGAAGGACGGCGTCATCGCCGACTTCGACGTGACCGAGAAGATGCTGCGCTATTTCCTCAAGCTCATCATCGACAACCACGTCTTCAAGGTGAAGCCGCGCGTCATCGTCTGTGTCCCGAGTGGCATCACGGAAGTGGAGCGTCGCGCCGTGCGCGACTCCGCACTGGGTGCCGGCGCGAAGGAAGTGTTCATGGTCGCGGAGCCGATGGCGGCGGCGATCGGGGTCGGCCTTCCGGTGGAGACACCGACGGGCAACATGGTCATCGACATCGGCGGCGGCACGACGGAGATCGCCGTCATCGCCTTGTCGGGCATCGTGAGCGATACGTCGATTCGCACGGGCGGCGACGAACTCGACATGTCGATCGTGCAGTTCATGCGCAAGAATTACAACCTGCTCATCGGTGAGCCCACCGCGGAGCAGATCAAGATCGGCATCGGCAGTGCGGCGCCGATCGGTGAAGAGCGCGAGATGGAAGTGAAGGGACGCGATCTCGTGAGCGGCATCCCGAAGACGGTGCGCGTGCACTCGAGCGAGATTCGCGAAGCGGTGCAGGAGCCCATTCAGCAGATCGTCGATGCGGTGCGTCGCGCGCTGGAGATCACGCCTCCGGAGTTGGCCAGTGATATCGTGGACCGCGGCATCGTCATGACTGGCGGTGGTGCGCTCATTCGCGGGCTCGACCTGTTGCTCAGTCAGGAAACTGGATTGCCGATTCACGTCGACGAGGATCCGCTTACGTGTGTGGTGCGCGGCACGGGGCGAATTCTCGACGATGAGGAGAAGTACTGGTCGGTCCTGAGCACCTGAGGTTCGGGTGGCGCGAACGGCTCGATTCAATGCTCGTCTGGACGTCGTGATCTTCGGTGCGTGCGTCATTCTCTCGCTCATCGCGATGGTGCTGCCGGCGAACCTGCGCGAGCCAGTGGCAAGCGCACTTCGCCGCTCGCTCGTCGCACCGTTGATGCGTCTGCAGCGCGGCGCGGAGCAGTGGCGCTCCGCGTATCTCAGCGCGGAGCGCGTCGAGCTGCGGCGCGACACGCTGGCCCTCGCGGCGGCTCGCGTGCCGACGCTCGAGATCGAGAATGATCGCCTGCGTAAGGTGCTCGGCCTCGGCTCGAAGCTGCAGTGGGGGTTCATCCCCGCCGAAGCGCTGCAGGGACGCGGGCGCGCGGAGGACTTTACCGTCACGCTGAGTGCGGGCTCGAACGCCGGCGTGAAAGAGCGCAGCCTCGTCGTCGCACCGGAAGGACTCGTCGGCCTCGTCCAGACCGTCGACCCGACGATGAGTCTCGCAATTCTCTTTGCGCATCCGGACTTTCGCGTGAGTGCGATGTCCGCCGATGGCAGCGCGTTTGGAATCGTCCAGCCGCATGTGACGACGACGAGCACGGGCAACGAGCCGGCGTTTCTGCGCTCCGAGCGCTATCTGCTCGAGATGCGCGGCGTTCCCTTTCGTGCGACGATGAAGCCGGGCGCCGTCGTGTACAGCTCAGGTCTTGGCGGCATCTATCCGAAGGGCATTCCCGTTGGTGTCGTCCTCGCCGAGATCAAGACACCCGAGTCGTGGGCGCGAACGTACCTGCTTCGTCCGTCCGTGAATCCGGCCGAGCTGACGTCGGTCATGATATTGACGCCGGCGCGTGCGGCCGGTGGACTGGTCAACGTGTGGGCTGATGTGGGTGCTGTCGATTCGGCGACGAAGAGCATCGTGGCGGCCGGCGATTCGCTGGCGCGCCAATCCGCGAGCAAGGAAGCGGCGGCGCGTCGTGCGTCGATCGATTCTGCCGCGCGACTGATGGCCGACTCGATCAATCGTGATAGCACGGTTCGTCGCGACAGCACGGGTCGCGTCGTCGAGCGCATACCGCCCGATTCGGCTGCCGCGGCGCGCGTGCGTGCCGACAGCATCGCCGCGGCGCGCGTTCGCCGTGCGCGTCGAGACAGCATTGCCGCCGCGCGTGTCAGGGATTCGCTGCGTCGTGACACGACCTCGGGAGTACGGCCATGAACTGGGGTGCGACCGTTCGCACGATCGTGCTGTGCGCCGTTTTGATCTTCCTGCACTACACCCTGCGTCCACTGCTCGCGTGGCGTGCGTCGGCGGACTTCCTGATCATCGCGTTGCTGCTCGCCTCGGTCCGTGTGCGGCCGGGCGTCGCGGCGATTCTCGGCTTCATCATCGGACTCGCGTCAGATTCGCTCGCGTTGAGCGCATTCGGCGCCGGCGCGCTGGCGATGACGCTGATCGGATTCGCGTGGTCGCGACTGAAGGCCGTGTTCTTCGCGGATCACGTGTTGTTGAACGGCTTCTTTCTCTTTCTCGGCAAATGGGCGTACGAAATCGTGATGAACCTCGTGGAGCGCCGGACGCATGGCGCTGAGCTGCTGATGCAGATCCTCGTGTGGTCATCACTTTCTGCTGCGGTGACGGCGGTGGCGGGCGTGGTTGCGCTGATGCTGCTGCGTCCGGTGCTGGAGACACGAGGAACATGAGCTTCCATCCGATCGACGTGGCCAAGCGTGGCCGCGCTGCGAACTGGATCGTCGCGGGCGTGCTGCTGTTCTTGATGGGCGGTTTCTTTCGCAGTCAGATCCTGAACCACCAGAAGTACGCGCTGCAGTCGGAGACCAACCGCCTGCGTGAGCTTCCACTGCCGGCGCCGCGCGGCGTGATCTTCGATCGCCACAACAAGGTGATCGCCGACAATGTCATCGGCTATTCGGTGTCCGTCCTGGCGATGAAGGAGGACACGTTGCGCGCGGTCCTCCAGCGTCTCACCGGCACGATCAACATCACGCCGCAACAGATCGAGCAGTCAGTGCGTCGCTTCCGTCGCGCGCCGTCGCGTCCCACGGTGATCATTCCCGATGCGTCGTTCGACGTCGTCAGCGTGCTCGAGGAGCATCGCACGCAGTTTCCCGGACTGATCATCCAGAGCGCACCGCGCCGCTTTTATCCCGATGGTCCGGTCGTGTCGTCGTTCGTCGGCTACACGGGCGAGGTGAGTGAAGAGGAGTTGACGCAGGCGTCGTTCGCCGACTACAAGGCGGGACAGCAGGTCGGCAAGCAGGGGCTCGAGAAGCAGTACGAGGCGATCCTGCGCGGCAAGGAAGGGAGCCAGTTCGTCGAGGTGGACGCCCGCGGCCGCATCGTGAAGAACGCCGGCGCGCGACAGGATCTCGCGCCGGTGGCCGGACCCGACCTGCATACGAACATCGACATGGATCTGCAGCGCTATGTCGCTGGCATCTTCGGCGACTCGCTGCAGGGCGGAGCAGTGGCACTCGATCCGCAGACGGGTGGCGTGCTCGCGCTGTACAGTGCGCCGAGCTGGGATGGCAATCGCTTCATCGGCGGTATTCCCGCCGCGTACTGGGATTCATTGCGCACCGACAAGCGCCGGCCGCTCTA
>JBDSML010000211.1:0-14299 GCA_039915865.1 Gemmatimonadaceae bacterium | reverse complement strand
GTGGGTCGCGGACGCAGCCCCACGTCGAGGAGGTACTTCCGTGAATCGGTACGGCGAAAGTAGCCGAGATCATCCGTGAAGCCGGGCCCGACTTCCAGCGTGCCGATCTTGCCGTGGAAGAAATTGCCCTCGTGACTGAGCGAGGTTCGATAGGTGTACTGGCCCGCGCTCTTGCCCGGTGCGCGGCTGGCCACACCGTAGCTGTTCCAGTCCCAGTCACCCTTCAGGCGGAAGTTGGCATCGACGCCGCCGAGGCGGTTCCAGTTGCGATCGGTGCCGATTGCCTCGCGGTCGAGCGCGATGATGCCGATGTCGGATCCGGCGAACAGGTTGCGTCGCAGTCGCAGCGCGGAGTACTGGCTCGCCGGTGTGCCTTCCAGGGCGCTGGACTGCATCGAGAGCGCGCCGACGGTGATGCCGGCCATGCTGCCGGTGAGGCGCACGCCGGCAGGAATGGTCACAGTTCGGCCCGACGGCGCAATCCCGATCCGGCGGCTGAAGAAGAGGAGCATGTCCTCGTCGGGGGTTGGTGCGGTCGACACGCGATTGTTGCGGGCGGCGTCGCCCACGTAGAAGATCCCGGAGTTCTCGAGGAAGAACTCACGTTTTTCGGGAAAGAACTGGCTGAACTGCGTGAGATTCACCTGCTGCTCGTCGGCCTCGGCCTGCGCGAAGTCGGGATTCACGGTGACGTCGAGGGTGAGTCCGGGGCTGACGCCGTACTTCACGTCGAGGCCGGCGGCGCCCTTCGAGGTGACAGCCGACCCGCCCAGCTCGCGGACACTGCGTGCGGCGAGGTAGGGTGTCACACGGAGGTCGCGCGCGGTGACGCGCTGCGCGATGCCGGTGAGGTCCCCGGCGAGGGAGAGGCGCGCGAGCGTGTAGCTGCGCGGCACCGGCGCCCAGAAGCTCACCTCGTTCCGGCGGCGGATGTGGCGGGAGAAGTTGATGCCCCATCGCTCGGCGCTGGCGAAGTCGAAACGCAGCGTGCGGTACGGGATTGCCATCTCGACGACCCAGCCGTCGGCGACTCGGCGTGACGCCACGGACCACACGCCGTCCCAGCTGGTGTTGACGTCGCGGCCTTCGTTCGCCACCTGGCGGTCGGCGCGAGCGCCAGCCGCGTTGGTGATGAACACGTAGCCGTTGCGCCGGTCGTGGAAGGTGTCGAGGATGACTTCGAAGTCGTCTTGCTGGTCGGGATCGAAGTCCTTGCGGATATCGTTGACGACGATGCCGTCGGGATCGCGGTCGTGCAGGTACGCGCCGATGTAGATCCGTTCGCCGTCCACGAGCACCTGGACGTCGGTGCGCTCGGACGCGGGCTCGCCGGTGCGCGGCTCGCTCTGCACGAAGCCGGAGGCGACGGGTGCGGTGCGCCAGGCAGGCTCGTCGAGACGGCCATCGAGCGTGATGGGGCCATTGGCGGCGTGTGCGGCCAGGGTGCGAAGGGTTGGTGCCGCGGTGCTCGCTGTCGCGGAATCGGCGCTCTTGACCTGAGCGCCGAGTGGTCGCGAGATGAGTGCAACGGTCACGGCGAGCAGGGCCGTAGTGGATTTCATTCGTTCGAAGCTAGCGCACGCCAGGCCTACGCGGCGGGCAGATCGGCCGGGTCGTTCATCGCGTGGGCCGGACGGCCGGCAGTTGCCCACCGTGTGCGGCTTCGACGATTTTGCGCAGATCAGTGCGGAGCGCCTCCACGCGCTTCTTGCTCGTGATGTGCGCCCATCCCGCTTCCAGGTCTCGGTAGATCGCCTCCATCGTGACGAGGACCTTTCGGCCCTTGGCAGTGATGGCGATCGTCTTCGCGCGTGCGTCGTCGCTGTGCGTGTCCCGCCGCACGTATCCGCCGTGCTCCATCACATCGATGAGCTTCGAGGCCGCTTGCTTCGTGACGCCGAGCAGAAGCGCGATGTCCGCACCGGTCGTCGGCTGTTCGCGCAAGGCAAGGAGGACGTAACCGAACGTCGGACGGACGTCGGCGTAGCCCTCCGCCGCGAGGCGGAGGTGCAACTCGTCGATGAGCTGCCGGTACGCCAGCGCGAGGAGCCGTGCCAACGGGACCGGCGACGCAGGCGCTCGCGTCACTGCGCCCACGGGTCAATGGCGTTGACTATACCAACGGGCTGGTGATTAGTCAACGTGGTTGACTACACGACGTTGTCCGCCGATCCGACCAGGAACCTCGCGGAGTAGACTGTCCGCCTCGGCGCGCAATGCGCTTTCGGCGAAGACGCCGAACACGCGCTTGCGGATATGTCCGGTCCGATCGAAGAGCAACGAGATCGGGAGGCCGTTCACGCCACCGAACGAGGCAACGAGGTCCGGCGTGCCCACCACGATGGGGTAGGTGATTGCACCCATGCGCAATTGCTCGCGCATCGTGAAGACATCCGCGTCCTGCGTCCAGACACCGAGGATGACGAAGCCGCTGTCCTTTCGCTCCGCATAGATGCGCTGGAATGCCGGCATCTCCACCAGGCAGGGCCCGCACCACGACGCCCAGAAGTTCACGAGCACCACCTTGCCGATGAGGTCAGCGCGGTTCAGGGGAGCGCCCTCGATCGTTGTCGTCGAGAGCGCCGGCATGGCGGTGCCCACGCTCCCGCTGCCGAAGTGTCCAGCCAACTGCGGATCGCTGCGGTACGCCAGGAACCCGATCGCCAGGCACCATGCAGCGATCGTGAAGATCTTCTTCGTGCGGCGCGTCAACGCCATGTGAACTCCTGGGGTTGGCAACACCGGAATCTATTTATACGGACGCGCCCGCAGAATCCTTCCGGTGACCGGCGCGTAGGGACGCCGGCGGCAGCAGTGCGTGCGATTCGTGTTGCCGCTTTCAACCTGTTGGTCTCCTGCGATGTCCAACAGCAGCCTACTCACCGGGAACTCCGAGACATGCGCCGTACCCGCTGCATTGCTGTCATCCTCTCCGCCGTTGCCCTCGTCACCGCGGTCGCTCCGGACGCGCACGCCCAGCGCCCTGACTCGGTCAGTGTCGGCACGACGGTACGGCCCATTGCGAACGCCGTGCGTCGCACGGGTACGATCGTCGTGGACGGACGCATCGACGAGGACGCGTGGAAGTCAGCTGAAGTGATCGCGGATTTCCGGCAGCTCCAGCCCACCGAGGGAGCACGGGCATCACAGCGCACGGAAGTCCGTATTCTCTACGATGACCAGGCCATCTACATCGGCGCCCGACTCTACGACTCACTCGGCGCCAGCGGCATTCGCGCGCCCCTGGCACGTCGCGACCAGCTCCTCGACGGCAACGGCAACAACGGCTCGTTCAACTCACTCACCACCGACAAGCTTGCCATCGTGTTCGACACCTACCACAACCGCATCGATCGGGCGTGGTTCGAGATCAATCCCGCCGGCGCGCGCGGCGACGAGTTCAACGGCGACCCGTCGTGGGATCCGGTCTGGGAGGGTGCCACGCATGTCGATTCACTCGGCTGGACGGCCGAGATGCGGATCCCGTACTCGCAGCTTCGGTTCTCGCGGGATTCGGTGCAGACGTGGGGCATGCAGGTATGGCGGTACGCGGATCGTCTCAACGAGCGCGACATGTGGTCGTTCTGGCGCCGCAACGAGTCCGGCGGCCCGGCGTTCTTCGGGACGCTGACCGGCATCCAGATCAGCGCACAAAAGCGGCATCTCGAGCTGCTGCCGTACGTGGTGTCGCGCGAGCAGTTCAAGTACGCCACACCGGCCGATCCCTATCACAAGACCGCCTCCAGCCGCGTGAACGCGGGTGGCGACGTGAAGTACCTGCTGACGTCGAACCTCACGCTCGACGCGACGGTGAACCCCGACTTCGGCCAGGTGGAGGTGGACCCCGCCACCATCAACCTCTCGGCGTATGAGACCTACTACGACGAGAAGCGGCCGTTCTTCATCGCGGGCAGCAGTGCGTTCAACTTCGGCGGCATGAATTGCAACTTCTGCAGCAATACGTCGGGCCTCGGCGCGTTCTATTCGCGGCGCATTGGTCGTCCGCCACAGCTCAATGGCTACGTCGACAACGCCGCGCAGTTCGCCGACACGCCAGACAATACATCGATCCTCGGCGCCGCAAAGATCACGGGGCGCACCGCGGGAGGGTACACGATCGGCCTGCTCGATGCGGTGACGAATCGCGAGACGGCGACGTATCGAGTCGGTGGGTCGGGGCCGGAGCGCACGCAGGAGGTCGAGCCGTACGCAAACTATTTCGTCGGCCGGGTAAAGAAGGACCTGAACGCGGGCAACACCACCGTGGGCATGGTGCTCACCTCCACCGCCCGGCAGCTGCGCGACACCGTGTTGGGCGATCGCCTGCGTAGTCATGCGGGAGCGACGGGCATCGACTTCCGGCACTTCTGGCACAACCAGGAATACAGCTGGATGGGTACGACGCTCGTGTCTGACGTTGGCGGGTCACCGAGCGCGATCGCGGCGACCGAGCAGTCGAGCGCGCACTACTTCCAGCGTCCGGACCGGAAGGTGTCCAGCGACGGGCTGTTCGATACGAAGTACAACACGTCGGCGACGAGCCTGCGCGGATACGGCTTGTACACGCGCCTGGCGAAGCAGAACGGCGACTGGCTGTGGGAGACGGCGCAGAACTGGCGCAGCCCGGGCTTCGAGACGAATGACCTCTCCTATCTCGACCGGGCCGACTACAAGTGGATGAATGCGAACGTCGTCCGGCAGTGGACGACGCCGACGCGCGCCTACAGGAGCCTCAGCCTGCTTGCTGGCGGACAGCAGCAATTCAACTACGATGGCGATCGCACGGACCTCCAGGCACAGCTGTTCGGTGCGGCCGAGTTGCCGAATTACTGGAACGTCCGTGCATTCACCATCAAGCATCCGACGGTGTACGATGACCGGCTCACGCGCGGCGGTCCAGTCGTGAAGCGCACGGGTTACGATTATTACTCCGGCGAGGTCTCGACCGACGCGCGGCAGAAGGCCGTGTACGACATCTCGATCTCCAGGTCGCGCGGCATCGACGCGAACACGCACAACCTGAACGTGAGCCCCGGGATCGCGCTCAAGCCTGCGACCAATGTGTTCGTGAGCCTGTCGCCATCGTTCCAGGCGGACGAGGACCCGGCACAGTACGTGGAAACCGTGACCGACCCGACGGCGACGAACTTCTACGGCAGGCGGTACGTGTTCGGCTTGGTGAAGTCGCGCACGCTGTCGCTCGACACGCGGATCAACTGGACCTTCACTCCCGACTTGACGCTTCAGTTGTATGCGCAACCATTCATCGCGAGCGGAGCGTACCTGAACTTCCGCGAGTTCGCGTCGCCGCGCACCGCGCAGAAGCTCGTGTACGGCACGGACGTCGGAACCGTCAGCTACGCTCCGGGCGCAGGCGGGTCGGGGGGCATCTACACAGTCGATCCGGACGGCGCGGGGCCGGCGAGCGCATTCTCGTTCGCGAACCCGGACTTCACGGTACGCTCCTTCATCGGCAACGCGGTATTGCGCTGGGAGTATCGGCCGGGCTCCACGGTGTACGTCGTGTGGACGCAGCAGCGCAGTGGCCGCGACGGCATTGGCGCGTTCGACTTCACGACGCAGCGCACAGCGCTCTTCCGCGATCGGCCGACGAATGTGTTTCAGGTGAAGGTGAACTACTGGGTCGGGCAGTAGCGCGGGAAGGGAGCACATCATCGCGGACGAAGGCCCGCGGCTGTCGAATTCCGGTCGGGCCGTTCGTCGTCATAGTGAAGGCTGGCTCGAGAACCCGCCTGAAGGATCCGGCAGCTGCCGGTCCACACCCGTCAATTGTCGGAGTTGCCCATGCGCTACATGATCATGCACAAGAACGACGCGAACACCGAAGCCGGCAAGCCACCATCGATGGAAATCGTCGAGAAGATGGGCGCGTTCATCGGTGGCTACGCCCGCGCGGGTCAGCTCATTGACGGCGCGGGCTTGCTGGGAAGCAAGGCGCGAACACGGCTGGTCGTTCGAGACGGACGAGCGACGGTGCAGCGCGGACCGTACAGCGGCGAACAGGAACTGCCGCACGCCATGCTGTTGCTCGAAGTGTCCGTGCTCGACGAAGGGCTCAACTGGGCCAAACGCTATGGCGAAATACTGGGGGATGGCGAAATCGAGCTGGGCCAGGTGACTGAACCGTGGGACCTTGGCGTAGTGTCGGCGCCGGAAAACCCACCGTTGCACCTGCTGCTGCTCGACAAGGCGGACAAGGCAACCGAGGCCGGTTCGCGCTCAGCGGAGAAGAACGCGGCGCTGTCGCAACTCAAGGCCGAGATGCGAACTGCCGGAGTGCTGCAGCGCGACTATGAGCTCGCGCCGAGTGGCCTGGCGAAACGATTGACGTTCACGAGCAATCGCATGAAGGTGCTCGATGGTCCGTTCGCGGAGTCGAAGGAACTGATCGGTGGGTTTGCCGTGATGGAATTGGCGAACGTGGACGAGGCAATCGCGCTGTGCCAACCCTACGCCGAAATACTCGGCGGCCAGCTGGAGATTGATGTTCGCCAGGTTGATCCGGGCGCCTGAGCGCGTCGCAAGGGCCTCGCCAGGCCTACCGCATGGATCGACAACCCAGAGCATGGAGACTCACATGAGAAAGCTCAGGATCATCGAGCACATCTCGTTGGACGGCGTGATCCAGCACTCTGCGTTATGGGAGCGCTGGCGCTGACGCAACGTCATCGGAAGCAAGCCACAGAACACAAACCACGAAAAGGAGAAGTCATGCCGCGGTATCTGGTTGCCTCGTACCTCCCCGATGATTTCGATCCGTCCACCGTGACCGAAGAAACCGGCGCGGCGATCCACGCGCTCAACGACGAGATGGAGGCTGCCGGCGTGCTCAAGTTCGCGTGCGGCGTCTCCCCGGTCAGCAGCGCGCGGACGCTGCGGCGGCAGCCGGATGGCAGTGTGCTTGTCACCGACGGGCCGTACACGGAAACCAAGGAACACATCGGCGGCTTCTACCTGTTGGACGCCGCTGACATGGACGAGGTCCTCGGGTGGTTACGGAAGGGTGCCGGCGCCCTTATGGGGCCGGTCGAAGTTCGACAGATTTTCTACCAGCCGGATCCCAGGAGGGAATCCGACCTGCGGATGTGAGCCGAGCAGCTGATCTTGCCCACATTCCGACTGAGAGTCCTGGCCCTTTGGACGAGAGCACCTCTTGGCGGATGACGCACAGCGGATAGACGTGGCGACGATCATCGGCCTGGGCATGTTGCTGATGCCGGTGTTGACGATGTGGCATGAGATCGGCGGGCATGCCACGGCGTGCGCGGTGCAGGGCGGGCATGTCGCGACGATCGGTGCCTTCTACGTCGATTGCGAGGGGTTGAGCGGCGTGGCGCAATTGCTCGTGTCATGCGCCGGCGTGATCGTCGATAGCGTGCTGGCAGTGGTCGCCTTCGCGCTGTGGCGGCGCGCAGAGGGCGACATGGCGCGGCTCACGCTCTGGCTGATCTGGGTGACCAAGGCGTTCGTCGCCGCGGGCTACTTCTGCTTTTCAGGCGCGACCGGCGTGGGCGATCTCGGTCCCGGTGTGGACGGCGGAATCGGGCCGCTGCCGTTGCCCTGGCTGTGGCGCGCGGTGGAGTTGGCGGTCGGCATCGCGGCGTATGTCCTGCTGGTGCGCGCGGCGATCCGCACGCTCACCGCGATGCTCGGCGATGCAGCCGCCACGGGGCCCGCGCGGCGCGTCATCGCGCATGGGTATTACGCGACGATCGGAGTGGCCGCGGTGCTGGTCGGGCTGCTCAATCCGATCGGGATCTTCATCACCATCATGTCGGCAGCCGCGTCATCGTTCGGGGGGAATGCCGGAATGATCTCGATCGGCTTCGCGGTGCCGCGCGGACCGACGACGAAGCCATTCGTGATCGGCCGTAACTGGGCGATCATCGCGGTGGGTGTTGTGGTGTTCGTCGGATTCGCATTGGTCCTCGGGCCCTCGAGGCATTTCGGCTAAGCGCGACGCGATCCTGCGACAGCATTCCCCGTAGTTTCGGCTTGCGCCGCGTCGTGTCATTTTGGCGCGTTCGACGTCGACGTCTGCCCACGCCGACGCAATTCATTCTCTGACCCACCGCATGAACTTCCCCGCGCTGTTACTGCTCGGTGCCGGCCTCGCCGCGGCGCATCCGGCGGCCGATCCGTACACGCGCCAACCGGGTATTGACGCGATCCACTACGCCTTTCAACGCGCGCTGAACGACAGCACGGACCAGATCGAGAACGCGCTGTCGAATATCGGCAAGGATTCGATGCTGACCATTGACGCCCTTGGTAAAACGCGGCGCCTGATGCGCCTGCCGCTGCATGAGGAGAACATCGAGTTCATGCGCGACACGTTCACGCTCCGCGGCAGCTTCGTGCGGCCGGCTCCAAGTGGACGCCATCCCGCCGTCCTCCTCCTCAACGGATCGGGGCCGAGCTCACGCGGAATACTGGCCATCTTTGGTGGGATTTTTGCGGCGAATGGCGTGGCGGCACTCGTGTATGACAAGCGTGGGACCGGCATGTCCACCGGCACGTACACCACCGATGACTTCCTTGCCCTCAGTGAAGATGTGCGGGCGGGACGGGCCCCGACATGATGATGGCGAACGCGAGTCGTGGCGAACGCGGAGCGACGAGTGGTATCACCCAGCCGGCCTGGCTCACGCCGAACACGCCGATGCGCGTCGTATCCACGTCGTGGCGGGTGACCACGTAGCGAAGGCTCGACGTGACATCCGTCGCCAGTGTGTTCAGCATGCCAGCGCTGACCTCCTTGGTGAACTCACCGCTGGACTCCCCCACCCCGCGGCGATCGGCGAGCACCACGAGATATCCCTCGCGCACGAATCGCTCGGCAAAGGCGTGGTAGCGATCGCGCGGTGTACGCTCCGATCCCTGCACGAGCGACACGACCGGAAACGGACCTCCGCCGCGCGGCCGATACACGGTCGCCACCAGGGCGACGGAACCAGTGCCATCGTCCGATGAGTAGCTAACTCGCTCCGTGCTGTAGCGAAGCCGATCACGTGCCGTTCCGACAACGAGCGCCATCAACGCGACAACGGCGAATGCAATCGCCGCGCGCTGCAACCTCACGTATGGGAGTGGAGGCGCTACGAGTCTCCATGCGACAGCGGACAGACCGGCAGCTGCGCACAGGAGGATTGCCGCTGGCACATGCGGATCGCCAAGAATGAACGTGAACACGAAGTGGGGGTACTCGAGCGTGATCAGCAGCATCGCTGCCCCGAGCAGGAGCAGCGGAGTTGCGAGAGCCAGGCACGTGATCGAGGCCCGTTTTCGCCATCGCGGGATAGCCATCGCCGTGGGCCGCGCACTTCGTTGATCCGGTCTCATGTGAAGATGCTAACCGGTTCTGTGGCGGGCGGCTTGAACGGGCTTAGCATCGGAGTGCGCCACGCACTCACGCTCGAAGTTGGGATCACACCAGAGAACTGGTCGTCCGTGCAGACGTTGTCGCCAAGTGGTGGCGTCCGGGCCGATTGGCTCCAGCCCGAAACCCTCGGCGACTCTCCTCGCGTCGAGCGCGAGTACCAGCCGGATCTTGCTCCCCGAACCAGTCCAGCCGCTGGCATCGCGCCTTCCACAGATCTCTTACATTTGCGCTCCGTGATTTTCGAGTATTCTTGCTCATGAGCCGATGCGATTCGATCCTCCAGGCGGCTGTTTTGCCGCGACGGCCCGTCGTGACGTGGCGCGCGCCCATTCTCCTCGCCGGCGTGTTCGCTCTCATCGCCTGCCGTGACCTCACTTCGGCTACCGTCGCCGCGGTGGAACCGGGGCCGGTCCTGGCGCAGGTCCGCGCGGTCCTGGCGCGTGACGAAGCGAAGTGGATCGAATTCCGCCATGACCTCCATCGTCACCCCGAGCTCTCCGGCGCGGAAGTTCGCACGTCGCAGTCGGTGGCCGATGCACTGCGCCTGATCGGCCTCGAGGTTCGCACGAATGTTGGCGGCTACGGCGTCGTGGCGATTCTGCGCGGCGCGAAACCAGGGCCGATGATCGCCTATCGCGCCGACATGGACGCCGTGCAGTCGTTTGCCACGGATCCAGTGGAGTATGGATCACTGAGCGCCGGAGTACGACACATCTGCGGGCACGACATTCACACCACGGTCGGCCTCGCACTCGCAACCGCGTTGCACGAGGTCCGTGATTCATTGGCCGGAAGCGTGATGTTCATCTTTCAGCCGGCGGAGGAGCGGGCAACTGGTGCGAAGGCCATGCTCGCCGACGGTGTGTTTTCGGCTGGGACGCCCGTAGAGATCTACGGAATCCACACGTCGGGATATGAACAGGGGCGCCTTGCCACCACCGCCGGTCCGATGATGGCCGGGCGCGACCGCTTCGAGGTGACATTGTCCGGGAGCGGTGACCTTGCCTCCGCAAGCGCTGTGGTTGCGCAGCGGATCAATGCCCTTGGCACGATCGGCGTCTCGCAACTCGCCACATCGCAGCCGGTCGACTTCGTGTTCGTACAACTCAATTCTTCGCAAACTGCGGGGAGTGAGGTCAGGCTTTCAGGCACAGTGTACGTCGCGAGTGCCGCGTCGCGTTCCCGCGTTGCAACCACGATCCGGTCCGGTCTCTCGACTGCCTTGCCCCCCAACGTTGTGGTGACGTCGACATACGAGGAGAAGTGGATCGCTGGCGTTACCAACGATCCCGCCCGTTCGGCCACGGCGGCGGCATCGGTCCGCGCCGCGTTGGGTGACCAGGCGCTGGCGACCGTAACGACGATACCCGCGGCGTTCAGCGAGGACTTCGGCTCCTTTCAGGAGCAAGTGCCGGGTGTCTTCTTCTACCTCGGTGTCGCGAACGCTGCGCGAGGATGGAATGGGCTCCCGCACAGTCCAGACTACGTCGCGGACGATCGCGCGATCGGCGTCGGGGCGCTGGCGATGGCGGCCGTCATTGTCGATCGGCTGCGCGTTCATTGAAGAGCAGCGTGATCGGAACTGTGCGGCTCTTCACTGCCATTGTGTTGGCTGCGGGTGTTGCGCACGCGCATTCTTCCAGCCCGGTGGCTCGACAGCTTGGCCAGCCCGATCGCCAAGGTCGCCTTGACCGTCGACGGCCGATCGATCGACGTGGGCGATGCCCGGATGGGCCTTGGCCACTTCATCCACGTCGGCGCTGGGTGTCGCGGCCTACTTGCTGATCGATATCGATGGCGGAAATGGACTCTTCATGGCGGTGAACAGAGATAGCGCCGGAGATGTCCTACGGGCCATTTTGGCGGCATGGGGGCGCTGGGCTCGCACCGACCCGCCAACCGCCTTCTGACCAGTGGCCGGCGTATAACTTTTTTTGCGCGTTCGCGTGACGTCTGCCGACGCCGTCGCGGCGCCAACTCATTCTCTTACCCACCGCATGAACTTCCCCGCGCTGTTAATGCTGGGCACCGGCCTCGCCGCGGCGCATCCGGCCGCCGATCCGTACACGCGCCAACCGAGTATCGACGCGATCCACTACGCGTTTCAACTCGCGCTGAACGACAGCACGGACCAGATCGAGGGCACGGCCACCGTGGCCATCCGGTTCGTGCAGCGCGGCACCGCGAGTTTCTGGCTGGACCTCGCCACGCCGGCAGACGGCAAGGGGATGAGCGTCACCGACGTGACCTCGGCCGGTGTGCCTGTGCCGTTCGAGCATCGCGGCGACCGGCTGCAGATGATGCTGTCGAGCGCGCCGGCGATGAATGCGGAGCAATCGTTCGTCATCCGGTATCGTGGCGTTCCCGGCTCCGGGCTGTTCATTGGCAAGAACAAGTTCGGCGAGCGGGTGTTCATGGGGCTCAACTGGCCCGACCGCGCGCGGCAGTGGCTGCCGATGATCGATCATCCGTCCGACAAGGCCACATCGGAGTTCATCGTGACCGCACCGGCACGATATCAGGTGGTGGCCAACGGCGTACTCGTGGAAGAAACGGACATTGGCGACGGCCGGCGCCGCACGCACTGGAAGCAGTCGGTGCCGATTTCGTCGTGGCTGAATGCCATCGGGGTGGCGCAGTTCTCCACCCATCACGCGGGTCTCGTCAACGGCGTGGCGTTGCAGACGTGGGCGTACCACCAGGACAGCGCGCGCGGGCCGGCCACGTTCGAACTGCCGGCGCGCCGTGCATTGGAGTTCTTCACTGAGCACATCGGACCGTACTCGTACGAAAAGCTCGCCAATGTGGAATCCGCCGGCATGGGCGGAGGAACCGAGCACGCCAGCGTGATCTTCTACGGTGAGTCATCGGTGACGGACAAGCCGGCGACGAACCTCGTGGCACACGAGATCGCGCATCAGTGGTTTGGCGATGCGGTGACGGAGACCAGTTGGGACGAGGTGTGGCTCAGCGAGGGGTTCGCCACCTACTTCACCCTGCTGTACAACGAGCACTACGACGGACGCGATGCGTTCGTCGCCGGGCTGCAGCGCAGCAGGGATCAGGTGTTCGCCCTCGAAAAGCGGTTGCCGGGCAAGGCCGTGCTGCATGACAATCTCGGCGACATGAAGGACGTGCTCAACAACCTGATCTACCAGAAGGGCGGCTGGACGCTGCACATGCTGCGCGGCTACATCGGCACAGACGTGTTCTGGGATGGCATTCGCGACTACTACCGTCAGTATCGCGATCGCAACACGACGACCGCCGAATTCCGTCACGTCATGGAACAGCACTCCGGGCGCGACCTGAAATGGTTCTTCGATCAGTGGCTAGCGCGCGCCGGCCATCCGGTGCTCGAGGGCACATGGCGCTACGACTCGGTGGCGAAGCGGGTCGTCATCGACCTCGCCGAGGCGGGCGCGGGCGACGTCTATCGCCTGCCGCTCGACATCGGCATCGTTGGAGAGGGTACGACACCGATGCGCATCGAGCGTATCGAACTCACGGAGCGCCGGCAGACGTTCACCATCGCCGCGGACAAGGCGCCGACGTCGGTGCGACTCGATCCGAACACATGGATGCTGATGGAGGCCACGTTCCTGCCGAAGTGATACAACGAGCGAGTCCTACCACATCACGACCACCCAACATCGACAATGAAGATCACAGGAATCGACGTCTATCAGGTTGACCTCCCTCTCGCGGAGGGGGACTACAAGTGGTCGGAGGGCAAGAGCGTCGCGACCTTCGACAGCACGGTCGTTGGCGTCCACACCGATGCCGGCATCACCGGCTGGGGCGAGGTCTGTCCACTCGGCCCCGTGTACCTGCCCGCGTACGCCAATGGCGCGCGCGCCGGCATCGCCGAGCTTGCGCCGGCGCTCATCGGTCACGATCCAACGCAGTTGCTCGCGCTGAATCGAACTATGGACTACCTGCTCAAGGGACATCCCTACGTGAAGACGGCCATCGACATGGCGTGCTGGGACATCACCGGAAAAGCGGCCGGGATGCCGGTGTGTCACCTGCTCGGCGGTCGCTACGGAGACGACGTGACGTTGTATCGCGCCATCTCGCAGCGGCCGGCAGCCGAGATGGCCGAGAACGTCGCGGGCTATCGTGCCGAGGGATATCGGCGCTTTCAACTGAAGGTGGGGGGCAATCCGGATCAGGACATCGAGCGGATCCGCGCCGTGCGCGCCATCCTGCAACCGGGCGACAAGCTCATTGCCGACGCGAACACCGGGTGGCTGATGCACGAGGCGGCGCGCGTGGTGAACGCGGTGGCCGACGTGGACGTGTACATCGAGCAGCCGTGCGCGACGTATGATCAGTGCCTCGCCATCCGCCGGCGCACGGCCCTGCCGTTCGTGCTGGACGAAGTGATCGACTCCATCGAGATGATCATGCGCGGCGCAGCCGACGGCGCGATGGACGTGGTGAACCTGAAGATCAGCAAGTTCGGCGGGCTCACCAGGATCAAGCAGGCGCGCGACCTCTGCGTCTCGCTCGGCATTGCGATGACGCTGGAGGACAGTTGGGGCGGCGACATCATCACTGCGGCCATCGCGCACCTTGCGCACAGCACGCCGCCGGAATTCCAGTTCACGGCAACGGACTTCAACAGCTACGTCACCGTGTCCATCGCTGACGGCGCGCCGCAGCGCGTGAACGGCCGCATGGCGGCACCGGAGACGCCGGGGCTTGGGGTGACGCCGAAGATGGACGTGCTTGGCGATCCAGTGGGACGGTACTGAGGTCCAACCTCCGTCAGGATTCACTTCATGATGCATCGAACCGCTGACCGACACTGCCGCACCACTCGCGACGCTGCCCTCGTCGTCGTCTTCGCGATGATGGCGTTTGCGCCCGGTCAGGCGATCGTCGCGCAGC
>JBDSML010000128.1:0-12552 GCA_039915865.1 Gemmatimonadaceae bacterium | reverse complement strand
TCGCGCCTGTCCCTTCGACAGCGTACTCACCTTCGCATCGAGCTGGACGTCGAAGGTGCGGCACAGCTGCGCGGCATATGCGGCATCCCAGCTGGGGAAGAACGCCGCGTGATGCTCGAGCAGCCGGCCGGTGCGCATCCATCCGTAACCCCAACTCGCCTGGTCGGGCACATAACCGACGTTGGCGCGCACCAGCGCCGCCTGCTTCTGCGCGTCCAGGCCGAGCACCTCGGCGACTCCGCCTGTTGGACGCACGAGATCGACGAGGATGCGGAGCGTCGTGCTCTTGCCGGCGCCGTTCGGTCCGACGAGCAGGTAGACGGCGCCGATGGGCACTTGAAGCGCGACATTTTCGAGGGCGTGCTGCGATCCGAACGACTTCGACAGCTCGCGCGTCGAGACGGCGAGCTCGCTGCTGGAGAGGTCGACGGGAAAGGGACTCGTCATCGCGGCGCCTTCTTCGGTGAGGATTGGGTGCGGATCGCGTCGATCAGCTCATCGGCACTGAGACCGTTGCGGTGTGCGTCGCGCAGCGCGCGAGATGCGACGTCGCGCGCCAGCGTTGCGCGTTGACTGCCATTCACGCTCGACTGCACGACGAACGTGCCCGACCCTCGGCGCGCTTCGACGACGCCCTGTCGTTCGAGCTCGCGATACGCCTGGCTCACCGTGTTGGGATTCACGCGCAGCTCGCTGGCAAGTTGTCGCACGGAGGGGAGTGGATCGTCGGGCGCGAGCGATCCGACGACGAGGGAACGCCGAACTTCGTCCATGATCTGGACGTAGATGGGTCGGACGTCTTTCGGGTCGAGCCGGATCGGCATGATTGTATTAGTGTATTAACTGACTAATACACTAAGTGCCAATGTCACTCGCGTCAACAGGAAGTTTCCAGACCCCGCATCGCTAGTCGACCACGTACACCGCTCCGACGACGACTGAGTCACGCCCGACCGCGACGACTGGCTGTGCCGCGAACACGTCGACGAGACGCACTTCGTACCGGCCCTGTTCGAGGCCAGCGACACGCATCGCATATCTATAGCCGACACGTGCCACCACACAGTTCGCCGCTGGATCGCCACCGCGGTGCAGCTGGATCTCGACCACATTTCCGGCGCGCGACGCGCTCGCCTCAGCGATGATACATGATCTGCTCTCCACCTCCCACAGCACGTTCACCTCGGCGGCGGTCGCCGAAAAGTTCAGGCGTGGCAGGCCACTCAACGGTATATCGGCGGCACTCTGCAGGGACACCGCAACGGGCGCGGCGTTGACGAGCGGTTCGAAGGCGGTGATGTCGCTCGCGGCAGAGCAGGAGCTCAGCAATACGCCGATGAAGAGCGAGGCGAGGGGACGGGAGTAGCGCAGCAGCATGGTCGGATCAGGATTCGGAGGGCCACATGACTCCCTCATGTCGATGAACCTGAATCGTTGGCGCTGGGTCACAACTCCAGGGCGGAAGAGCAGGTTCCTCGACTTCGCTCGGGACGACAAAGTTGCTAGCGAAGGTTGCGCGCATAGTGAGCGGGCGGCACAGGGAACAACGTCGGCGCGATGATCGCCGCGATGACCTCGACCGCATCTGCCAACCTCGGCCCCGGACGACTCGTGAGCGCATTCCCGTCGATCGCCCACGCCTCGATGTCCTTCGCCCACGACCACTCCGCGCTGGCAAGCAATGCACTCGCTTCACGCTCGGTGCGTTCGACGTCGAAGCCGCACGGCGCGAACAGCAGCAGCTCCGGCGCTGCATCGCGCACCTGGTCGACGGTCACCCGCACCGAATGCGCCCCCGGTTCGGCGATCGCATCGATGCCGCCCGCGCGACGAACGATGTTCGGCGTCCAATGCCCCGCCGAGTAGAGCGGGTCGAGCCACTCGATGACGGCGATGCGAGGCCGCTTCGCGCCCGCACGCTTGAGCGCCTGATGCACGAGCAGCAGCCGTGTGCTGATCGACTCGAGGAGCACGGCCGCCTGATCCTGCCTGCCGATCGCCTTGCCGACATTGCCGATGTCGGCCCACACGCCATCCATCGTCGTGCCGCCGAGTGGAATGATTTGCGGCGCGGGCGACGCGAGCTCTGCGATGTCACGGACGTCCCCCTCGCTCACCGCACACACGTCGCAGAGGGCCTGCGTGAGGATCACCGTCGGTGCGAGACGCACGACATCAGCTGCGTCGAGTGCGAACACCGGAAGGCCGGAGGCGGAGAGGCGACGGACGTCGGCATCGATGTCGCTCGACGACGCATCGCGGTCGACCGCACTCGACGTCACGCGTGGAAGACGCGCGACCTCAGCCGGGAAGTCGCATTCGTGCGTGACCGCGACCAGATCGTCGAACGCGCCAAGCGCGGCGACGATTTCCGTGCCGGCAGGCAGGAGGGAGATGATGCGATGCATGTTGGGAGACTACGTGAAGAGCAGGTTCAGTCGCCACGCCGCACGGGAAATACGGCGAACGTCAGCAGCAGCGCGACGAGTCCCGCGAGATACCAGCGCGCGTCTTCCGTGAAGCCGTAGTAGATGATGCCGAACCACGCGATCATCTGGCCGAACAGCCACGCAATGAGGCTCTCCGGAATGCCCATCGCGATGCGGCGCTTCCGCGCCGCGGCACTCCGCCAGAAGCGGATGTCGATGAGCTGTACGAGGGCGTAGAGCCACGTCATGATCCCGAGGATGCGCAACTTCCGGATCAGGTCGGCACCATGCGGGCCGGTGGCGCCGACCGAGTGCCACACCCACACGACGAGCCCGAAGAACAGCGTGATGCCGAGCAGCACGCCGCGAATCTGCGTCTGCCGTTCGGGCGTCAGCCATTGATACCGGACCGACTCGCCGGCGGCGCGGGACTCTGCGTCCGCCGGACGTTGGAACACCATGCGCACCTCGCCGGTTCAGCGCGGTGTAAAGAGCTCAGGGCTGCGCCGCCCGCTCGTACACCGGCTTCCCCCCAATATACGTCGCGACGACGCTCGTGCCGAGAATGTCGCGGTCGGCCACGGTCATGATGTCGCGATCGAGCACGACGAAATCCGCCAGCTTCCCGACACTCAGCGAACCCATGATCGACTCCTGAAACGCGGCGAACGCCGGCCAGATCGTCATGCTCTTGAGCGCTTCCTCCCGGGTCATCCGCTGCTCGGACATCCAACCCCCCGCCGGCCAGTTCTCGGCGTCCTGCCTCGCGACCGCGCTGTGAAAGCTCAGCAACGGATTCACGGCTTCCACGGGGAAGTCGCTGCCGTTCGGGACGACGACGCCGGTCTCCAGCAGCGACCGCCACGCATAGGCGCCAAGGAGACGCACCTGGCCGAGCCGGGTGCCGGCCCAGTACATGTCGCTCGTCTGGTGGACAGCCTGCATCGACGGAATGACACCGAGCTGCGCGAAGCGCGGGATGTCGTCGTGATTGAGGATCTGCGCGTGTTCGACGCGGAAGCGGTGGTCGGCGGCCGGCTGAAGCTCGAGCGCTGCATCGTACGCGTCGAGCACGACGCGATTGCCGCGGTCGCCGATGGCGTGCGTGTTCACCTGAAATCCAGCCTTCAATGCGCGCACGGCGACGTCCTGGATGTGCGCTGGCGCGGTGAGCAGTAGCCCCCTGTTGTTCGGATCGTCGTTGTACGGCTCGAGCAGGGCCGCGCCGCGTGAGCCGAGTGCGCCGTCGGCGTACAGCTTGAACGAGCGGATCCAGAGGTGGTTGTCATACAGGCCACTCTGCGGTCCGCGGGCGAGATAATGCGCGACGTCGGCGGAGTCGTCGCTGATCATGACGTAGAGGCGGAAGGGAATCTCACCGGCCTTCGCCATCTCCTCCATGAGGTCGATCGTCGCGCGCGACTCGCCAGCGTCGTGCAGGCCGACGAGCCCCCAGTGCTGCGACTCGGCGATGCCGGCACGAATGGCCTTCCGCGTTTCGTCGCGGGTGGCCTTGGGAATCGCGCGGTCGACGATGCTCGTCGCGTTGTCGATGAAGACGCCAGTCGGTTCGCCGGACGCCGTGCGCAGGATCTTGCCGCCGCTGGGGTCCTTGGTGGCTGCCGTCACCGACGCCGCTTTCAGCGCTGCCGCGTTGGCGAGTTGCGCGTGCCCGTCGATGCGCTCGAGGTAGACCGGGTTGTTCGGCAACGCGAGACTGAGGGCGTCGTGCGTGGGGAAGCGCGTATCGCCCCATTGGTTCTGGTCCCACCCGCGCCCGATGATCCACTGTCCAGCCGGGACGGTCTTCGCGCGTGCGACGACGCGCGCAATGACTTCGTCGTACGACTTGGCGCCGACGAGGTTGACCGTCTGGAGCGATTGGCCGAGGCCGAGCAGGTGGGCATGTGCGTCGACCATGCCGGGGATCACGGTGCGTCCGCCCAGGTCGAGCATGCGCGTGTTCGCACCCTTGAGGGCCATCGCTTCGCGCAGTGAGCCGGTGAAGGCGATGCGTCCGTCGCGCACAGCCATCGCGGCGACGACGGGGCGCGTGTCGTCGACCGTGTAGATGCGGGCGTTGGTGACGATCAAGTCGGCGGAGCGGGCGGATTGTGCTTCAAGAGGCGCCGCGAGCAACAGTGCAAGAAGAACCGATCGAGACATGGGGCTTGGTTGAGGGGCGAAACGACGAATTCTCGACGAACTACCGAAAAGCGAAATAGGGAAGGTGCAGAAGAAAACTGAAAGGGCAGGATCAGGCCAAGGCTTGATCCTGCCTTTTCTTGTGGTTTCTGCCTTTCACTCGCTCGCTTTTCGCTATTCTGGTGAGACAGCGTCCTGCACTTGAAGCCTATGTGCCCGGCAACCGAGTCCAGATCACCACCGCTCCACACGTCTGATTGCGGATCGTCTGCAGTCTCGGCGCAAACTGCGGCGGTATCGTCGCGCTGCCAGCGTACAGCTCGATCGCTTCGACGTCCTGCGGTGGGAACTCGTCGGGCGACGCATTCTCGATGCGCATGCCGTCCACCCAATACTGCGGAGGACAGTCGCCACGGACACCCGGGCTGCGCGAGAAGCGAATCACCTTCCGGCCATTCACGTTGACAACGCTGATGCTCGGCGTCATGCGCACGATGTCGGCGAAGTCGTGTGCCTGGCGTTCCTCGATTTGCTCGCGCGTGTAGAAATGCCCGAACCCGCGCGACCGACGCTCCCAGAAGCCGGCGAGCAGGCGCTTCGAGCGCGTCATGGCCTCGTCCTCCACGAGCACACCGGCGAGGCTCTGCGCGATGGCGCTCAGGGCGACGACGAGCGAATCCGTCTGGTCCGCACGGAGCGTGAGATCGATAGTCGTCTGCTCATAGCCCATGCGCCGCACGGTGATCTTCACCGGACCCACTGGCGAATTCGGCATGCGGAAGCCGCCGGCGTCGTTCGTATGCGTGTACAGATCCGAATTGCGGAGCCACACCTCGACTCCGGGAATCCCGTGTCCGGTCGAATCGCGAATCAGCCCGACGAGTGTGGTCGTCTGCGCGTGCGCGACGAGTGGCGCAGCGAGGGTGAGCATGAGTCCCACGCGTGTCGCGCGCACTGCACGTCGCATCCAGAGCCTGCCCATGGGTCCCTCTTTCCGGCGAGAGTGGTGGGCGCCGGAGGGTGTGTCGTTACCCGACGGCGCTACGTACGCGGCGCACCATCAGGGTACAGCGGAATGGCAAACGGCACCACGCAGGCGACGATCGCGACGACGACGCGTCGCGAGGGCGCCCGTCGTGTTGCCGAGAACAGGACCCCGGGACCGGAGTCGGCGTCAGCATGGGTTCGCTCTTCTTCTATGCGTACGCCGGCCGGTGGCCCACCGGTTCACGCTGCCGAGGAATATCGCTGCTGGCGTCGAGATGGCCAGACACACTCCGGCCGCCATTGGAAGTGATGGAATGCCAAGCACTTCGGAGGAAGACGCCAAATGGGAATGCGCTCCCACGGCAGCCTTGGGTCGTCTACTCCTCCCGGAAGCGCGGCACCTGCAGCCACCGGTATGCCACCACGCCCAGCCCGATCAACACGCCGAGCGGCACGATCACTCCCAGCGACGCAATGCACCACGCGATGACGCCGAGCGTCCGCTCCCACGCCAGGCCGATGGCGACGACGATTGGGCCAGGACGCGGACGGTCGATCAGTGCGAGCGGCTCGTGAAGCGTGATGTCGAGCGAGCTCACCGACGCATGCTTCTCCAGGTAGCGGAGCCGCGCTTCGTACCGCTCGATCTCCTCGCGCACGCGCCGCAGTTCCTGCTCGACCGTCAATACCTCGTCCAGCTTGCCCGTGCGAGTCGCGAGCATCTCGATCAGGCGCGCCTCCATCCGCTTGGCGTTCGTGGCGCGGGCGCCCATGTCGACATATTCCTCGCCGACGTCCTGCACGTTCGCGGTGACCGTCTCCACCTTGCCCAGCGAACCCAGTGCGGCGAGGAGCCCGTCGAACTGCGCGGAAGGGACGCGAATTTCCAGCGTGGCCGACGGACGTTCCTCCTTGCCGTTCCTGATCGTCGTGTTGGCGACGAAACCGCCGAACTGCGCCGCGCTCCGGCGCACCTGTGCGAGGGCGTCGTCCACGTGCGCGACTTCCAGCGACGCCTCGCCGTGTCGGATGAGCATCGCGCCGGCGACGTCGCTGGCGAACTTGACCCCTTCTCCGGACTTGGCCTGGCCCTCGACGGCAAGTGCCCGAGCCGACGCTGGCGCGTTGTCCGCGACGGCCATTCGCGGTGCCGCATCCTTGGAGGTGCCAACCTGGTTGCCCTGGGCGGCCGTTGCGACGGAGCGCTCCTGGCGCGCGTCGGTACAGGCAACGAACACGAGTGCGAGGGCGCCGCCCGCGATCACGCGACGCAGGACTGGAGGATGATTGTGCTTTCGCATGACGGCTCCTGGTCGTAATTATTGAACGTCTGTTGGACCGCCGAGTGCGATCCCGACAGGAGACGTACGTCTTCGCGTTTCTCACACATCGCCTCACCCGTCCCCCCCGACGCATGATGTCCCGACTCCCGCTCACCGGGGTGCCGCTCGTCCTGGCGCTCGCCGTCACCTCCATCGAAGCCCAGCGAGCCGCGCCGGACTCGATGACCTCGGCGCCGATCACCGCCATTCGCTACGAGGTCACGGCCGACAACCCGGCGCTCGCTGCGCAACGGCTCGGTGTCTCGACGTCATTCGACGTCGCCGGCGATGGCGCGGTGCTGCTCTCGCTCCCCGCGTGGACGCCCGGCGCCTACGAGATCAGCAACTTCGCGCGGAACGTGAGCAACTTCCGGCCGACGCAGGAGGGCGTGCCGCTTCGCTGGGACAAGCTCGACTTCGACACCTGGCGCGTCCGGCCGGTGAAGGCGGGGCGCATCGTCGTGGCGTTCGACTACACGGCGGATACGTTGGACAATGCGATGTCGTGGACGCGGCCCGACTTCGCGCTGTTCAACGGCACCAACATCTTCCTGTATCCCGAGGGTCGCCCGAAGGAATTTGCGTCGACGGTGTTGATCAAGACCGATCCCGCGTACAAGATCGCGACGGGAATGACGTCGGCGGGAACGGCGCGCCTGTACAAGGCGTCGAACTATCACGAGCTCGTCGACATGCCGGTGTTCGTCGGCAACTTCGATCTCGACAGCGCGACGATCTCCGGCAAGACGTTCCGCTATGCGACGTATCCCGCCGGGAGTGTGGCGGGTGAGGCGCGTGCGACAGCGTGGTCGCAGCTCAAGCGCATCGTCCCCGCGGAGTTCAACGTGTTCGGCGAGCTGCCCTGGGATGCATATACGCTGATGCAGATCGTCGACTCGACGACGCAGGGCTATTCCGGGCTCGAGCACGGCAGCTCACATGTGGACATCGTGGCGCCGCCGTTCGTCGGCAGCGACTTCCAGCCGTCGCTCTATGCGCACGAGATCTTCCACGCGTGGAACGTGAAGCGCCTGCGTCCGGCCGACCTCACGCCGTACCAGTACGACCGCGCGCAGCCGACGCCCTGGCTGTGGGTGAGCGAGGGGATCACCGACTACTATGCCGACCTGGCGGAGGTGCGCGGCGGCGTGGTCGACCACGACGGCTTCTACGCGCTCACGGCGGGCAAGATCGGCGAGTACGCGGCCACGATTCCCTTCGCACTCGAGGACGCGTCGCTCAACACGTGGATCCATCCGCGCGACGGCACGGGCTACAGCTACTACCCGAAGGGATCGCTCGCGGGGTTGATGCTCGACATCACCATCCGCGACGCGAGTGACAACAGGAAGTCGCTCGATGACGTGATGAAGGAGTTGTACCAGACGACCTACAAGAAGGGGCGCGGCTTCACGCGTGCC
Organism: Gemmatimonadaceae bacterium; assembly: GCA_039915865.1. Taxonomy (GTDB): domain Bacteria; phylum Gemmatimonadota; class Gemmatimonadetes; order Gemmatimonadales; family Gemmatimonadaceae; genus AG11. The sequence continues at coordinate 4,248 of JBDSML010000128.1, read as the reverse complement.
GACTTCTGGAGCGCAGTGAAGAAGGCCGCGAACGGCCGCTCGTTCGACGTGTTCGAGGGATTGTACGTCGACGGACGCGAGCCCTATCCGTGGCCGACGATGTTGCGCACGATTGGCCTGCAGCTCGTGCCGGACAGCATCCCCCGCATCGGCGTGACGAGTGCGGCCGATCCGGCAGGAGCGGTGCGGATCATGGAGATCCAGTCCGGCGGCAGTGCGGACGTCGCCGGCGTGCGTGTCGGCGACGAACTGATGAAAGTCGGCGACATTCCGGTCGCGGATTCGGATTTCGGCGTGAAGATGCGCGCGCAGTACAGCGGACGTCCCGCCGGCTCACCCTTGCCGATCGTCGTCAAGCGCGGACCGGACACGCTCACGCTCAACGGATTGCTGCGGTACGCGCAATCGGAACCGCGGATCGCGGAAGATCCGGCGGCGTCGGCGAAGGCGATCAAGCTGCGTGAGGGAATCCTTCGCGGCACTGTCGACAAATGAAGGCCAGGTCCCTCGACTTCGCTCGGGACGACAGCCCACCTCCCCAAACCACCCAATGCTCAACTTTGCGTTCGCACGTCGTGCTGCATTCGCGCTACTCCTTCCGTCGCTCGCCGCGGCGCAACCGCCAACGGCGACCATCGCCTCGAAGACCGTTGGCTTCGAACGGCGCGACGGATTCGTTCCACTCTACATCGACGGCAAGCAGGGTAAGCTCTACGTCGAGCTGCCACGCGGCACCAACCGCGCCCTGATGTGGGTGAGTCTCGCGTCCGGATTCGGATCGAACCCCGTTGGACTCGACCGCGGTGCGAGTGGCAGCGATCAGGTGGTACGCTTCGATCGCGACGGCGACAAGGTGCTGATGGTCGTCGAGAACACGTCGTTCCGTACGTCGCTCGACAATCCGGCCCACAAGCGCAGCATCGACGAAAGCTTTCCGCCGAGTATCGTCGCCGCGCTGCCGGTGATTGCTGAGGAAGGCGACCGCACCGTCGTCGACATGACGGAAGTCGCCTACCGCGACTGGAACGACATCTCGGGCACGCTCGCCCGGCTCAATCAAGGGAGCTATGGCGTCGCGCGTGATCGCTCGTCGATCGACCGCGAGCACACGCGATCGTATCCGGGCAACACCGAGATCGACGTCGCCCTCACGTTCTCCACATCGGGACGTCCCGGCGGTATCGTCGGACGCATCGCGCCCGATGGCCGCGCGTTCACGCTGCGGCAACACATCTCGATCCTTCCGTTGCCCGACGCCAGCTATCGTCCGCGCGAGCTCGATCCGCGCGTCGGATTCTATGGAGTTTCGTTCAAGGACTACGGACAGCCGATCCAGCGCGCGCTCGAGCAGCGATGGATCAACCGTCATCGGTTGCAGCGCGTCGATCCGAACGATCCGCGCTCGCCGATCAGGAATCCGATTCGCTACTGGGTCGACCCCGGCATCCCGGAGCCGATGAAGCAGGCGACGCTCGATGGCGTGCGCTTCTGGACGGAAGCGTTCGACAAGGCTGGTCTCGCCGGCGGATTCGTCGCCGAGTTCCTGCCGACGACGGAAGATCCGCTCGACGCGCGGTACAACGTGGTGCAGTGGGAGAACCGCAACGAGCGTGGCTGGTCGGTCGGCGGTTCACTCGGCGATCCCCGCACGGGCGAGATCCTCAAGGGGATGGCGCGGATGGATTCGCATCGCGCGCGCACGGACTACAACCTCTACGCAGCGCTCATGGGCGCCGACGCCGCGGCGGCCGACACGCATTTCGTCCTCGCGCGCGTGCGCCAGGTGAGCGCACACGAAGTCGGACATACGCTCGGCATGCAGCACAACTACATCGCGAGCACGTACGAACGCGGGTCGGTAATGGACTATCCGGCGCCGCGCGTCCGTCTCACGAATGGCGAGATCGATCTCACGCAGGCGTACGGCACGGGTCCGGGCGACTACGACGTGTGGGCCGTTCGCTGGGGCTACGGAATCTTTCCCGCCGCCACGGAGCGCGATTCACTCGCCGCAATCGTCGCCGAAGGATTGAGGAAGGGCTACCTCTATCTGAGCGACGGCGATGCGCGCCCCGAGAACGCGAGCGACCCGCGCACGAACCTGTGGGACGACGCCGAGTCGGCCTCTGAATTCCTCAAGCACCAGACCGGTGTGCGTCGCGTTGCGCTGTCGCGCTTCGGCCTGCGCAATATCCGCGTCGGAGAACCAGTGGCGACGCTCCAGGAACGTCTCGCGCCGCTGTACTTCTGGCATCGCTTCGCGCTGAATGGCGTGACGAAGACGATCGGCGGGATGACGTATCAGAACGCACTGCGAGGCGACGGACAGACTGCGACGAATCCCATCGCCGGTGCGCAGCAGCGCCAGGCGTTGTCGGCGCTCCTGGCGGAGCTGCAACCCACCGAGTTGGCGATTCCCGATACGGTGCTGTCGCTGCTTGGCCCGCGGCCGAGTGGATACGATGGCCCGGTGAACAACAGCAATAGCCCGGTGGGTGAGCTCTTTCGCGGTCGGACCGATCCGGCGTTCGACGAGATTTCGGCGGCGCGGACGCTGTCGCAGATGATCGTGGACGGCATTCTCCAACGTGAGCGCGCGGGTCGTCTGGTGACGTTCGCGGGCCGCGGCAAGAACATGCTGACGCTCGGCGAGACGATCGACTCACTCGTGGCGGCGACATGGGGGAAGCGTGATGCGAATGCGTCGGAGAAGGTCGTGGCGCTACGTCGTGTGTCGCAGCGTGCGGTGGCGGATCGGTTGATGTCGTTGGCGGCGGATGTGGACGCCCTGCCCGAAGTGCGTGCGATGGCGGAGTATCAGATCGGTCGGCTGCGTGTCGTTGCCGTCCGCGAGGCGGCGGGTGGCGATATGATGAACCGCGCCCATTGGTCATCGATTGCCGGCGACTTCGCGCGGTGGATCGATCGACGGGAATTGCCGAAGCCGAGTCCGGCACTTGTTGCGCCGCCGGGAGATCCGTTCGGGATGGATCCTTGAACTACGGAAGAACAGCAACTGACTGACTTGAATTGCTGGAATTTGTCGGAATTGCATCTCTGCGCGACCACGGATGCGGTGCGCCGTAAAACACGCGTCGATTTTCTTGCTGTGGCCGCCGATCGGCAATGCGCCACTCTCGCCACAGGCGGAGCAAATTCCAACAAATTCACGTGATTCAAGTCATGGAAGTCGCCGAAGGGATGTGTCGCGGTCCCCGTGGTTGACCGCAAGAGTAACTTTCCAATTCGCGAGCATCTCCACCCGTAGTCCAAGATTCCAAAATGCGCATCGCCAAGCTCGGCGTCGTCGGCGCCGGAACCATGGGGAGCGGCATCGCCGCCCTTGCCGCCTCGGCCGGCATTCCCGTCGTCCTTCTCGACATCGCCGGCACGGACGGCGATCGGAACGGACCCGTCAAGGCCGGACTCGAGCGTGCGAAGAAGGCGCGGCCCGCCGCATTCATGGATCCCGCGCGCGCCGCCGTCATCACCATCGGCAACCTCGAGGACGACCTCGCCAAACTCGGCGACTGCGACCTCATCCTCGAGGCGATCATCGAGCAGCCCGCGCCCAAGCAGGCGCTTTACACGCGCCTCGAGCCGCTCCTCAAGCCGACGTCCATCGTCGCGTCGAACACCTCCGGCATACCGATGAAGGTGCTCGTCGAAGGACGCAGCGATCGCTTCAAGCAGCACTTCCTCGGCATGCACTTCTTCAATCCGCCGCGGTACCTGCACCTGCTCGAGCTGATTCCCACCTCCGACACTCTGCCCGACGCGCTCGACGCCACGCGGCGGTTCAGCGAAGTGGTGCTCGGCAAGGGGATCGTCGTTGCGCGCGACGTGCCGGGCTTCGTCGCGAACAGACTCGGTGTGTACGGAATGGTCATCGCCATGAAGGGGATGATCGAGTCCGACCTCACCATCGACGAAGTGGACGCGCTCACCGGTCCGCTTCTGGGCCGAGCGACGAGTGCAACGTTCCGCACGGCGGACATCACGGGCCTCGATGTCCTGGTGCACGTGTCGAAGGGGTTGAGCAGCAGCACGGGCGAAGACTTCTCGATGCCCGAGTGGGTGCAGAAGCTGGTGGAAAGCGGGCGGTTGGGAGAGAAGAGCGGCGCCGGCTTTTACAAGAAGGTGGGCAAGGATATCCAGACGCTCGACTGGAAGACGCTCGAGTACGTGCCGCAGAAGAGCGTCGACGATCCGGCACTCGCGGCGCTCATGAAGCAACCGCTCGAGACG
>JBDSML010000119.1:0-23122 GCA_039915865.1 Gemmatimonadaceae bacterium | reverse complement strand
CACTAGTTCCCAGGATGACCTCGCGCGAGCGGCATCCGCGGCCGACCTTTCCCGCTGCCTCCCACCGAGACCATCCCGATGCGCACTCTTGTCAGTCGTTCCGCCCTGCTGTTCGGCCTCGCGGCGCTCATCACCGCGTCCGCCTGCACACCGCCCGCCACCATGGGCAGCGGTTCCGCCAGTAGCGACAACTCCTACGACGTCGTGATCGAGAACGGCCGAGTTATCGACGGCACCGGCTCGGCGTGGTACTACGGCGACGTCGCGCTGCGCGGCGATCGCATCGCGGCGATCGGACCGCGCGGCACCTTTCGAACATCGAACGCCAAGTCGCGCATCGATGCGACGGGGCACGTCGTCTCGCCCGGATTCATCGATATTCAAGCGCATTCGATCGCGCACTACATGCAGGGCGACGGCCGCGCGCTCTCGATGGTCACGCAGGGAATCACCACCGCCATTCATGGCGAGGGCAGCTCACTTGGGCCGGTGAACGACAAGATCCTCGCTGCGGAGAGCGACACCGCGACACGTCGTGCCATTGCCCAGTTCACGGGACCGCACGGGTTCGGTGCGTGGCTCGACTACATGGTATCCCGCGGGACCGCGCAGAACGTGGGATCGTTTCTCGGCGACGGCACGCTTCGCGTCTACGCGAAGGGCGAGGAGGCTGGCGCACTCACGCCCGCCGAGCGCGACACGGCGCGTGCCGCCGTTGCGCGCGCGATGCGGGACGGCGCGTTCGGCATTGCGAGCGCGTTGATCTATCCGCCGAACACCTATGCAAGCACGGAAGAATTGATCGATGCCGCGAAGGCGATGGCTCCGTACGGCGGCGTGTACATCACGCACATGCGCAGCGAAGGCGACAAGTTCCTCGAGGCGCTCGACGAGGCGTTGCGCATCGGCAAGGAGGGTGGCGTCGCCGTGGAGGTCTACCACCTCAAGGCGAGCGGACCGCGCAACTGGTCGAAGATGCCCCTCGCGATCGCGAAGATCGATTCCGCGCGCGCACAGGGCCAGGACGTCCAGGCGGACATGTATCTCTATCCCGCGGGAGGAAACTCGTTCGCGTCGTGCATTCCGCCCAAGTACGCCGAGGGTGGCCGGCTCCTCGAGAACCTCAGGAACCCGGCGTTGCGTGCGACGATGGTCGCCGAGATGCACGCGTTGGACGCGGGCTACGAGAACCTGTGCGAGATCGCGACGCCCGAGAACGTGATGGTCGTCGGCTTCAAGAAGCCGGAGTTGCAACGGTTCGAGGGGAAGCGTCTCGCCGAGATCGCGAAGGCGCTCGGGAAGGATTGGGCGGAGACGATCATCGACCTCAACGTCGAGGAAACGCTCGGGCTTGGTGAATTGCTCTTTCTCATGAGCGAGGACAACATCAAGCTGCAGTTGCGTCAGCCGTGGATGAAGTTCGGCACCGACGCCGGCTCGCAGGACCCCGCGACCGCGCTCGGCATGACGCATCCGCGCTCCTACGGGAATTTTCCCCGACTTTTCGGCCGCTACGTGCGCGAACAACGGGTGTTGACGCTGGAGGATGCGGTGCGCAAGGCGAGTTCCGCTGTCGCAACGCGGCTGTTTCTCACGGACCGTGGCGTGCTCAAGCCCGGTCTGAAAGCCGACGTCATCGTCTTCGACCCGAACACGATCATCGACAACGCGACGTTCGACAAACCGCACCAGCTCTCCACGGGTGTACGCGACATGTTCGTGAACGGCGTCGCAGTTCTCCGCAACGGTACGCACACGGGAGCGAAACCAGGTGTCGTCGTCCGTGGACCCGGCTATCAACCGTGAGCCAGAGCGCAGCCATGCTCATGGTACACGTCTTCGTCCACGTGACGCCGGATTCCGTGAATGCCTTCGTCACCGCTACACTCGAGAATGCGCGCAGCAGCATTACAGAGCCAGGTGTCGTTCGCTTCGATCTCGTTCAGGAGGACGACGACCCGACGCGATTTCTCTTGATCGAGATTTATCGAACGCCAGCGGACCCGGTGAGCCACAAGCAGACGGCGCACTACGCGACGTGGCGCGATACGGTGGCGCCGATGATGGCCGAGCCCCGGACGAGCGTGAAGTATCACGCGCTCTTCCCGGCGCCCGCCAAGTGGGAGTGGCCGCGTTGAACCCGCAAACAGCAGCAGCAGAGGATTCCAATCTTTGTTGGTCTGGTCTCTCCGTTCAATCCGTCCATTCCGTTCGATCGAACACACCATCTCCGATGCTCGAACCGGCACACATCGAGTAGTCCTTCGGGCCGGCATCGGAGAGGTTGTGAAGCGATCGAACGGATTGAACGGAACGGAACTGAAAGAGGAGAGTGTCCGGAATCGGGCAATTTTTGCGTATATGATAGTGTGCGCCTGCTTTCACCGTGCGCCGACTCCCACTCCCCATACAGGTGTCACGATGAATCAGCGAAGCAATGCGCTCGCCGAGCGTCTCGAGCAGGGCGCGCGAGCACTGGCCGATTTTGCACAGGGTTTGTCCGAGCAGGCATGGCGTACTCCGATCACGCCGAACGGGCGTCCCATCGGCGTCGTCGTCCACCACGTCGCCAACATCTATCCCCTGGAGATCGAGCTCGCCCAGCTGCTTGCGGGAGGCAAACCCATCGAAGGCGTCGCGTGGAGCAACGTGCACGAGCTGAATGCGCACCACGCCGTTGAATTCGCGGCGGCGACACCGGCCGCCGCCATCGCGCTGTTGCAGCAGAACAGTGCTGCTGCAGCGGCGGCGATCCGCGCGCTCGACGACGCGGCCCTGGATACGGCGGCCCCTGTGTCACTCAATGACAATGCGCCGCTCACCTGCCAGTTCTTTCTCGAGGACCACGCGGTGCGTCACAGCTACCACCACCTCGCCCAGATGCGCTCGACGCTCGGCGCGTAGATGTCCGCTTCGTAGGAGCGCTTTGCGTTTTCAATCTGCAAAGTAACCCCTATGACCGGACACTTCAGTGACCATTGCTCGAACGACGCGCCGCGATTTTCTCCTCGACTTGACGCGCGCGGCCGCAGCCAGTGCGTTGGCGCTTCAGCTCCCGATGTTGAGCACGCTCGCCGGTTGCGCCGACGACACCCGGCATTTCGTCCGGCTTACACCGGCCGAGGCGCGCGCGATACGCGCGTTCGCCGCGCAGATCCTTCCGTCGGAGGTCGGCTCACCGGGCGCTGAGGAAGCGGGCGTCGTGTACTTCGTCGATCGCGCGTTCGGTGATCCGCACTTCGCCGATGTCGTGCCGGTCGTGCGTGTCGGACTCGCCGACCTCGACGCACGCGCTCGAGACATCGGCACACGCCACGTATTCGCGTCACTCTCGGCGGAGAATCAAGCGGCGATCATGGACCGTGTCGTCGGCAGTCCATTCTTCGCGGCCGCTCGGACGTTGGTGGTGACTGGCGCTTTTGCCGACGCGTCATACGGCGGGAATCGCGGTGGCGCCGGCATGACGATCATGGGCATGGAGCACCGCTCCAGCTACTCCGCACCATTTGGGTGGTACGACGCGCAGCCGGTGATGGGAACGTGAATCAGCGCACGTACGGCGAGCACGATTCCGTCGACTTCGTCATCGTTGGATCAGGAGCTGCGGGCGGGGTGCTGGCGAAGGAGCTGTCGACGAATGGCTTCGACGTGGTCGTCATGGAACAGGGGCCGTGGCAGCAATCGGCGCAGTTCACGCATGACGAGCTCGCGGTGGAGCGACAGCTCGCGATGCTCAACCGGGCGTTCGAGCCCAATCAGACGTTCCGTCGTAGGCCAGATGAGGTGCCGCAGCTGAACGTCGGCCGGGGTTTGCTGTATCGTCGAGCCGTCGGCGGTAGCAGCGTGCATTTCGCCGCCAACTATTGGCGCTTTCGTCCGATCGATTTCAGGGAGCGATCGAAGTGGGGCGCGATCAGCGGCACGGGGTTCGCCGATTGGCCGATCACGTACGAGGAGCTCGAGCCGTACTACACGAAGGTCGACTGGGAGATCGGTGTGTCCGGTGCGGCCGGCCCGCACGATCCTCCGCGCTCGCGGCCGTATCCGATGCCGCCGCTGCCGAACAAGTCATCGGGCGTGATCCTCGAGCGCGCGGCCAAGGCGCTCGGCCTTCAGGCGCAGGTGGCGCCGATGGCCATCGCGTCGCAGCCATACGACGGACGGTCGGCGTGTGGAGCGTGTGGGCATTGCGCGTACTACGGGTGCGAGTTCGGCGCGAAGTCGTCGTCGCTCGTCACGATGATTCCCAAGGCGCTCGCGACGGGCCGTTGCGAGGTCCGCATCGACTCGACGGTGACTCGCGTGGACATGGGCGCGAATGGCAGGGCCACTGGCGTGGTGTATGTCGACAAGGATGGCCGTGAGCGACGACAGCGTGCTCGCGCCGTGATCGTCGCGGCGAATGGAGCGGAGACGGCGCGGCTGCTCTTGATGTCGACGTCGCCGGCATTTCCGCATGGGTTGGCCAACTCGAGCGGCAATGTGGGCCGATACATCATGTTCAACGGCTTCTCGTATACGAATGGTCGCTTCGAGCATCCGCTCAACGAGTACAAGGGTGCGACCGACAGCCGCATCGTACTGGATTACTACGACGCCGATCCGAAGCGCGGGTTCTACGGCGGCGGCGGCATCGACGCGCGGTTTCCGTATGGGCCGCTCACCTTCGCCGTCAACCTGCTGCCACCCGACCTACCGACGTGGGGCCTCGCATACAAGCGCGCCCTGGGTGAGTACTACACTCATACGGTGCGCTTCATGTCGCATCTGACGTCGCTGCCCGTTGCGAGCAATTCGATCTTGCTCGACACCGATCACCGCGACCGATGGGGACGTCCAGCGTTGTCGCTGACGTACACGGACCATCCAGATGACATGAGCACAAAGCTCTGGTTCCAGCAGCGCACGGAGGAAATGATGGAGGCAGCCGGAGCGACACGCGTCTGGAGCCAACCGGTCCTTCTCGCGGATGGCGGCGTGCAGCTGCTCGGCACCGCGCGCATGGGCAACGACCCGCGTCATTCGGTCATCGACCGATATCATCGCGCCCACGACGTGCCCAATCTCTTCGTCTGCGACGGGAGCAGCTTCGTCACGTCGGGCCGCGGTCAGCCGACGATGACCATCCAGGCACTGGCATTTCGCGCCGCCGATCACATTGTTCGTTTTGCTCGATCGAACGCAATCTGAAACCACATTCGAGGACATAATTACAATGGCCTTGCCCTCCGAAGTCATCGACAGTCCACGTGTGCCGAGGATTGGCCCGTACTCGCAGGCAGTGTGCTTCGGTGGGCTCGTGTACACCGCGGGCCAGCCCGGTATCGATCCGGCGACCGGACAGGTCGCGGGCGATACCTTCGAGGCCCAGGCGCGCCAGGCATTCGCGAATCTGCAGGCGGTGCTCGAAGACGCGGGCAGCAGCCTTGCCCGCGTCATCAAGGTCACGTGCTTCGTCGCCGATCCCGACGGGTTTGCCGTGCTCAACTCGCTCTTCGCCGAACTGTTCCCGGTGGCACCTCCAGTCCGGTCCACGCCACTCGTGCAATTACCTCGGGGTCTCCTGTTCTCGATCGATGCCATCGCGGTCATCCATCGTGATGAGGCATCGCGGCTCTCGAGCTAGGCTCGCTACCATCCCGAACCAACTGCATGTTCTCCTCGATCAAAACGAACTCGAGGAGTGTGGTCGTGGTCACGTTTCGAAGCGCGCTCGTTCTCTCACTGACGATAACCGGCTGCGGGATGCAGCGCGGACCGGCCACCCACGATCCCGACTTCGGACCGAACGTCATCATCGTCGATCCCGGCATCTCACGCGACAGCATCCAGGCCAGGCTCGACGCGGTGTTCAAGACGCAGGAGACGAGTCAGTTCGGCGACGCACGGTTCGCGATCCTGTTCAAGCCGGGGCGCTATGACCTCGACGCGAAGGTTGGATTCTATACACAGCTGTCGGGGTTGGGACTTTCTCCCGATGAGGTGGTGATCAACGGCGGCGTCAGTGCGAACGCGCGCTGGAGGAAGGGCAATGCAACGCTCAACTTCTGGCGCGTCGTCGAGAACATGTCGGTGAGCCCTACCGGCGGCGTCAACAGGTGGGCCGTGTCGCAGGCCGCGCCGATGCGCCGCATGCACATCCGCGGTGATCTCGAACTCTCCGACAGTGGCTGGTCGAGCGGTGGCTTCCTCGCCGATTCGAAGGTCGACGGAGTTGTGTGGTCCGGCACCCAGCAGCAATGGCTGACGCGCAACAGCGACATCGGACGCTGGACCGGCTCGAATTGGAACATGGTCTTCGTCGGCACTCGCAATGCGCCGGCGCAGGCCTTTCCCGACCCGCCCTACACGACGATTCCGTCGGCACCGGTCATCCGCGAGAAGCCATTCATCCACGTCGACGCGCTCGGCGCGTGGAAGGTATTCGTCCCGGCGGTGCGCTCGCACGCGAGCGGCGTGTCGTGGAGTGGCTCTCCGGCGGCGGGCGTCTCACTTCCAATCAGCGACTTCGTCATCGTCACGCCGAGCATGTCCATCTCGGGGATGAATGACGCGCTCGAGCACGGCAAGCATCTCATCGTCACGCCTGGCATCTACCACCTCGATGCTCCGCTGCATATCGCCCGCGCCAACACGATCGTGCTCGGCATGGGCCTGGCGACGTTCGTCGCGAACGGTGGTACGACTGCGATCCTCGTGGACGACGTTGGCGGCGTGATCGTCGCCGGTATCCTCGTGGAAGCTGGCCCAACGAACTCACCAGTCCTCGTGCAGGTCGGCGCGCCGGGTTCGTCGATGGATCATGCCTCCAATCCGACACTGCTCAGTGATGTCTTCGTGCGCGTCGGCGGCGCTGGTGTCGGGAAGGCGACGGAGTCGGTGCAGATCAACAGCCACGACGTGATCGGCGATCACCTGTGGCTCTGGCGCGCCGATCATGGATCCGGCGTCAGCTGGACATCGAACACCGCTGAGACTGGCCTCGTCGTGAACGGCACCCACGTGACCATGTACGGATTGTTCGTCGAGCACTACCAGGGATATCAGGTGCGATGGAACGGCAATGGCGGGCGCACGTATTTCTACCAGAACGAGATGCCGTACGATCCCCCGGAGCAGAGTGCGTGGATGAACGGTTCGACGCGGGGGTTCGCCGCGTATCAGGTGGCCCCGTCGGTGACCAGCCATGAAGCGTGGGGACTCGGCAGCTATTGCTTCTTCAACAGGAATCCGGGCGTCGTGGCCGATCGCGCGTTCGAAGTGCCCGTCACTCCGAACGTGCGATTTCACGACATGGTCACCGTCTCACTCGGCGGCGGCAAAGGCACCATTGCGCACATCATCAACGACACTGGTCTCTCGGCGCGCGCTGGTGCGAGTGTGCAGAAGCTCGTCGTCGGACCGTAGCCGTGCGCTGAAGACCTGGCCACGTGGTATGCATCGTCAGCAATGCACGCGTGGATTCCAGGTGGCGAACAGCCCACTGGGGTTCGTGCGATGCGTCCATACGTGCAGCGCCCAGACGCCGAAGACGTCGTTCTGCTGGAATTTCTGCCCAAAGAGCACGGGGGCAGCAGCGGTCTTCGGCAGCACCGCGAACGGCACGAGAAACTCGACACCGACGAGACTCATCTCGCCGTTCGTGCCTGGCTCGTAGATCAACGCTTCGGGATGGAGCGCGTCGGCAGTTCCGTCGATGAGGGTCGTGTTACCGAAGTGCACGCCCATCGCGCCTTCATCGCCGTTCGACATGCAGTCCGTGATGGCGGTGTTGTAGCCGGCCTGCTTGGCAAGCGCCAGGCTGGAGAACGGATCGAGCGCGGTACGAAGCGCGAGTACGTCGGCCGGCAGAGCTACGGGCGCCGGCGAAGTGGCATCGTCGCTGTCGCATGCCGCGGCCCATCCGAATGGAATGAGGGCGGCGCACAGGAATAGTCGCTTGCTGATCTTCATCACTCGTGAATCCTCGTTGTTGGACGTATTTGGGAGTGGCAGCGATGCGCTGCCCATCGAGACGCGTCGCTTACAGCCCGACGGAGAGCTTCGTGTAGACGAAGCGCCCGTTGAAGCCGAACGGCGAGATACCGTTGTACGGGAAGAGCCCGAAGTTGGAGAGTCCGCCATTCGACGTCGCCGGATCGCCGGGATTCAGGTTTCTGTCGGGGTAGATATCGAACACGTTGTCGGCACCGACGGTCATCGAGTAGCGCGACAGCAGGGTGTACGTCACGCCGAGGTCGGTGATCCACTTCGCCCCGTACGTCTGGTCGAGTGTACCCGTGGCGTTCGTCGGCGTCGCGCCGGCAACGCTGACCGCACCGTAGCGCTGTGTCCTCGCGGTGAGCCCGAGCGGACCTGTCGAGTAGCTCCCCGACAGATAGAAGTTGTCGCGAGGATTGCCTCGCTCGATGCGCGTGCGCTCGACGCGACCGAACAGGTTCTCCTGGAATGCCCTCAGCTTGGCCGGCGTGGAGTCCACGCGCGTGACGGTCACCACATTGTGGTTGTATCCCGACGTGAGACGCAGCGAGCTGCTGGCACCGATCGTCATGCCGTAGCTCGCGACGACATCTACACCGTTCGACCGTGTGTCGATCGCATTCGAGAAGAAGCGACCGCCGCTCACACCGTGCAGCCCGGCGCTGTCGAACAGCGTCTGAATTGCCGCTCCGATGAAATTGTCGGACAGGACGATTCGATCGTCGATCTTGATCTGGTAGTAGTCGGCGGTGAGTGCGAGCCCGCGCGCCGGCTCGATCGCGATACCACCGCTCAGGTTCCTCGATCGTTCCGGCTTCAGGTCAGTTGCGCCGAGCACGCGTGCCTCTGCCGTATTCACCGGGAACGTGCGGATGTCGAAGGGCACGCCGGCGACGAAATTCGTCGCGGTCGACGAGAAGAATTCCTGTCCGAGCGACGGCGCGCGAAACCCGGTGCTCGCGGCACCGCGCAGCGCCACGCCCTTCACGAGCTCGAGGCGTGCAGCGACCTTGCCGTTGGATGTCGTACCGAAGTCGCTGTACTTCTCCACGCGTCCGGCAAGTCCGATCAACAGCTTCGACGTCAGGTCGCTCTCGACGTCGACATACGCCGCACCATTCCGCCGGCTGTGCGCTCCCGCATCGCTCGGCCGAAACCCGGGGAATACCTGTGAGCCCAGCGCGGCGAGACGCGTCGTCGGCACACCGTTGGCGTCGAGAACCTTGACGCCACCGTCGCGGTAGGAATCAGGCTCCCCCGCCGCGATCGCATACCGCTCGGCGCGGAATTCAGCACCCACTGCGACGCGAATTGGTGAGCGCCAGGGACCGTTGACGTCGCGCGACAGGTCGAGCGTCGTGGTCGACTGGCCGGCATTCAGTTCACCCGCATCGAACGACGTCCGCGAGCTGTTGCCCAGCGACACGTTCTCGCTGTTGTCCACGCCGAACGCGAAGACGTTGCGGCCGAGCACCGTGCCGAGATCCCACTTCCAGCCACGTGTGTCGCCCTTGAAGCCCGCCGTCACCGACGCGTCGGAGATATCGGACTTGATGAACGGGAGGAAACCGTCGGGATAAAGTGAGCGCACGGTGCGATCGTCGTTCGGCCGGCGAAACTGTCCAGCCGATGCGCCGCGACGCTTTCCGTATCCACCGAAGCCATACAGCTCGACACCATTGGCGAATGTCTGTCCGCCGTTCAGGAAGAGCTGCGTGTCGTGGTTGTACGAGTCGCCCTGCCAGGTGTTGATGCGCGGAGGGTTGGCATTGCGCGGATCGCCCGCGAAGTATTGCGGTCGTGCGTCGGCCAGGGTGCGATTGGTGCCTGCCCTGTCGCGCACTTCTCCGCCGAACTGGAGGTAGCCGTCACGCCCGAGCGACAACCCATAGTTCAGCGACGAGGTGACGACGTCGCCGTCGTGAACTCCGATGGGCGACGTCTGGCCCGGAAACGCGAGCACCGACGTCGCGTCGCGATTGTACGTCGTGACGTTGCGTCCGGCCTGAAGGCTGAATGCGCCCGGTGCATTGCTCTTCAGCACGATGTTGATGACGCCAGCGATCGCGTCCGATCCATACTGCGCAGCGGCGCCATCGCGGAGGATCTCGATGCGATCGATCATGCTCGCTGGAATCGCGTTGAGGTCGACCGCCTGCGAACCACGGCCGACGAAACCGTTCAGGTTCACGAGCGCACTCGGATGACGACGTTTGCCGTTGATGAGAATCAGCGCCTGGTCGGGCGACAGACCGCGAAGCGATGCCGGCCGGATGTGATCCGTACCATCGGCGACCGTGGCGCGCGGAAAGTTGAACGACGGCGCGACTGCCTGGATCATCTGCGCGGTCTCGGTCCGGCCCGACTGCTGAATCTCGGCCGCAGAGAGCACGTCGATCGGCACCGGCGCCGAGATGACCGTCCGTGCCTGACCACGCGTGCCGACGATCGCGACCGTCTCGAGACTCGTGACCCTCCGCTCGATGCGAAAATCATGCGTCGTGGTTGCGTCGACAGCGATGGTGACGGAGTCGACGCGCTCCGCGTAGCCGAGGAGCCGCGCGCGCACTTCATATCGGCCAGCGGGAAGGGCGAGGCGATAGGTGCCGTCCGATCGAGCGACCGTTCGACGATATGTTGGTGTCGCGGAGATCGCCGCGCCTGGCAATGCTTCGCCCGCGGGACCGGTCACGCGGCCTGTCAGCGTTCCGGTACTCTGGCCCCACGCCACATTGGCAACGAAGATGGCAATACCGATGGTAAACCACATTGTGGTCGTACGACTGCATCTCATGACGAGCGCTCCTCGATGGCGAGCTTGATGGTTTGGAGAGTTGTGCTCTCAAGACGCAGAGGCTCACGGAATGCGGACACGCGCGTAATCGACGAAGGGCTCGGCCAAGGTGGCCGAGCCCTTCGTGTGTTCGACATCAGCGTGCGACGGTTCGGATTGGCGCGGGCGTCGATTGTCGTTCTCTGCGCCGCAGGCCGAGTCGCGCGAGTGCCTCGTGCGATTCGCGCACGACTCCCTGCAATTCCGGATCGGCGGTGCGCCATGCATCCGCGACGAAGGCATAATTCGCCACCGCTTCCTCGTGACGACCGACGCGCTCGAAGATGCGAGCACGGTCCATCGTCCACATCACGTCGGAGAATCCGTCGCCGCACTCGCTGGATCCGGGCCAACGACGTCCGAGCCGATCCGCTGCCGCGTCATACCGTCCGGTGGCGACCAACAACCGCACGATCGCGATCCGATTGTGGTACCAGCATTCGTCGAGCGTGTCCTTCGCCGCGAGCAGCTGCCGAAGCGCGGAGGCGGTATCGTGTCGCGCCAGTGCGAGATATGCATGCCCCGCCACGACCTTCGATTGGCGCCGCAGGACCTCGACCTGCAGCAGCGGCCGCGCGACGGGAGCATTGGCCTTCACATATGTCTGAATGGCGGCGGTGTCGCCTTCCGCTGCCCACCAGCCGAACAGCTTCGTCAGCATGATGGCCGGTGCCAGCGACAGTATGCGCGCGAATTCGGCGCGGCTTGTGTCCTTCGGAAGCATGTCGAAGCGCGACATGTTGTACATCACGTCTGTGCGAAGCCAATGCGCGTGCGACAAGGCGACGTTTCGCGCCTCGCGTAGATGGCCGCGGAACTGCAGTCCATCCACGGCCTCCATGAATGCGCATGAGGGCAGCGGCGCTGCCGCCGGCGACTGTGCCCGACGGCTGGCGAGCTCCCGCGCGATGCGAACGACGATCTCCGACGCGTCGGGCACGTGGCGCAACAGCTTCGTCGCTTCGCACAGCCCGGCGGCCGGTAGCGTATCGACGAGGCGAGCGACGTCGACCGCCGGCGCGCGCGCGGGATCGAGCAGGAGATCGTCGAGCCGGATGACCTGCGAATACGGACCCGTCGGCTCGAGGGCGAGATACGCACCCGTGTAACGACGCGCACGCTCCGCACCGTCGAGATACGCCGCGAGCGCGATCGGCCTCACGTAGGCGGGCGCGAAACCCGAGTCGAGCGCAATCGCGTGATCGTAGAGGTCGAGAATGGAGCGATCATCGTGCTCGCCCTCCTCGAGGTCCGTGTCGAACTGCGACCGCGCTTCCGCAAGGAGCAACCACAGCTCCGGATCATTCGGATATCGCAGCAGTCCGTCGCCGAGCGTCGACAGCAGCCGCCGGCCGACTCTCTGCTCCTCGATGTCATGCGAATGCAACAGCCCGCGTCTCCAGGCGAAATACGTCTCCGCCGACAGTGAATCGATGGTGGCAAGCAGGCGTTCGCGTGGACCGAGTCCTCGCGGAAAGCGACTCGTACGCTGCATCAACAGATACGGCGCGGAATCGGGCAGCTCCTTCAGGTCGCGCCATCGCAGCACGGCCGCGAGGCGGTGGTAGGCGAGAGCGAACGTGGTATCGAGCGTCAGCGCACGGTCGAAGTGCACCTGTGCCGAGTCCCATCGCGCCGCGCGGTAGAACTGCTCGCCCTGCAGATAGGCCTTGAGCGCCGGCATCGACGTCGTTGGCCACGATGTCGCGCGGGCCATCTCGGTGTGACGCAATCCTCCGAGCTCGCGCAGCACGGCGACGGTGAGCGAATCCGAGAGACGATCCATCCGCGTCGCGAGGTCGCGTCGCTCCACCTCGGCGACAACGCGTCCGCTCGTTGCGTCGAGCAGCACGGCCGTGGCGCGGACGGAATCGCCCGCGGTCAGCAGTCCGCCGTAGAGCACGAGACGCGCGCCGGTTCGCTCTCCCAGCGCGCGCGCTGACTGTGCGTCGGCGCGGCCCTGCCAGCGACGCACGACGATAGTGGCCGGCACCGTCCGCAGTGCGCCGGCGCCGTCGAGATTCCGCGACAGAACGTCGACCATTCCCTCTTTCCACAGGACGAGTGACGGCGCAGCGACGTCGAATGGCGCCACGGCGATGAGGTTCTCGTCGAGGCTCGAGGCGCTTCGCAACGTGAACGCCACCAGCGATGCGGCGATGACGGCGACGATCCCGCCGGCAATCGCGGCGGATTTATGGCGCCAGAGTCGCACCTTGTTTCCGCGGCCACCCGCGTCGAGCGCTTGCGCCAGTGTGTCTGCCGTCTCGAAGCGGTGCTCGCGCGCCGGCGCCATCGCCCGCATGATCACCGCGCTGAGCTCGCGCGAGACAGCGTGGTTCAACGTCGCTGGATCGCGCGGCAGCGATGTCTCGTTTCGCGCGGACGTCAATGCGTCGTGCGCGAACGGCCGCACACCGGTGACCATCTCGTAGAGCACGCAGCCGAGCGAGTAGATGTCGCTGCGCGCGTCGACGTCCGCCGCTCCAATCGCTTGCTCGGGGCTCATGTATGACGGGGTACCCATGAGCGGCATCGATGCGGCAGCTGAATCGTCTCCGGCACCCGACATCGCCCGCGCGATCCCGAAGTCCGCGATGACGGCGTGTCCCTCCTGCAAGAGGATGTTGCCCGGCTTGATGTCGAGATGAATGACGCCCTGCCGATGTGCGTAGTCGAGCGCGAGGGCGATCTCGCGCCCGAGACGAACGGCTTCGCTCACATCCATGCGCTTTCGCCGGAGCAGATCGCGCAGCGACTCACCGGCCGCGAACGGCGACACGAAATAGAGGAACGAATGCTCGCCGCTCTGCCCCGAGAGCACTTCGCCCGAGTCGTGCAGCGGGAGGATGTGCGGGTGCGAGAGGCTCGCCGCGATCTCGATTTCGCGGATGAAGCGCTCGCGCCCGATGATCCGCGCCACCTCGCTGTGCAGCACCTTCACCGCAACCTGCCGCCCATGCTTCGGATCGTCCGCCAGATGCACCGTGGCCATCCCGCCTCGGCCGATCTCGCGAACGATGTGGTAGCGCCCTCCGAGTTGGTCGGGAAGCGGCGGCGTCGACTCCGCGAGCAGCGGCGCGAAGGCGACCGTCGCGGGAGTGGAGAGGAGCCTCTGTCCGCGTTCACAAGCGAGGATCAGCGCGGTGATTTCGGCACGGAGCGCTGCATCCGTGCTGCACGCCTCGTCGACGAACGCGGATCGCCTCGACGGCTCGAGCTCGAGCGCGGCATCCAGCAATGGCTCGAGCACACTCCATCTGGCGCGTGAGATCGATCCCATCGTCAGCCGGTCAACGGCGAACCGCCGGCAGGATCGGCATCACGCGTGAATTCTGCGCCGAGCGACTGGTAGAGCAGCCCGCGCGCCTTGACCCAGTCGCGGCGCACGGTGCGTTCGGTGACGCCGAGTGCTTCCGCCGTCTCCTGTTCGGTCATCTCTCCGAAGAAACGGCACTCGACCACACGTGCGAGGCGAGGGTTGAGCGTCGCGAGATGATCGAGCGCTTCGTGCAGCTCGAGGAGTGATTCGGCCTGGTTGTCGATGGCCACCAGCGCGTCGTCGAGGGTGATCGCGCGATTCCCTCCGCCGCGCTTTTCGGCCGTACGGCGACGTGCGCGGTCCACGAGGATGTGGCGCATCGCGACAGCCGCGACGCCGAGAAAGTGCGCGCGGGTGTGCCAGTCGGCGTGTCGCGAGTTGGAGAACTTGAGGTAGAGCTCGTGCACCAGCGCGGTGGTGGACAGCGTGTCGCTGGGGCGCACGGCGAGCTCGCGTCGTGCGGTGCGACGGAGCTCGTGGTAGACGAGCGGCAGGATGCGGTCGAACGCATCGGGGCGACCGGCGCGGAGGTCGGCGAGCAGCTCGGTGACGCTCGTGCGGTCGTCGTTCACGTCGCGTGGTCGCTCGATCGCGGATTGCATTTCAGCGGCTGACACGGATAGCACGTCGACATTGTACGGCGCGTAGCGCCGAGGCAGATCGCGGCTACTCGTCCGGCGAGCGTCGAGGGTACGGTCGCCGGGGCTGAAGCTGCTTGTGAGAGTCCGAGGAGCGACTTCGCTCGCTTGCGTCTGTTCGCTCAAGATATGTTGCCGATCTCGAGCCGCTACTGCGACGCTTCGTACCGGCTTCTGGAGATGCGCCCGGCGGCTCATGGGCGGGTGAGGAGAATGGTCACTTCATACGTACGCGGTGGCTCGGGGAAAGCGGACACGCGAGCTTCAGGTGCGTCGCGGTAAACAGATGACTCTGGGCACCGTTGTCCGGGGAATCGCTTGCCAGGACGATCGCCTGGCGCCAGTGGCCTCAGCTCCGCTGACGCACGTGGTGCAGGCCGACTACGCCGCTCGGATACGGTGTCGCGGACGTCAAGCTGAACGTCGCATGCACGCCGTCGGTCGACGTACTTCTTCGGTGCGCTCATCATGTCGACAAAGAAATTGCCTTCCGGCCGGCTCGAAGGCCTCGGCGTGCATGACATAGGTGCGGCGCCGAGCAGGAATGCGTCGGTGTCCTGCATCACTCTCGAGTATTTGAATTGAATGGTTGATCGTTTGGGGTTTCATGGAGACGTCGAACGAGCATTGTCGCGTGCACGAGTGCCGTCGCGCCGGTCCGCGACAAGAGGTGTACGGGCATTGGAAGGACGGCAGCACACCGCGCACTGATATCTTCCACCTGCTCGCGTGATCCATCGCCTTCTCGTGGAGGAACCAGATATGCTGCAGACCCCTCGATCGCCCATGCGACTTCCTGCGATCATCGCCGCCGGCGTTCTGCTCGGGTGCTCTGGTGAGCACAAGGTGACGGCAGCCAGCGCGCCGCACGGGCCCTTGGCCGAGCTCATGACGCAGCACGCCACCGCCGCGTGCGGTAAGTCCGCTCGCACATACGAGACGATCTTCTTTCACCCGCCCTATCAGACGTGCACGACGGCAGTCGGTGATTCGACGGAAAGCGCCGAGATCGATGCGGACAGCATGGTCGTCGAGTTGTACAACACGTGGACGGTGACGCCGGCCGCGCAGGCGAGCGTGTTCTCGCAGGCCGAAGGCGAACTCACGACCAGATTCGGGAGTCCTCACCGCTGCAGCGAGTCGAAGGTGGAGTGGCGTCAGGGCGACTCGCTGCACATGGTGCTCCAGATCGCTCCGGTTTCGCAGGTCGGCACGGAGCTCGATGCGGGTCCCTATCGACTGACGCGAATGGCGCGTCTCGGTCCGCTCGATCCCTCGATCTGGGGATGCTAGACCGCTCGACCTAAGGCAGCGCGACGAACCCGACCCACAGCAAGTTCTTCTGCGGACCTGTCTCGACATCGTAGCTTCGCGCGAAGACCGGCCGGCCGTCGTCGCCGATGCGGAAGAGCGCGATGCTTGCCGGGAGAGTGCGCACTCCGCTGCCATCGCGCACAGTGACGTCGATCGCGAATACGGCGACGCTGTTGCTGCTGCCGGCAGATACGCGCACGCCGTCGTGCACGACCTGCCCTGACGCACGGTTGATGGCGTAAAGAAACTTCCCACTGGGATGCATGACGATCGCGCCCGCGGTTTGCGTCACGCCTGTGGCGGGCGGAGCGTCGACACCCGCGGCTTCGTCGGGTGGAAGTCCAGGTTGCGCGCCTGGAATCCGAAGCCGCCCGCCGGCGCAACGTTTCCGACTTTCGCAAGGACGCCGTTCACGAACCGGAACTCCTTGATCGCGCCGGGCTTTTCGGGTGTAGTGGGAGCTGGGGCAATGCCTCTCGTCACGAGAAACACGATGCTGTCAGACACGGCGTCGGTGAGCACCTGATGCGCGAAGACGCCGACGTCCACCGGCGTCGGCTGCACGACGTCGCGATCGAGCGCGCCGTTGGGCTCGAGCGCGATGACGGTGACGCCGCTGGGATCGTTGTGCGCGAGCAGCACGTGCGTGCCCGCTGCATTCCCACTGAGGTGGACAGCACGCGAGGGCAAGGGAACGTCGGGGCCGAATGGCGTCAGCGCGCCGGACGTGCCGTCGATCGTGAATGGCGACGTGGGCGCCGAAGCCGTCTGGACTCGCCGGACCGGTGACGTTGACGTCGTTGCGTTCGCGATCGACTTTCTGAGCAGTTCAACCCGAGACATCCAATGACACACTACAGTCGTCGCGAATTCACCAGGTTGGCAGTGCTGAGCCTTCCAGCCGCCAAGCTCCTTTCCGCATTCCGCCCGCTCGATGCCGCCGTCGTGAGAGTGGGCGGCGTACGAATCGGCCTCAACGTTCCGTACAGCTTCGGCAACAACGCGATGAGTGGCGACGACGTGCTGAAGAATTGTCTCCTGCTTGGCGTGACTGCCCTGGAGCTGCGGTCGCAACCTGTGGAGACGTTCCTCGGCGCACCGCTGCCGACGCCGAGGACCGCTGCGGTCGACTCCGCAGCGCGGGCGGCAGCCGCGGCAATGGCGAAAGGCAATGCGGAACGCCTCCGCGATTGGCGGCTCAACACGGACCCGAACGGAGCGAAGGCGCTCCGCAAGAAATACGAAGACGCCGGCGTGCTGATCGAGATCGTCAAGTTCGACAACATCTACGCGATGGT
The DNA here is from genome assembly GCA_039915865.1 of Gemmatimonadaceae bacterium. Taxonomy (GTDB): domain Bacteria; phylum Gemmatimonadota; class Gemmatimonadetes; order Gemmatimonadales; family Gemmatimonadaceae; genus AG11. Next base: position 5,737 of record JBDSML010000119.1, on the reverse strand, counting down.
AGATGGCGAGCTCGATTTCGCCTTTGCGCTGGCGAAGGCGCTCGGCGCGCGAGCCATTTCCTGCGAGATCTCGACCCAGGACGACGACCTCCGGCGCGTCGGGCGGTTTGCCGACAAGCACCAGCTGATGGTCGGGTATCACGGACACACCCACGTAACGCCTGCGATCTGGGAACACGCCTTTTCGCTGGCGCAACACAACGGCGCCAACGTGGACATCGGGCACTTCATCGCCGGCAACGATTACTCACCAGTGGAATTCATCCGGAAGCACCACGATCGCATCACGCACGTACACATCAAGGACCGGAAACTCCACGACGGCCCCAACGTTCCGTTCGGAACCGGCGACACCCCCATCGTCGAAGTACTTCGCATGATCCGCGACAACGGGTGGCCAATGCAGGCGACGGTCGAGTTCGAGTACCCCGTGCCGGCAGGTTCCGATCGCATGACGGAAATTGCGCGGGCACTGAAGTATTGTCGCGACGCGCTGGCATGAACGTCGAGCGGCGCACGACCTGAACCACGATCACCGATAAGTCGCTTGTGCGATCAGGAGTAGTGCAACTCCGACGATCATCACCCCGGTAGCCCGTGCGACGCGCACACCGGCCGGCGCGAGACGTTCGGCGGTGAGGGCTGCCGCCACGCCAGCCATCAAGCGAAGGTCCATGACGCCGAGTATGAGCGGGATCGTCATCAGCGCGACGCAGCAGTGCCCGCAATGTTTTTCGTACAGCTGCACGGTAGCGCCACAGCATCGGCACCAACGCCGGCAGCATCATGGTGACCATCATGACCGTCCACATGCCGACGAACGATGCTGCGACACCGGGCCACGTCTGACCCGGCATCCGCATCCACATCATGTCGTTCATCGTTCGTCAGGCCTTCGCGTATGCGTCGTGATGACGCCACCACACGCCCGTCTCGTTGCGTCCCTTCGGTGCGCGGTCCAGCCACTGATACATCCCCCAGAGGCTGTCGACGCCGCGTGCGTAGGAGGAATAGGTGTGGTACACGACGCCGTCCTCGAGGACGAATGCGCTGATGCCGGGTCGCTGGCGTGTGTACGTCGCGACGTCGGTGCCCGTCATGGCCGCGATCTGCCCGACGGGCGTCTCACTCCCGCGCAGGTGCCACTCCTGCACGGTCTTTCCGGCGAGTGAGTCGCGCGTCGGTGCCTCGCGCCGATAGTTGTACTCGATGCCGTCGCGCTGCTGTTCCTCGGTGAACGTCGAGCTGTAGTCGAAGTTGAAGTCGGTATCGTGCGCGGACGCCCACGGAAACGTCCATCCCATCCGCTGCTTGAACGCTTGCAGCTTGACGAGCGGCGCACGCGACACCGCCGTCAGGGCGACATCATGATTCTCGAGGTGGACGGCGACGCCGTTGAACCCGTCCGCGATCGACGAGCAGGACGGACATCCGGCGGTGTAGTCAGGCCCGAACATGAAATGGTAGGCGAGGAGCTGTGAGCGGCCACGGAAGAGATCCGGCAGCGAGACGGTCCCCTCGTCAGTGTCGAATCGATAGTTCTTGTCGAGCCGAACCCACGGCAGTTCCTGTCGCCGCTGCGTCAGTTCGTCGCTGCGACGCGTCAGTTCCTTCTCCGCCTCGAGCAGCTCGACCCGCGCCGCGAGCCACTCATTGCGTGTCCCGGTGGTGTGCTTCGTCATCGTCGTTCTCTCCTTCCTGCAGTGCGCAAGACTTGGTGGTTGTTGGTGACGAGATAGACTTAGCCCTGGGCATCGAACGAGTGAGAGTTACAAGTGTGACGGGATTTCGATGGACTCGTTGATCACGGCCGCGGCACGCGCACTTGCCGCGGGCGATCCTATCGGCGCACTGAAGCGCGTCGCCCTGCGCGACGACGCGCCCGCGCTCGCGCTGCGTGGCATCGCGATGGCGCAGCTCGGCGATCTCGTTCGAGCGAAGGCACTTCTGCGACGCGCGGCGCGTGCCTTCGGTCCGAAGGAGGCCGTGGATCGTGCGAGATGCGTAGTCGCCGAGGCGGAGATCGCACTCGTCTCACGCGACCTGGGGTGGCCGGTGAAAGCGCTCGACTCGGCACGAGCGACACTCGAAGCACATGGCGATCGCGTCAACGTCGCCCACGCGCGCTATCTCGAGGTCAGGCGCCTTCTCCTGATTGGCCGCATCGACGAAGCCGAGCGTACGCTGGCCGAAGTCGACCCCGAACCGCTTCCTCCTGCGTCGAGGACGGCCTACGAGCTGGTCGTCGCGGGAATCGCCGTGCGACGATTGAAGACGAAGGAGGCCCGCGCTGCCCTCGCTCGAGCCGAGCATGCCGTACGCCGCGCTGGCATCCCGGCGCTCGCGGCGGAGGTCGAGAGCGCGCTCCTCATGCTGAACACGCCTGCCGCACGCCTGATTGCCAATGGCGACGAGCGACCCCTGTTGCTCGAAGAGGTGGAAGCATTGCTGGCGTCGGATGCATTCGTCGTGGACGCACTACGTCATGCCGTGCGCCACGACGACACCGTGGTTTCACTTGCGACGCGTCCGGTGTTGTTCGCCCTCGCGCGCACGTTGGCGGAAGCGTGGCCGGAAGACGCATCGAGGGAAACGCTCATCGCGCGCGCCTTCGGATCGAAGTTCACCGACGAATCGCATCGCGCGAGATTGCGCGTCGAAATGGGTCGGCTTCGTACGATGCTTCGACCGCTTGCCGACGTCAACGCGACCAAGCGTGGTTTCGAGCTGGCACCCCGGCGTGCACGACAGGTCGTCGTCCTCGCCCGCCCCGTCGACGAGGAGCATGCCGCCGTACTCGCCTTCCTCGGCGATGGTGAATCGTGGTCCAGCTCCGCGCTTGCGGTCGCGCTTGGAATGAGCCAGCGCACCGTCCAGCGAGCGCTCGACGCGCTTGCGGCGGCCGGCAAGGTGCAGTCGTTCGGTCGCGCGCGTGCGCGTCGCTGGATGACGCCGCCCGTGATGGGATTCACGACGACCTTGTTACTCCCCGCTCCGCTCCCGATTGGCTACGATTGACGCATGCGTCGTTCAACTGCCGAAATCGTGCGTGAGTACGGGCCCTTTTCCGGGTCGGACAATGTTGGTGGCGTCAGCTACGACGGTGAACACGTCTGGTTCGCTGCCGGAAACAAGCTGACCGCGTTCGATCCGGTGAGCGGAGCAGTGGTGCGCTCGCTCGAGGTCGCCGCACACGCAGGGACGGCGTACGACGGCGAGCACCTCTTTCAGATCGCCGAAGATCGCATTCTCAAGATCGATCCGAAGACGGGACGGGTTCTGGCCACGATTCCGGCGCCCGGCAATGGCGGCGACTCCGGACTCGCCTGGGCTGAAGGAACGCTCTGGGTGGGCGAGCATCGCGGACGGAAGATCCACCAGGTCGATCCGGAGACGGGCGCGATCCTTCGCACCATCGAGTCCAACCGATTCGTCACCGGCGTATCATGGGTGGACGGAGAGCTCTGGCACGCCACCTGGGAAGGCGACGAGAGCGACGTGCGGCATATCGACCCCGCCACTGGAGAAGTCCTGGAAAAGGTCGAGATGCCGCCCGGCGTGTTCGTTTCGGGCCTCGAGTCCGACGGCGGCGAGCAGTTCTTCTGCGGTGGTGGAAAGAGTGGAAAGGTGCGGGCCGTCCGGCGGCCGAAGCGCTGACGGACACCGAAGCAGCAGGGTGGGTTACGCACCTCCGAGCGTCCGGCCATGATTAACGCACGGCCAGCACCAGCCTGCGCTGACCGCCGACAGGTGTCCCCACCACTCTGCGACGGAGCTGCACTACATGAAGAGTCGATTCGCCGGTTCGTCGTCGCTACACCGCCGCCTCGCGACGCTCGCGCTGTGTAGCGCGGCACTCGTCGCCGGTTGCGGCTCGACCGCGCCGACCACCGCGCCGTTACCCGTCACGTCATCTGCGCCGAGGCTCGTGCCCGCGCCCGCGTCGATGAGCATGAGTGGGGGCGATCCGTTCACCATCGCTGCGACGACCAGTATCGTCGTCGACGGCTCGAATGCCGACGCCGCGCGTACGGCCGAGTTGCTCGCCGCGACGCTGCGTCCCTCGACTGGATTCCCGATTGCCGTCGCGTCATCGGGAGGAGTCGGCAGCATCGCACTCCGCCTCGCTGCCGACCGCGCCGCGCTCGGCGACGAAGGCTACGATCTCACGGTGACGCACGACTCCGTGCGCGTCGTGGCGTATCGGCCCGCTGGACTCTTTCGCGCCACGCAGACGATTCGCCAACTGCTGCCGGCGGCGATCGAGTCCGACATGAAGATCTCGACCGTTCGCTGGACGATTCCTGCACTGACGATCAGCGATCAACCGCGGTTCGCGTGGCGCGGAGCGATGCTCGACGTCGCCCGGCATTTCTTCACCGTCGACGAAGTGAAGCAGTACATCGACCTCCTCGCGCTGTACAAGCTCAACGTGCTGCACCTGCATCTCTCCGACGATCAGGGCTGGCGCATCGAGATCAAGTCGCGTCCAGAGCTCACGGCCGTCGGCAGCAAGACGCAGGTCGGCGGCGGACCCGGTGGCTTCTATACGCAGGCGGACTACGCCGACATCGTCCGCTACGCGCAGGACCGGCACGTCATGATCGTCCCTGAAATCGACATGCCGGGCCACACCAACGCTGCGTTGTCTGCCTTTCCGGCGCTCAGCTGCAGCACGCGTCCCTCGGTGCTCTACACCGGTACGGACGTCGGGTGGAGCACGTTCTGCGTCGACAACGAAGGATCGTACGCGTTGATCGACGACATCGTTCGCGAGATTGCCGCGATGACACCCGGGCCCTATTTCCACATGGGCGGCGATGAAGTCCATGTCCTCAAGCCCGCGCAGTACGCGTTGTTCGTCGAACGCGTGCAGGACATCGTGAACAAGCACGGCAAGCAAGTCGTTGGATGGGAGGAAATTCTCCAGTCGCGATTGAAGAGCGGCTCGGTCCTCCAGCAATGGCGCAACGACTCGCTTCCCGGGGCGCTGCACCCAGGCGGCAAGGTCATCGTCTCCGGCGCACGAAAGACGTACCTCGACATGAAGTACACGAAGGACACCGAGCTCGGCCTGACGTGGGCCGCGATCATCGAAGTGCGCGACGCCTACGACTTCGATCCCGGCGTCTACGTGAAGCGCGTGAACGAGAGCGACATCCTCGGCGTCGAGGCTCCGATGTGGAGCGAGACGGTGCGCAACATCTCGGCGGTGCAGTATCTCGCGGTGCCTCGCCTCCAGGCGATCGCTGAAGTGGGCTGGACGCCGCAGTCGGTACGCAACTGGGAGAGTTTCCGTGAGCGCCTCGCGGCACACGCGCCGCGCTGGCTCTACCTCGGTGTGAACTACTACCGCTCGCCGCAGATTGCGTGGTGATGTCGTGAGTCGCGGGACGCGGATTGCGCTCCTCATCGCCGCGGTCGCCATTGGCGCCGCGGCGACTGGTTTGTGGCTCTTTCCACGCGCACTGCCGATCATCGCGCTCGAGCAAACGCTCACGCGCGACGTGGCACTCTCTCGCGCCGATTCGTTCTTTCGCGCCCACCAGATCGCACCGTCCGGCGCTCGCACAGCGGTGCGCTTTCACGGCAACGACTCGCTGCGCACGTTCGTCGAGTTAGCCGGTGGCGGACATGATTCGCTCAACGCGCTCGTTCGCGGACGAGACGTCGCACCGTTTCTCTGGACCGTTCGCGCGTTCGCGCCGAATGATGCGCGCGAAGCCCGCGTCGACTT
>JBDSML010000113.1:0-15767 GCA_039915865.1 Gemmatimonadaceae bacterium | reverse complement strand
TGCCAGCGCCGCGGTGCGCATCACAAAGCTGATTGGCGCGACGGCCCCAGCCGACTTGGCAGCATGGGAGCCGGGCTACGGTCGTCTCGCGGAAGCACAGGTGAAGTGGGAGGCGGCGCACGGACGTTCGCTCGACGCGCGGTGAACGACGCGACGCTGGTCGTCCGGCCGGCGGAGCAGGAGGACATTCCTGAGGTGCTGCGCATCGAGCGTGATTCGTTCGCCGACCCGTGGAGCGCCGACTCGTTCCTGACTTCCCTGGAGTTCGACGGGATGCGCTTCCTCGTCGCGGTGGAGGAGAGGAATGTGGAGACCGGCGAGACTGGCGAGGGGTCGCTGCTGGGCTACGTTATAGCACTGCTGTTGGCGGAGGAGGCGGAGATCGCGAACATCGCGGTGTCGCGGGACGCGCGCCGGCGAAGGGTTGGCGGACTCCTGCTGGACCGGGTCACCGACGAGTTGGCTCAGCGGGGGGTGTTGTCGGTCTACCTCGAGGTACGCGAATCGAACGCGGCGGCCCGTTCGCTCTATGAGTCGCGGGCGTTTCGCCAGGTGGGGCGCCGACGCGGCTACTACCGGAATCCAACCGAGGATGCGCTGCTGCTCAAGCGCGAAATCAATCCGGCTTGAAGTAAAGTGTTACATGAGGTCAATGGTGTAAGTTGTTGAGTAGCGGTATTTCGCGGACTGGTGCGGTAAATTGGTGGTGCACGATTGGACTTTATCTTTAGCGTGTGGGCGAGGCATTGACATCTCGTCCAGGGAGGAGGGTATGAGCCGGAGCTTGAACAAGGTCACGTTGATTGGAAACCTGGGGAATGACCCCGAGGTTCGGTCGACCACCGGGGGCAACCGGGTCGCTACGTTTTCGCTCGCCACCAGCCGTTCGTGGAATGACGCGAGCGGGAACAAGCAGGAGAAAACGGAGTGGCACCGCTGCGTGGTGTGGAACACCAAGAACTCGCAGCTCGCCGACATCGTGGAGAAGTACGTCAAGAAGGGCGACAAGCTGTACATCGAAGGGCGGATCGAGTATCGCCAGTGGCAGGACAAGGAGAACCAGACGCGCTACTCCACCGAGATCAACGTGCGCGAGCTGATCATGCTCGGTGGCGGTTCTGGCGGCGGTGGCGGTGGTGGACGTGCTCCCGGCGACTTCGAGGCCGAGGGTGCGAATGGGCGTTCGCGAGCACCCGCTCCGGCGAAGGCAAAGAGCGGCGCGGGAGGAGACGATTTCGAGGATTTCCCCGGCGCGCTTGCGGACGAGGACGACGACCTGCCGTTCTGACCGAGCTCCGATGTGGAAAACCAAAAACGGCGAGTGCCATCGGGCGCTCGCCGTTTTCGTGCATTCACTCTCGTCTCTCGGTGCGAACGGGAAGCATCGATGGTGGAGGCACCGCCTCGGCTGCATGCTTCGTCTCGGTCGTGAAAGAGCCGCGATAACCGAACAGCGGACCCCACCGCCGATTCTGCACGTTGACGTCGATGTGGTAGCGGTTTTCCGAGTCGTCGAACCATTCGCACACGTCCGCCACGCCGGAGGCGATGAGCGGAAAGCGAAAGGCTACGGGACCTTCGTAGAACCGCTGCTCACCGGACCGGAGCCGGAGGCCACCGCGCTCGTCGACCTGCAGCTCGATGTCGACGGCCAGGTGCTGATGGGTACCGAGGTAGTCGACGATGCACCCGCGGCTCTCGCTGAAGAGCATGTACGCGTCGAACCGGCGAACGCGCTTTCCGTGGAAGGTGCGGACCCATGTCACGGTCTCACGGCCCAGCGAGTCGACGTACGCGTAGTTCTCGATGGTGAAGGGCACATTGCTGAGCCGCTCCGGGAACATGATGCGCCGCCACGCACCGACGTAGAGGAAGGGCAGCGTGTACGCAGGGCCATGCCACACCTCCTCCATCACTCCCGATCCGAGCGACGCGACTCCGTCGGCGCTCGAGAAGCCGAACCGTTGCTGGATGCGCGGGTGCAACCTGCTGAAGTCGGAGCCGAGCGCGCGCTCGTAGATGGAGGTCATGCGTCGGCCGGTCTGTCGTAGTCGGTGTGGGACGCCGACGGAAGGTCACGACAGACGATCCACCCGATGAGCGCGAGCAGCGCGATCGAGACGTTGAGTGTCACGGGGTTGAACGCCGCTGAGAGGTATCGTGGCGAGCGGAGGGCCACGCCGATCAGCGCGGCAGACACGCCGATCCCCGTCACCGTGAACGGCCAGCGGCTGTGCCAGAACATCACCAGCACGCCGGCCCACGCCAGCTCTACCAGTCCCATTACTTGAAGTGTCGTCACTGCTGCGGGGGCCGAGAAGCCGCCATCGGCGAGCATCGCCAGTTCGTCGGGATGGTGGGTCAATAGCTTCGGCACCAGCCCGTGGTACGCGAAGACGAATGCGAGGCCGACCCGCACGGTTGCATGGACGACGCTGCGCTGCAGCGAGACTTCAGGGGGGATGCCCTTCTCGAGCCAGAGCCTCAGGCAATCGAAGCTCCAGGCGGTCGCCCACCGCATCAGCGGCTTGAACGCGACGGCGTCGAACGCGACGCCAAATGGACCGAACCGGGTGCGGTAGTCGTACCAGGTGAGAAAGCGAATTCCGTCACCGGTCGGGACGTACTGCCAGTAGCCGCTTCCTTCGCGAATGAGCGACTTGGCGTCGCCCGACCAGAAGCGCAGCGCGGACGTTCGCGCGCCGTCAACCTCGCGGGAGCCGACGCTTTCGCCCTCGCCGCGGATGCGCAATCCGAATCCGATGCGCGTCGCGTAGAGAAAGCGCTGCGGTTGTGATTCGTCGGGCCGAGGGAGGTAGGTGATTTCGGTGAAACGGAGGTCCCATCGCTGGTGGAGTGCCGGCTCCTGCGTTCGCTGCCAGAGCTCGTCCATGGCTGCGCGGATCCGGATCTCGACGTAGATGCTCACGTCGCGGCGGCGAACAGGGTCATGAATCAGTCTACGATTCCGCCACGGAAAGAGCCACGTGGGAGTCTCGCTCGTCACTGGCGTGTAAGGATTGCTCGGTGGCGGGCATCATGGGTACATGCCTCACTCAAATAGCGGCTCCTATCGGGCGATGAGCGCCGACCCGGAACCCGCCATTGCCTTCCGCGTGCGGCTCGAGCGCGTCCAGGCGAATGACATGATCGCACTCGGGGAATTGTTCTCCGAGTACGGTGATCTCGTCTATCGCAGCGCGCTACGTCTCACGGGCAGTCATGCGGATGCGGAGGACGTCACGCAGGAGTTGTTCGTCCGCCTGCCCGGTGCCGTGCGCGGGTTTACGGGCACCGCTGCGCAGTTCCCTGCGTGGATTCGGCGCGTCGCCGTTCGCCAGGCGCTCATGCAGTTGCGCGGCGGGCGACGGCGCCGGGAAGTCGATGTCGCGGGCGTGGCGTCGCTGATGGTGCGGTCGGATCACGCACTCGAGCGGATGTCGATCGACACAGCGCTCGAGCGACTCTCCGACGACCACCGAACCGTGTTCCTGCTCAAGGAGGTCGAGGGCTACGACCACGCGGAGATCGCCGAGCTGCTCGGTATCTCTACCGCCAATTCCGAAGTACGACTACACCGGGCGCGGCGCCAGCTGCGCGACCTGCTCCGAGGCTCACGATGACGACGGGATTCTTCAGTATGCTCCATCCGACCTTCGAGTCGTTGTCGGAGTATGCCGACATGCCGGAGCTCGACGCGGCACGCTCACGCGCGGGTCGACATGTCGTGCGATGCGCCGACTGCCAGAAGGTCGTGGACGACATTCGCCGACTCGGCGATGAGACGCGCGCGGTGCAGGCGGATGGGGCATCCGAGGGTCTGTGGTCGCGCATCGCGAGTGCGCTGGCCGTGGCGGCGGAGGTGCCTGCAGCACCACGCGAGACGCCGGCGCCAGAGGCACCCTCGTGGGAGCCTGCGCCGTCGCTGCTACCGACCAGGCACTGGCCGATTCCGACGCGCAGGACGACGCGCATCGGTGTGGGACTCGTGACGGCGGCGGCCGCGGCGATCGTTGCGGTGCTGGCGTGGCCGACGGGAAGGTCGCTCGAGGCAACGGGGCTGAGCCGGCTGACCTATTCACCGGCGCGTCCTGTGGCCGGCGGGCTGCTCACGATTCGGTACCAGCCGCCAGCGTGGTTGAAGGGAGCGCCCAGATTGGTCCTCGTGGGAGGATTTTCGCAGCCGTCCGGGCACAACGTCACACGGTGGTGGCCGCGCGACCTGCTCGGCGATTCCATCGCCACGTTGCTTCCGTCGCGCGACGGATCATACGCAGCCCAGGTTCGGCTGCCCGCGGACTTTCTCGCGATGCGGTTGAGCGTCGTCGACAGCACCGGTGAGGAGGCCGATACGGACGGCTTGTTCACGTGGACAGTAATTGCCGGAGACCGGACGGGTGCTCCGTCATTGCGCGCGATGCTCTCGGCGCAGGAGACATTCTCCGAGACGCAATGGGGTGAGGGCGCCATCGCTCACAATCGCCGGCTGAATGTCGCTGACTCGCTCCGGCGGTATTTCCCGTCCCATCCGGCGGGTTGGGCGTTCGCGAGCGACTATGGCACGCAGAAGGGTGTGTTCAGCTTCCTGCGCTTCTTCGCGTCGGCGGAAAGGCGATACGCGAGCTTCTACGAAAAGTTGTGGCCTGCGACATCATTGGATGCGGACAAGCTTCACGACATGGTGGTCTTCGCGTTCCGCATCGAGGAGCCGGCTCAGGCCGGGATGTGGGCGAAGCGCCTGGTCCGCGAGCATCCAGAAGATCCGCGTGCGCTGTACGATCTCGGTCGCGTGCTGCACGAAGTGGAGCTGCGGCAGCCGAAAGACCTCGGGGATTCGATCAGGCCCTGGCTGCCGCTGTTCGATTCGCTCTATCTCCGGGCGCCCCAGCTGTCGGAGCGACAGTCAGACGTCTTCATGCTCGTGGAACGCTATGGGGACTCGGCCACCAGGAAGCTGTGGCTTGACCGCCTTCAAGCGAGTCAGGGCGCCCGCTACGTGGGCGACCTCCGGAGTGACTCCGCGGCGCGCGCGCTGGAGCCGAACGTGATCGAACAGCTGCGCGTCGAGTCGGCCAAGGATTGCAGGCGGCCTGAGGGAAAATACAGGTTCTTCGGGGCGACATCGTACACCGTGCAGTGGTGCATGCTCGAGCGGGCCAACGCGACGAGCGCCCTCGCGTATGTCGCGCTGACGCAGGGCGACGCCCGCAGCGCCGCCGCGTTGGCCGACTCCGCGATTGCGCTTCGCGAACGGCGTGCGCGCTGCTCATATGATGGGAGCTCGGCCAGAATTATCGGCGCGAGAGCTCGGCTGGTGCTAGGCGACACCGCGGGCGCGGAGCAGCGACTCATGTTGGGCATTCCTCCGGCGAATCAGGACAGCAGCATCACCGAGTTCGCTCGCGGGGCACTTGGGCCGCGGTTCGACGTGGTGCGCTGGAACACAGCGCGAGAGAAGGCGCACGAGGCATATCGGGTGTGTCAGCGACAGACGAAGGCGGAGTCGGAGGCTGTGGATGCGAGGCGGCGGGCGCGCGCGCAGTTGTAAGTCGCGTCACCGGTTCGCTTTCACGTGTTGTGGTTCCGGCCGGTCCGTGACTATGTTCGCGGACCGGCCGGTTTCTCTTCGGCCAACCAATCGTCATTCCTGCGGCCCCGCCGCCGACGGCAGGGTAACCCGTTGTCTTTCAAGCGCCTGCCTCTCGGCGCCACAGCCCCCGAGCGCGTGAAGATTTCCCGTTTCGGCTGGTCCATTCCGGCGGCCGCCATCATCTCCTTCGCCGCTTCTCACAGCGTCAGTGCGCAGGATGTCCGCGCCGACGCGCCGGCGTCTCACACCGTCAAGCGCGGCGACACGCTCTGGGATCTCGCCAAGACCTTCCTGGGCGATTCCTACCTGTGGCCGAGCATCTATCGCCTCAACACGGATCAGATCGAGGATCCGCACTGGATCTATCCTGGCGAAGTGCTCCGCCTGCCCGGTGCAGCGGCCGCGCCGGTCATCGCCGATCGTCCGCGGACGGGCGCCGGCGCGACGGTATTTGCGCCCGTCCACATGGACCGGTCCGCCGCGACGCGTCTCGCGCCGGCGCCCACGGCACACGTGCCAATCGGCGACGTCATTCGTGCGGCGTGGGTTGGGCCCGACAAGGGTCCGCGTGGCGCCGGCAAGCTGTTGTTCCGCGCCGATATCCCCGGCATCGACCAGCAGCGCACGACGACCAACTTCCAGATGTACGACAAGGTGTTGCTGGTGCCGCCGGTCGGCAGCATCGCCGCGGAGCGGGAGCGGTTCGTCACCTACAATCTCGGCGAGTCCATCGAGGATTTCGGAACGATCGTGATCCCGACGGCCGTGCTGCAGATCGTTCGTGCGCCCCGCAATGGCGAGGCGGCGATCGCCGAGGTTGTCGCCCTCTATGGAAAGCTCGATGCCGACGCGCGCCTCATTCCGCTCGACACGATGGGAGCGGGCGCAACCGGCAAGCCGACACCGTTCCGCGATTCGCGCACGGCGACGGTCAAGGCAATCCACCGCGACGCGGTGTTGCCGGCGATGAACTACGAGGTGCTGTTCAACCTTGGCGTGCGCGACGGTATGAAGATCGGCGACGAGATCGAGATCTTCCGTCCGCGCGAGAAGCCGATTCAGGACGAGCGTCCGGCGATCCCCGAGGTCCCGATCGCGACCGCGCAGGTGATTCGCGTCACCTCGTACGGTACGACGGCGCGGATCATCTATCAGGAGCAGCCCGCGATTCGCGTGGGCGAGAGTGTACGGCTGTTGGCGCGCATGCCCTGACGCACGTGTGCGCGGACGGGCCCGGCGGAATGACGTAACGCCAGTCCGAGCATTACATTAGGGCGATAGACATGACCGCGATCGCCCACTTCATCGCCATCACTTGCTACATCGGCGCCGCGGCTCTTGCCGCGACGCCGTTTGCGCGTCCGGTGGGGGCTCCGGTGCGTGGTGTCGCCGCCATCCTCGCCGTTGGCGTGCTGGCGCATGCCGCGGCGTTGATCGCGTTCATTCAGCGCGTCGGCCAGCTTCCACTCACGGGCCTCGGGCCGTCGCTGTCGTTCGCCGGCTTCGTGCTGGCCGCGACGCTCCTCGTCGTCGAGCTCATCGCGAAGGAGGTGAGCCTCACGCTGGTTGGGGCACCGCTCGCGGCGATTCCGACGATCTGCGCGAACCTCATCGGGCTCGTGCCCGGCGTCGAACCGGCAGGTGCACGCGCGGCGTGGCTGTTCGCGCACATCGCGCTGAGCTTCGTCGGGATCGCCGCGTTCGCGACCGCCGCTGGCGCCGGCTGCATGTACCTCGTGGAACGACGCGAGTTGAAGTCGAGAAAGTTCGGCGCGATCTATCGCTTCTTTCCACCGTTGGCGACGCTCGATCGCGTGAATCATGTCGCGGCCATCGTCGGTTGGCTGGTACTGACGATCGGCGTCGTGCTCGCGATCACGTATGCGCTCGCGTACCACGAGGTGAGCGGCCCGAAGATCATCTGGGCGATGGGCGCGTGGTTCGCGGTCAGCGGTATTGCGCTCGGACGCGTCGCCGGCGGATGGCAGGCGCGCCGAGCGGCGATCTACTCGAGTGTCAGCTTCGCGGCGGTCGTCGTGCTGTACGTCGCGTTCCGGGTTGCGGAGACGAACGGCGGAGGACGTTTCCTATGAGTGGCGTTCCCATTCTCGTCGAGGCGGAGGGTCTGCGCGTCCTGGTCGTGGGCGGTGGTGAAGTGGCGACGCGCAAGGCGAAGCAGTTCGCCTACGCGGGCGCGCGCGTGCGCATCATCGCGCCCGAGCTGATCGCGGATCTCGAGGAGCTGATCGTCGAGAAGGCGCTCGAAGTGGAGCGGCGTCCGTACGAGAGTGGCGACATCGCCGATGCGCAAGTCGTGGTGGCGGCGACGAACGATCGTCTCGTGAACGCGAGCATCGCCCGCGACGCTGACGTCGATAGCCGGTTGCTCAACGCCGCCGATCACTCCGAGGACGGAAACTTCGCGATGATGGCCGCGCATCGCCGCGGCGCGCTGACCGTCGGCGTGAGCGCGGGTGGCGTCCCTGCCGCGGCGCAACGCATTCGTGACGCCATCGGCGAGCGGTTCGACGCACGCTATGGCGATGCACTCGGCGATCTCGCCGCGCTTCGCCGGCGGCTGATCAATGCGGGCGAAGGCCATGCGTGGCGCGAGCGCGCAGGAGAGCTCATCGATCACGGGTTCTGCGACGCGGTGGAGCAGGGCGCCCTGGCCGAGCGGATTGCGTCATGGCGGTGATCGTGTTGGGTGTGAGCCACCATGGCGCGCCTCTCGATGTGCGCGAACGCCTGGCGTTTTCCACGCGTGAAGTAGTCCCCACACTCGACCGTGTGCTCGCCCTCGTGGGCGCACGTGAAGGCGTCCTGCTGTCGACGTGCAATCGTACCGAGTTGTATCTCGTCGAAGGCGAGCGCGAAGCCGCACCCGCGGCGTGGGCGTTGCTGTCCGAGCGACTTGGCTCGGAGGCGAGCCAATACGGCTACGTGCAGCGGGACCGAGCGGCAGCGGCGCACCTCTTTCGCGTCGCGTCGGGCATGGATTCGATGGTCGTCGGCGAGGCGCAGATTCACGGGCAGGTGCGCGACGCGTGGGAGGCGAGCCGTCCTGCCTCGGGTGCGGTGCTCAACCGGTTGTTCCAGAGCGCGTTGCTCACCGGTGGTCGCGTACGCAGCGAGACGCAACTTGGTCATGGCGCAATGAGCATCAGTTCGGCGGCGGTGCAGCTCTCGAAGAAGATCTTCGGCGCGCTCGTCGGTCGGCGCGCGATGGTCCTCGGCGCCGGCGAGATGGCCGAGTTGGCGCTTGCGTCGCTGCAGGAGGAGGGCGTGCATGCGGCGATCGTGGCCAACCGTACCTTCGAGCGCGCGCAGCAATTGGCGGCGCAGTACGGCGCGACGGCTGTGCGCTACGAGGAAGCGTGGGCGTCGCTGGCGGAGGTCGATGTGCTGCTCTGCTCGACGGCCGCGCCGCGGCCGGTCGTCAACACGGCGCGCGTTCGCGACGCGATCGCGAAGCGCGGTGACAAGCCGCTCTGCATTCTCGACATCGCGGTGCCGCGTGACGTCGATCCGGAAGTCGGCAAGCTCGCGAATGTGTACCTGTATGATCTCGACGATCTGCATGGCGTCGTGAGTGCGAACCTCGAGCGTCGCAAGGGCGAGCTGCCGGCGGCGGAGGCCGTGATCGCGCAGGAGGTCGAGAGCTATTGGCAATGGGTCGCGGGGCTCGCCGCTGTGCCTGTGTTGACGCAGTTGCGTGAGGAGATGCATCGTGTGCGCGAACGCGAGCTCGCCGCGGTGATGCGGAAGCTGGGCGATCTCACGCCCGAGCAGCGTGCGATGGTCGAGCGCTTCTCGCAGTCGCTCACCAACAAGTTCCTGCACGAGCCATCGGTGCGGCTGCGCGCGGCGGCGGCGAATGGCCGCGGTCTCGGCGTCGTCGATGCGGCGCGGTATCTCTTCGCGCTCGACGAGCGGCCGGCGCCCGAGGGCCGGAGTTCCGACGACGGGAGCGAGACGTCATCAACCACAACCGAAAGTCAATGAAGACGGCAGTCATCACCGGTGGGGCGGGATTCATCGGCTCGCACGTGGCCGAACGGTTTCTCGCCGAAGGATGGGACGTGCACGTCCTCGACAACCTGATCACGGGCAAGCGAGGCAATGTGCCGCCCGGTGCGGTCTTCCATCAGCTCGACATCCGTGATGGCCTGGCGTCCGACCTCATCGCCGGCTTGCGGCCAGCGGTGCTCGTGCATCTCGCTGCGCAGATGGACGTGCGGAAGAGCGTCGCGGAGCCGGTGTTCGATGCGGATACGAATATCGTCGGGTCGCTGAATCTGCTGGAGGCAGTGCGCAACGATTCGCCGAAGACACGCGTGGTCTTCTCGTCCACGGGTGGCGCGATCTATGGGGACCAGACGACGCCGCCCAACGTCGAGACCTTCGCGAAGAATCCGGAGTCTCCGTACGCGGTGGCCAAGCTCGCCGTCGAGACCTATCTCGCGTATTACGGTCGTGTGCACGGACTGGAAAGTGTCGTGCTGCGCTTCGGCAACGTGTACGGTCCTCGACAGGATCCGCATGGCGAGGCGGGAGTCGTCGCGATCTTCTGCGGCCGCATTCTCGACAAGCAGCCGCTGACCGTGTTCGGCGACGGAATGCAGACGCGCGACTACATCTACGTCAGCGATGTCGTCGACGTGACGTATCGTGCCGCGACGCGCGCCCTGCCACCGGCGCAGCTCCTCGATGCACGCGCCTTCAACGTGGGCACTGGTGTCGCGACCGACGTGATGCGTCTCGCGACGGTACTGATCGATGCCGGCAAGGCGACGATACCCATCCTGCACGCGCCGGAGCGGCCCGGTGAGCAGCGCACATCGTATCTCGATGTGAGCAAAGCCAGGACGCTTCTCGAGTGGAAGCCGGCCGTGTCGCTCGAGGAAGGACTCACGCGGAGTTTCGACTGGTTCGCGGCGCGCCATGGCGCCGAGTCGAAGAAAGTGGCCGGAGGGAACGCATGATGCTCCAGGCCTCTGGCGCCGTTCCGACATCAGCGCGTGACCTCATCGTCAACGCCGGCCTCGAGACGCATGTCGTGCTCGTGATCCTCGTCGTGCTGTCGCTCGTGAGCTGGACGATCATGTTCGCCGTGGGGCGACAGCTGTCGAAGTCGCTCAAGCTGGCCACCGGCTTTGCGCGCGAAGTGGAGCGCGCGTCGCGGTTGGCCGCCGCGGGCGAGGCGGCGAAGCATGCGACGCCGAATGCGGCGCAGCGTGTGCTGATGCGCGCGTTGCAGTTCATTGGCGACGACGTGCGCACCCGGCCCGCGGATTCCTTTTCCGATGAACGGACGTCCGCATTCTCGCCGACGGCCGCTGCGTCGCGCGTCGAGACACTGCGACTGGTGCTCGATGCCGAGGCGCTCTCGGAGCGCGATCGGCTCGGCCGCTTTCTGCCCTGGCTCGCCACGATCGGATCAGCGAGCCCGCTCATCGGGCTGCTCGGCACCGTGCTCGGGATCATCACGTCGTTTCTCGGCATCGCGACGAGTGGCTCGGGGAATCTCGCCGCCGTTGCGCCAGGCGTGGCGGCGGCGCTCGTCGCGACGGCTGCAGCACTCGCCGTCGCCATTCCGGCGACCTTCGGGTACAACATTCTCGCCAACCGATTGAATCGTCTGGACAACCTGCTCGAGGGATTTGGAACGACCGTGATCGCCATGCTCGTGCGCGAGGGACGCGTCTAGCGTGCTGCACCGCCGCCGGCGCGAACTGCCGCTGAATGCGGAGATCAACGTCGTCAGCCTCATCGACGTCATGCTCCTGTTGCTCGTGATCTTCATGATCACGGCGCCGATGATGCAGGGTGGCGTGGACGTCGCATTGCCGAAGGCGGAGGCGAAGCCGTTGGAGCCCAAGAGCGGATTGGTCGTGTCGGTCGATCGCACGGGCGCCGTGTACGTCGACGAGACGAAGATGACGCTCTCCGAATTTCGCGCGGCGTTTCGTGCGCTGGCGTCGAAGCGGTCGAGCGCCGGCGTGTACCTCCGCGGCGACGCGAACGTGCCGTATGGCGTCGTGACGCAAGTGCTGGCAATCATGCGCGCTGCGGGGGTGGCCGACGTGGGGCTCGTGACCGATCCGGAGACGGGCAAGTGAGTGCCGTGGCGTCGCAGGGTGATGTCTCGCTGCGCGCGCCACTCGTTGCGGCGATCGTGCTGCATGCGCTCGTCGCGACGCTCTTCCTCGTGGCGAAACAATCGCCGCACGCGCCCATGGCGCCGACGTATCGTGTCAACCTGATCGCCGCGCCTGCTGGCGCGCGAGCGATTGGTGTCGTGCAGCCCGCGCCGACGCCGGTCGTCACACCTCCCGCGCCGACGCCGCGCGCGCGTGCGACGCCCGAGCCCGACCGCATGAAGACGCCGGCGAAGGTGCCGCCGCTCCGCACCCCGAAGACGGCAACGCCGAACGTCCCGCAGCCCGTGGCGCCTCCGAAGGCCGCCGCGCCTGCGCCCACAGCCGCCGGCGGGCCGGTCGGTGGTCGCGGCGCGGATGTCGCGAGTGTGAAAGTCGATGGGATCGACTTCCCGTATCCCGTGTATCTGCAGAACGTCGTTCGGCAGATCGCCCTGCAGTTCAAGCCCACGGCGCGCGGTGCACTCCAGGCGGAGGTCGCCTTCCTCATTCGCCGCGATGGTACGATCGCGGGCCTCCGTCTCACTCGCCGGTCGTCTGTCTTCTCGTTCGATCAGGATGCGCTCGCGGCGGTCGAGCTTGCGTCGCGCGCGTTTGGTCCCTTGCCGCAGGGGTTCTCCGATGACGTCCTTCCGGTGATCTTCAGCTTCGACCCACGGCTCATTCGCTGATGCCCCCCATGACGATTCGCCGCGCGCTCGGCGCGCTGTTGTTCCTCTCCGTTCCGCTCGCCGCGCAGGACACCACGCGCGGCGTGCGCATCGGCCTCACGTACGATCCCGGCTCCAGGCCGGGCATCGTCGTGCTGCCGGGACGCGGCGTGGGCGCCGACTCCATTCGTGCCATCATCCAGCGCGATCTCGACTACGGCGATCGCGTCACCGCCATCGGGCTCGATGCCAGCGCGCTCGGCGAGGCAGGTCGCGCGGCCTCGCCCAATTGGGCCGTGCTCGGGAAGCTCGGTGCCGCGGCGGCCGTGCAGGTGACGCCCACGGCGACGGGGCTGCATCTCGCCGTCTATGACGTCGCGAAGCAGACCACGGCCCTCATTCGCGATTACGCTGCCCCGCCAATGACCGACATGCGCAACTGGCGCGCGGCGCTGCATGGATTGTCCGACGACCTCGAGGAGTCCCTCACGGGGACGCGCGGCATCTCGCGCACGCGCGTCGCGTTCGAGCGTGGCGGACGCCTGTGGGTCGTCGACAGCGACGGCGAACAGGCGACGCCGATCACGGAGCAGGGCACACCGCAGTCGGCCTCGTGGAGCGCGAACGGCACCATGATCGCGTACAGCAGCGTCATGCCACCAGCGAAGATCGTGCTCCTCGATCTCGCGGCTGGTCGCAGCCGCGCGCTCGTCTCCGGCGGCGGCGTGTTCATCTCGCCAGCGTTCACTCCCGACGGCGCGAGCGTCGTCTACTCGCACGGCATCGAGGACGGCACGGACCTCTACATCGCCGACGTCTCGGGCGGGGGCGGCCGCAAGCTCTCCGTCGGGCGTGGCAGCGACAACCTGCAGCCGTCGTTCAGTCCCGATGGCCGGCGCATCGCGTTCATGTCCGCCCGCGCTGGACATCCCGAGATCTATACGATGGATGCGGACGGCACGAACGTCGACATGCTCACTCCGCTCGAAGTCAGCGAGAGTGCCTTTCGCTCGAGTCCCGACTGGTCGCCCGACGGACGGTTTATCGCGTTTCAGTCGCGGATTGCCGGCACCTACCAACTGTTGACGATCAATCTCCGCGACCGCGGCCTCAAACAGCTCACGAGCGACGGCCAGAACACCGATCCCTCGTGGGCGCCGGATGGTCGTCACCTCACGTTCGTCTCGAATCGCAGCGGCGCAAGGGTACTCTGGGTGTTGGACGCCGAGACCGGACGGACGCGCCAGCTCACGCGCGGTGGCAATGCGCGCAACCCGGCGTGGTCACCACGACTGTCGTCGAATTGAAGTTTCCGAGCCTCCCACCGGCTGCACTACCCAATTTTTGGAGAACGAGAAATGACCCGGAACGCCACCCTGCTGTCCTTCGTCATCGTGCTCGCCGCTGGTGGGCTCCAAGCCTGCCGCAAGAAGCCAGCGGCCGCGCCGGAGCCTGTTGCCACGATGCCTGGGTCGGATCTCAATGCCGCGCAGCGCAGAGCCGACTCGCTGGCCGCACTGGCGGCCGCGCAGCGCCGGGCGGACTCGCTTGCGGCGGCCCGTGCGGCCGCAGCGAATGACGAGGGGACACAGGCGGCGCTCCGCCGCGTGTTGGCGCAGGTCGTCTACTTCGATTACGACAAGGACGCACTTCGCGACGACGCCCGCGCCCTGCTCGACGCGAAGGCGGCGGTGCTTGCAGCGAATGGCGGCGTCACGCTCGTCGTCACTGGACACACGGACGAACAGGGCACGTCGGAATACAACCTCGCGCTCGGCCAGCGCCGGGCGGCGCAGGTGAAGCGCTATCTCGAGTCGAAGGGCGTCGCGGACAATCGGATGACCACCCAGAGCATGGGCGACTCCCAGCCGGCGGCGCAGGGGAGCGACGAACGGTCGTACCAGCTGAATCGCCGCGCCGAATTCGAGACGCGCAACGCGGCGGGCGCGCTCATGCGTCCGAGGACATGATGCGCGCGCGGGGCCTCGCGCCGTTCGTGGCGCTGGCGCTGGCCGGCTGTCTCGCGTCCAAGAGCGACGTCGCGCTGTTGCAGAGCGACCTGCGGACGATGCGCGACGCGTCGGCACAGGCGGATGCCGCGCAACGCGCGCACATCGACCAGGTGTTGGCGCAGATCACCCGGACGAACGACTCGGTCCGCATGCTGAGCGCCCGTCTGGCGAAGTTGCAGGGCGACGTGCAGAACGACCACTACGAGATGAATCGCCAGATCCTGCAGATCCAGGAGCTGAGCGGTCAGAGCCAGCGTCGCCTGCAGGAGCTCCGCGCATCGCTCGAGGAACGCAGTTCTCAGCAGGCCGCGCCCGTCGCGGTGCCTGGCGATACGACACGGCCGGCTCCCGCCGGTCCGGGGCCGGCACAGCTCTTCCAGAACTCCCTGGAGCAACTGCGGCGGGGCAGCTCGACGGTTGCGCGCAGTGGCTTCGAGGAATTGCTGCGGAGCTATCCCAACTCGGAAGACGTGCCCGAGGCGATGGTCTACATTGGTGAGACCTACGCACGGGAACGGAACCAAGTGGCGGCCGACTCGGTATACGCGCTCGTGATCAAGCAGTATCCGACGTCGCCCCGGGCGGCCACGGCACTGTACAAGCGCGCACTGTCGATGAAGGCAGCCGGCCAGACCGCCGCGGCGAAGGTCGCCTTCGAGCGGATCGTACGCGACTTTCCGCGCTCGGACGAGGCGGCGCTCGCGCGAGAGCAGCTTCGCAACATTCGGTAAGCTACGGAGCAGATGACGGAGACGGGCAGCTCGGCCGAAATGCCGTTCCTCGACCACCTCGAGGAACTGCGCTGGAGGATCATCTGGTCGCTGGCCGCGCTCGTGGTGGGCGTCGTCATCGGATTTGCGCTGTTGATCAAGTTCGAGGGTCCGGTGCTGCTCTGGCTGCAAGGCCCGATGTTGCCGTACCTGCACGGACGCCGCCTCATGAACACCCATCCCGGCGGTGGGTTCTCGATTCTCATGCAGACCGCGTTCGTCAGCGGCGTCGTGTTCGCGCTGCCGGTGATCCTCTATCAGATATGGGCATTCCTTTCTCCCGCGCTGCACAGGCACGAGAAACGGATCGCCATTCCCGTCATCGTCGGCGCGGTATTCCTGTTCATGTGTGGCGCCGCCATCGCGTGGTATTTCGTGCTGCCGATGACGCTCCGTGTCCTCACCGGCATCGGTGACGACGCGTTCGACCAGATGATTTCAGCGAACGAGTATTTCGGGTTCGTCACGGCGCTGGTGCTCGCCATCGGGGCGGTGTTCGAACTGCCGATCGTGGTGCTGATCCTGTCCGCGTTTGGCATCGTGAATCCGAAGTTTCTCTCGAAGTTCCGCAAGCATGCACTCGT
>JBDSML010000056.1:0-27988 GCA_039915865.1 Gemmatimonadaceae bacterium | reverse complement strand
AGATTCCGGTGCGGACGAAGGTGCCGGATTATGCGAGCCGGCTGCCGGAATCCATTCGCCGGTTTACCCAACCCGCCGCGATCCAGGATGCGGATCATTTGAGCTTTCTGCAGGGCGGCGGGCATGGCGGGAGCCATCCGCATCTCGTGCATCACTTCCTGCTGGCCGCCATGGGCAAGCAGCCGCTCCATCACGGTGTGCAGACGCCGGGCGCCGATGTTCTCCGTCTTCTCGTTGACCTCCGCGGCCAGCGCCGCCACGCGCGCCACGGCATCAACGGTGAAGGTAATCTCCACACCTTCGGTGGCCAGCAGCGCGATGTACTGCTTGATCAGCGCGCTGCGCGGCTCCGTGAGGATGCGGACGAAGTCGTCGGCGCCCAGGGCTTCGAGCTCCACGCGAATCGGGAAGCGTCCCTGCAGCTCGGGAATGAGGTCCGAGGGCTTGGAGACGTGGAAGGCGCCGGCCGCGACGAACAGGATATGATCGGTTTTCACCATCCCGTACTTCGTTTGCACGTTTGAGCCTTCGACGATAGGCAGCAGGTCGCGCTGCACACCTTCGCGCGAGACATCTGGCCCCCCCATCTGACTCTTTTCACCGGCGATCTTGTCGATCTCATCGAGGAAAACGATCCCCAATGTCTCGACGCGCTCCAGCGCGTCGGCGGTGACGTCCTCCATGTCGACGAGCTTGTCGAATTCCTGCTCGAGCAGTATGCGCCTCGCTTCGGACACCTTCACGGTGCGCTTCTTCTTCCGTTGCGGCAGCATGTCCCGCAACATCTCCGTGAAGTTCTCCATGTTCTCCGGCGCGCCCTGGGACGCGAACATGTCGAACATGGGGCTGCTGCCCGGCACGACTTCGATCTCCACTTCGCGGCTGTCGAGCTGGCCATCGAGCAACAACAGCTTCAGCTTTTCACGCGTGCGCTTGTAGCGTTCCGCGGAGGCGTCGGAGGAGCCTTCCTGCTTCACGTCGCCGGAGCTCGAGACGACGAACACGCCCCCGGCATCTCCCGCTGATGCGATCGTCGGTGGGGCATCGGCACCGGCCGGTGCGGCTGGCGCAGCCGTTGGGGGTGGCAACAACAGGTCGAGTAACCGGTCGTCGACCCGCTCGTTCGCGAGATCCTCGACCTCACTCTCGCGCTCCTGGCGCACCATCTCGATGGCGCTGTCGACGAGATCGCGAATCATCCCCTCGACGTCGCGGCCGACGTAGCCCACCTCGGTGAACTTCGACGCCTCGACCTTGATGAACGGCGCGCCCGTGAGCTTGGCGAGACGGCGGGCAATCTCCGTCTTGCCCACCCCTGTGGGTCCGATGAGGATGATGTTGTTCGGCGAGATCTCGTCGCGGATCGCCTCGGGCGCCTGTTGCCGGCGCCAGCGGTTTCGAAGGGCGATGGCGACGGCTTTCTTCGCGTCCGCCTGCCCGACGATGTAGCGGTCGAGCTCAGCGACGATTTGACGAGGCGTGAGGTCGGCCAGACGGGCCAGCGCCTGCTGCGTGCGGGGCGACGCCATGGCTAGCTCGCCTCGAGCACGGTGATGTTGGTATTCGTATAGACGCAGATCTCACCGGCGATCGTGAGGCTCTGGCGCACGATCTCCGCGGCGTTGAGCGACGTATTGTTGGCGAGCGCGCGCGCGGCGGCCAACGCGTACGCGCCACCCGACCCGATGGCGAGAATACCGTCGTCAGGCTCGATCAGCTCGCCCGTTCCAGAGATGATGAAGCCATGCGCTGCACTGGCGACGACGAGGAGCGCCTCGAGTCGGCGCAGCACGCGATCGCTGCGCCAATCCTTCGCGAGCTCGACCGCGGCGCGCGGGACGTTGCCCGGATAGCGCTGCAGCTTCTCCTCGAACTTTTCGAACAGCGTCAGCGCGTCAGCCGCCGAGCCGGCAAATCCGGCGAGGAGCTTTCCGTCGCCGATGGCGCGCACCTTGTTGGCTTTCGCTTTCATGACGGTGTCGCCGACGGTCACCTGTCCGTCGCCGCCCAGCGCCACAGTTCCGTTGCGCCGCACAGCCAGGATGGTCGTGGCGCGAATGCGTGGTAGTTCGGACATGGCTGTAAACTAGCCAGCGGCCGGCTGCGATGCTGATAGCAGCTATGAGCCTGAGCGTGAAGCCTCGAGCATTGCGCCGATCACAGCTCGCGCTTCAGCTCGAGCCAGGGCTCGCGCCCTGACCTGCTCATTGCTGGAAGCTCACGGCCCCCGCTTGCGCTCTCGCTGATAGCTCAACCCTCGAGCTCGAGCTGTTTGCTCACGTGCGGGGGAGCCAAGAGCAGATGTCGATTTTCGCTCGGGACGACAGGCGTATTCCTGCCCTAGCGAAGAATCTTTCTCGTGGGCTTCTGCGGCGGAGCCGGCCGCGGGGCTCCACCACGACGGAGTGCGCCCCGGTTGGTGATACGCTCACGAAGATACGTGCGGTTCTGGAAAACACCGAAGAGAAACAGCACCGAGCCGGCGATCACCGCGACCGTCCCATAGCGCCACGTGTCGCGGCCGATCATTGCCGCCGACATGCACAGGACGGCGAGCCCGATGCACGCTTCGCCGCTGAGGCTCCGCTCGGTTCGAGAATTCCGGCGACGCTCGCTCTGGAAATTCATCTTCTCGGGAAGCCACGCGTCGGCAAGGAGCGCCAACCCGATGAGCGCGACGAGGATGCCGAGGATGAGAGGGATCGTTTCGACACGCAACTGGCGCACTCCGAAGGTGGATTGCGCGCTACTGAAGCGATCTTCATGCCCGCGGGTGCGATTTCTGGTAGACCTGTTTCAATCGCTCCACGCTCGTGTGCGTGTAGATCTGCGTGGTCGAGATCGACGCATGACCCAGCAGCTCCTGCACGGCGCGGAGATCGGCCCCGTTGTCGAGCAGATGCGTGGCGAAGGTGTGCCTCAGGGAGTGCACAGAAAGGCCGGCATCTTCGTCGATCTCCGCCAGAAAAGCGGACACGACCTTCTGCACCTGGCGCACACCGATCCGCTTGCCCGTCCGCGCCAGGAAATACGCCGAGCGTTCGGCCCTGGGCCCAGCGCCGCGGAGCAGCTCGTCACGCTTGGACTCGTAGTTCCGGAGCGCGAGCACCGCGTGGTCGCCCATGGGAATAATGCGCTCCTTCCGGCCCTTGCCGCGCACCTTTACCTGCTGGCTCACGTTGTCGAGGTCGCCGCGGCTGAGTCCCTGCAGCTCCGAGAGGCGCATCCCCGTCGAGTAGAACAACTCGAGGATCGCGAGATTGCGCACGCCCGTGAACTCCCCCTCCATGGCACGCAACTCGGCCATCTGGAACAACAGCTCGATCTGCGCCCGGTCGAGATAGCCCGGGAGATACTTGTCCTGCTTCGGCGCTCCGACGGCCTTGGCCGGATTGGACTCGACCATCTCGTTGCGATGCATCCAGCGATAGAAGCTGCGCACGCCTGAGAGCGTGCGCGCCATCGTGCGCTTGCCCGCGCCGCGACGCGAGAGGTGCGCGAGGAAGCCACGCATCGCGAGGCGATCGACTCCTTCCCACGTCCAACCGGCGGTGCCGTAATAGCCGCCGAGGAACGCGACGAAGTCGTAGAGGTCGCGCTCGTATGCCTTTACCGTGTTCGGTGAGACGTCGCGCTCCTTCGTGAGATGGCGCAGATACTCATCGACGTCCGGAGGCGTGGCGGCGGCGCGCGCGTCGGCCGCGACTACGTCTGCCTTGCGACCCATCTCGCTACGCGCCTGCGCTCGTGGCGACGAGCGTTTCGTCGCGCCAGGAGGCCATGTGCGCGAGCGCACGCGCTGCGAGCATCTCCTTCTTGACGCGCTTGTCCTTCACGCGCGCTCCGAGTTCGTCGACGAGACCGAAGTTGGCGTTCATCGGCTGGAAGTGCCGCGGATCCGCCTCGCGCAGGTAGCGATAGAGCGCGCCGAGCATCGTCGTCGGAGGCGGGACGACCGGTTCGTCGCCGGCGAGCAGGCGCGAGAGGTTGATCCCCGCGAGCAGGCCGGTTGCCGTGCTCTCGGTATATCCCTCGACGCCCGTGAGTTGTCCGGCGAACAGCGTCGTCGGCGCGTCCTTGAGGGCGAGGTGAGGAGCGAGGGCCGCTGGCGCGTTGAGATACGAGTTGCGGTGGATCGATCCGAAGCGAAGGAACTCGGCGTTCTCGAGGCCGGGAATGAGACGGAAGACACGCTGCTGTTCCGGATAGCGCAGGCGCGTCTGGAAGCCGACGAGATTCCACATGCGGCCGCCGCGATCTTCCATGCGCAGCTGCACGATGGCGTACGCCTCGCGGCCGGTGCGGGGATCAGTGAGGCCGACGGGCTTCATCGGACCGAAGCGCAGTGACTCGCGCCCGCGCCGCGCGATCTCTTCGGCCGGCATACAGCCGTCGAAGTACGGCACGGAGTCGAACTCGTGCGCGGTGGCCTGATCGGCTTGCGTCAGTGCGTCGAGAAAATTCTCGTACTGCGCGCGATCCATCGGGCAGTTGAGATACGCGCCGTCGCCTTCGCCTTCCATCGTTTCCTTGCCATATCGCGACGCACGAAACACGATGCCGTGATCGATGGAGTCGTAGTCGATGATCGGCGCGATGGCGTCATAGAAGGCGAGCGACTCGACGCCGAGTCTCTCGCGGATGGCGGCGGCAAGTGCGTCGGACGTCAGCGGCCCCGTGGCGATGATGCCGGGCGACGGCAGCACCAACGCCTCGTCGCGCACGACGCTGATGCGCGGATGCGCGAGTACTCTCGCGCTCACGGCGGCGGAGAAGACGTCGCGGTCAACGGTGAGTGCGCTGCCACCGGGAACGCGAGCTTCGTCGGCGCACTCGAGCACCATGCAGCCAAGCAAGCGCATTTCGGCCTTGAGCAACCCATGCGCGTTGGTCGTCTCCGTGCTCTTGAATGTGTTGGAGCACACGAGTTCGGCGAGGCGGTCGGTCTTGTGCGCGTCGGTGCCGCGGATGGGGCGCATCTCGTGGATGGCGACATCATGTCCGCGTTCGGCGAGCTGCCAGGCGGCTTCGCTGCCGGCGAGACCGCCGCCGACGATCTGTATGCGGGTGCTGTCGTTCTTCTCATCCATGTGTTGAAGTTAGCGGTGGAGCCGCTGCCGAGGCGACGCGGACGAACACAAACCGGCCGTGTGCCATAACCATCCAATCGTTCGAGGCAGCCACGCGGTCGCGGGGCCTTGTCGCGAATGCGTCCATATTCGAGTAGAGGATGTGATCGTCCTTGTCCGGCATCTGCGGTGGTGAGCCGCCATGTGTGCGTTCTGATCGCGAGCCTCACCGCGCTGCAAGGGTGCGGAGCGCCGACAAAGCCGTCCGATAGGTGTCGTCCTTGGCCTTGGAAGGCGAGTACGGCGCCAGGCCGGCGCTGGACCAATTGAACGCGGCGAGTGGTGCGCATGGGCGCCGTCTCGATTTGCAGATCCGCGACCTCGTGCGCAGCCTGCTCAGCTTTGCGAGAAAGTCGGGAGGCCGGCTCGGCCCGATTGCGCTGTCTGCCAGTATGCAGGTGGCGGTGGATCTACGATCTGCGGCGTATGCGCAGGCGGGCGAGCGGCTCCTGATCGACGTCGCGCTGACGCTGTACGTCGATGCGGAGATGCAGAAGCTGCAGCATGTGATCGTGTACGTCGTCAACAACGCGCTCGACGCCATGGCTGCTGATCATGGAACGACGCTCCGCATCAGCGCGTTCGTGGCCGACAGCGGATGGGTGCACGTGGTCTTCGAGGACGATGCCCCCGGGTTCGTGGACGTTCGTGCCGCGTTCCAGCCGTTCTACACGACGAAGCCCGCTGAACGTGGCACGGGCCTGGGTCTCGCTCTCACACAGAAGTTCGTGCACGAGTTCGGCGGTTCCGTTTTCGCGGAGCATCGCGAAGAGGGCGGTGCGGGTGTCACCATCGTGCTTCGCCATGCGGTCGCCGCAACGACCGAGGAGAGCGGAGTTTCGACGCCGCACCCGAAAGGACCGCCGCCGAAGCCTGAGGTCATCGCCGAAATCGCACCATCCCTCACGGCAGACGAGAATGGAGAGGTTCGTCCGCGCGTGCTCGTCGTGGACGACGAACCGTCGCTGCGTCAGATCCAGCGCCGGCTGCTGGCCCTGGAGAACGTCGACGTGTTGCTGGCCTCGAACGCCGATGAGGCGCGTGAGATCCTCTCGGCCAACGCGGTGGATCTCGTGATCTCCGATCTCCGCATGCCCGGAGCGATCGATGGGCGCGGCCTGATCGCGTGGATCGCGGAGCACCAGCCGCATCTCTCTCAGCGCATCCTGATCGTGACAGGCGACCTGAACGGATTGTCGACGGACTCCGAGACAGGCATTCCGCCGGAGCAAGTGTTGTCGAAGCCGTTTACGCGGCAGGAATACGTGTCGCGGGTGCGCGCCGCACTCGATCGCGACGCCTGACGTTCAGGGTGTCCGCAAGCTCGACATCCGCCTCGGCAGCTCGACGGTGAACGTCGTGCCCTCGCCCGCGACGCCGGAGGACTGTACGCTGATCGATCCGCCATGTCCCTCGACGATTTCCTTGGCGATGAGCAGTCCGAGCCCGGTGCCACCGGCGGCACGCGTGGCATGCCCCGGCAGCCGATGAAACTTGGCAAAGAGCGAGGACTGGTGTGCCGGATCGATGCCAGCGCCCGTGTCCTGCACCGTGATGCGCGCGCGCATGTCGTCGCTCTCGAGCGACAGCGTGATCGTGCCCTCGTCCGGCGTGTACTTCGTCGCGTTCGAGAGCAGGTTCTCGAGCGACTGCTCCAGCTTGGGCGCATCGACGTCGGCCATGATCTCGCCAGTGGGAATGGCGAGGCGCAGCGTTTGCCGCTTGACGTCAGCCTGTGGTTCGGCGGCGGCGGCGGCGCGACGCAGGAGCGCGCAGAGATCGGCGCTTTCGCGGTCGAGACGCAGGTATCCTCCGTCGATCTTCGCGAAGTCGAGATAGTCGGTGATGAGGCGAAGCATCTTCTCGCCGGCCGTGCCGGCGATCTCCACGAGCTGCGTCTGGCGCGGGGTGAGGTCACCGCCCTTGCCATCGAGGAGCATCTTCGTCGCGACGCGCACGTTGCCGGCGGGGTTGCGCAGATCATGCGTGACCATCGAGTAGAAGTCCGCCTTGGCGCGTTGCAGCTGCTCGATTTCGTCGAGCGCGGCCTGCAGCTCGCTCACGCGCTCGGCGAGCGAACGCTGGCTGGCGCGGAGTGCCGCGCCGATCTCGTTGCGTCGGCGCTGGTTGAGACATGCATTCGAGTGGTAGCGCACGCGCGCCTGCAGCTCGACGCGATCGGGGAGCTTGATGAGGTAGTCGCTTGCGCCCATGGCGAAGGCATCGCGTTTCACACGTGAATCCTCCTTCGTCGAGAGCACGATGATCGGCGTCTCGCTCGTGGCCGCGTTCGCGCGGAACCGCTGCAGCAACTCCAGTCCGTCGACGCCCGGCATCACGAGATCGAGCAGGATCACCGTTGGCCGAACGCCGTTCGCCGTATCGACGGCCTGGCGAGGATCGACGCAGAAGTGAAAGGCGATGTCCGGCTGGTCGGCGAGCAGCCGTCGCACAGCCTCGCCGACGAAGGGCTGGTCGTCGACGAGCAGAACCATGCCCGCCGTCGTGTCGATGCCTTCCGCATTCCACTCGGAGACTCGTTCGGTTTCAGCGATTTCTGACATTGGTCGAGACAGAGGGTAGGTTCACGCCGGAGGTGCGATCGGCGCGCTGGAAGAGCTCATTCAGGAAAGGCCCGATGCGCTCGAGCGGCAGCACGTCCGTCGCTGCATTCGCCTCGGCGGCCGCGCGCGGCATGCCGTAGACGGCTGACGTGGCTGCGTCCTGCGCGATGGTGCGCGCGCCCTTGGCTCGCAGCGTGGTGAGACCCGCCGTGCCGTCGCGGCCCATGCCGGACAACACCACGCCGGCGACGAGGCCGCGCCAGTTCGCCGCGACGGTGTCGAACAGGACGTCCGCCGAGGGACGATAGAGGGCCACAGCCGGCTCGCGTTCGTAGCCCAGCGTGCAGTCGCGGCGCAGCACGAGATGCATGTCACCGCCGGCAACGTACACCTGTCGCGGCTGTGGGATGTCGCCTTCGCGCGCGACGCGCACGGGGAACGCCGACTGGCTGCCGAACCAATCCGCCATTGAATCGACGAACTCGGCGTCCACATGCTGCACCACCAGCACCGAAGCACGCAGGTCCGGCGAGAGGTCGCGCAGCACGCGTGCGACAGCCGGCGGCCCACCGGCGGACGCCCCGATCGCAATGAGTCCGCCGACCTCCGCGAGATTCGTTTGCATGGGAACGGAACGCGGCGTCTGGAAGCGAGGAATGCCAAGCCGGCCGACGAGCCGAATCTTGTTCATCAGCGCGTTCGTCGACTCGGCCGCGGACACGAGAGTCGGCGTCGCGACGACATCGACGGCGCCGGCGCCCATCGCCGCGAAGATCTTGCTCGTGTTGCGCGTGACGTCGCCGGTGACGATGAGAATGGCGCACGGCGTTGCCGCCATGATACGACGCGTCGCCTCCACGCCATCCATCACCGGCATGAGGAGGTCCATCAGCACGATGTCCGCCGGGTCGGACGCGGACTTCGTCACCGCCTGGGCACCGTCGCGCGCCACCCACGCGATGGACAGCTCGGGTGCGCCATTCAGTGCGCGGCGAAGCACTTCGATGGCCACAGCATCGTCGTTGACGATTCCGATTCTCACGATGCCACTCCGATGAAGTCCTCGATGGCGCGCAGCATCGTCTCGTCGTAGAAGCTTCCCTTCGTCAGGTAGTAATCCGCGCCGGCATCGAGGCCGCGCCGGCGATCCTCGTCGCGGTCCTTGTACGACACGATCATCACAGGCACCTGACGCAGCAGCGGATCGGCCTTGATGCGCGAGACGAGCTCGATGCCATCCATGCGCGGCATGTCCACATCCGTGACGACGAGGTCGTAGTGACCCTTCCGCACGATGTTCCAGGCATCCATGCCGTCCACTGCGACGTCCACCGCGTAACCCTGCCCCTCGATCATCTTCCGCTCGAGCTCCCGCACGGTGAGGGAATCGTCCACCACGAGCACCCGTTTCCGGGCCTCGCGCGTCGTCGCGACCTCGTGCCGCAGCGGATCGAGTCCGCCGCCCGCCACGAGGTTGGATGCGGTGCGCATCAGGTCTTCGACGTCGAGCACGAGCGTCGGAGAGCCGTCGCTGAGCAGCGCGGCGCCACCGACGTCCTGCACCTTGCCGAGCCGCGCATCCATACCGCGCAACACGAGCTCCTGCTCTCCCACGAAGCGATCGACCACGACGCCGAGCGCCGAGTCCTGCTCACCGACGACGACGACCGCGGCAGAATCCTCGAGACCTGGTGCCGCGAGCCCGAGCAGCTGGTGCGCCCACACGAGGCCTACGTGCCGGTCGTCGAGCGGGAAATGCTGCCGTGCCTCGATGGATGAGATTTCGTCGCGCTGCACTCGTAGCAGCCTGTGCACGCGCGCGAGCGGAAAGGCATATGACTCACCGGCGATCTCGACGACGAGCGCACGGACGACGGACAATGTCAGCGGCAGCTGTAGCTCGAAGCGCGTCCCGCCGGCAGGCGCACGGACGACGCGCACGTCCCCGCCGATCTCCCGCACGGCCGTATGCACGGCGTCGAGCCCGACACCGCGTCCCGAGATCGCCGTCACTGCGTCGCGCAGAGTGAAGCCGGGCAGGAAGAGGAACGCGAGGAGCTCTGCCTCACTCATCGTCTCCGCCGCGACGGCATCCGCCAGACCGCGCTGGACGATGCGACCGCGCACCCCATCGAGGTCGATGCCGCGCCCGTCGTCCTCGACACTGACGAGCAGGCGACCGCCCGCATGGCGGGCGTCGACGCGAACGGTTCCGCGCTGTTCCTTGCCAACCGAAGCACGCTCCGGCGGCGGCTCGATTCCGTGATCGACGGCGTTGCGAATGAGATGGCCGAGCGGCGCCTCGAGCCGACGCATCACCTCGCGATCGACCGGTGTCTTCTCGCCCGTCACGACGAGGCGGACATCGCGGCCGAGCTCGCGCGCGGTGTCGCGCACCATGCGCGGCATGCCGGCGACGCCATCGCCGAAGGGCCGCATGCGAGCGTCGAGCACCGACTCGTACAGGTGCGACACCACGTCCGAGACACGCTGTCCGATCGCCTCGAGCGCCATCGCACGCTCTCGTCGCCGCGCGACCTGATCGGCGAGCGCGCGACGCAGGACTCCGAGCGCGTGCTCTGCATCCGCACTGCCTGGTCCCAGCGCCGAGCGCACGTCGTCCAGCGCGCGATCGACGCCGCGATCGGCGCGACGCACGATCGCGTCGGACTCTGCGTGGCCGAGCAGTACACGGGACGCCACCAGCGCCTCTCCGGCGAGCGACAGCAGGCGCTCCGAGTGATCGGTGCTGCCGTCCGCGTCGTCCGGGACAGCTGGAACGACCGATGGAGCGGCGACGCCCGGCGCCACGCCATTGGTGCGCGGCGTTGCCGGTGTCGTGACGCTCGCGATGGTCTGCAGCGATTCGACCGCGCCATCGAGCACTGTCCGCGCGGCCTGGCTCTCCTCCCCTTCCGGATCGGTCGCCGTGGTTGCCGCGAGCACGTCCACGCCGCGCAACAGGACGTCCACGCGTCCGGGCGTCAGCTCCAGACGTCCTTCCTGTGCCGAGACGAAGCACTCCTCGAGCTCGTGCGCGAGACGAACGACGCTGTCGTGCCCGACGATGCGCGCCGCACCCTTGAGCGAATGCGCCGCGCGCATCAGCTCCTCGAGTTGCTCTGGCGTCACGCCCTCCTCGAGTGCGATGAGGCCGTCAGACAGCCGCGCCACCTGGCTCCTCGCCTCGACGCGAAACAGCTCGGTCAGGGAAAATTCGTCGATGCTCATCGGCGCATCACGAGATCGCGACCGACAGCGCGTCGAGCACACGCGACGCGTCGAGCACGCCCACCGTGTACCTGTCCACCTGCAGCATGGAGACGGTGTACGAAGTCTCGGCGCGTGCCAGCGTGGGCGGAATCGCGCGGAGCTCGTCGTCCGTGTAGTGGTGCATTCCCCACACGTCATCCACGGTGATGGCGAGTCGTCCACGCGCATCGGCGAGCACGACCAGCCGGCGCGCGATGCGTCGCCGCTCACCGCTTGCATCAGCTGCGGCAGCCGCGGTTTCGACGCCAAGCAACCCCGAGAGCGACACGTGCACGACGAGATCTCCGCCGACGTTGACGAGGCCCGCCGTGGCCCCGCGGCGTCGATGAGGCAGCGAGTGGACGACCGTCGCATCCGCCACACGGTCGAGGTTCGCCGTGGGGAATGCCAGCCACTCCGTCCCCAACCGGAACACGAGTACCGACGAGACGTCCGTCCTCGGCCGCTCGATCGGCAACGCGTAGTGCGCCGTCGCGCTGGCGATGGCCTCATCGTCGAGCGGTCGCTCGCGCTGCAACAGTGCGGCGCCACTCATGGTGCGGCCTTCGGCGCATCCAGTGTGCGACGCGCGCGCGCGCGGAGCCGAGTGGCGGCAGCGGCGTCGCCGCGCCGTTCCATCAGCAGCGCCAGGTGCAGCAGCGCGTCGGCGTGCGACGGTTCGAGGTACAACGCGCGGCGGTAACACGCCTCGGCGCGGGTGGCCTCGTCCATCGCATCGTACGTCGTACCAATGAGCGCGAGCAGGTCGGCACTCGCATCGCGGGGGTTCGCGGCCTTCTCGCCGAGGGCGATGGCCTCGGCGAGACGGCCCGCGTCGGCCAACCGCGCGATCTCCTCGATGAGTAGCTTGCCGGGCGCCGCAGCAACGAGCGGGGCGGTCACCGGCTCGAGGCGCGACGGCGGAGGGGAAACGCGCGGCGTCGGTGACACGACGCGCGGCCTTGCCCGCGGCGCGATCGGCGTTGTCCGCGCCATCGGTGGCGCCGCAAGGACATCGACGGCCTCCGCGGGGCGATGGTGAAACAGGAAGCTGCGCTCGGCGCCCGGTACGGGGACGAACCCCGCGCGTCGAACGGCAAAGGTGTCCGCCGCGCCGACCACGAGGATCCCGTCGGACGCGAGGAGGCTCGTGAGCGTCGCCAACACGCGCGCCTGCGTGTCGCCGTCAAAGTAGATGAGCAGGTTGCGGCAGAAGACGTAGTCGTACGCGCTGCGCGGTGCACGAAACTCCGGATCGAGCAGATTGCCCCTTACGATGCGCACGAGCGCCTTGATGTCGGCGCTCAGTGCAAGTCCCGGCTTTATCTCCTGGAAGTACCGACCCCAGGGCTGCATGTCGCCGCGGAACGACCCGCCGCGATAGACGGCGGCGCGCGCTCGGCGTACGGCGTTCTCGCTCACGTCCAGTGCGTCGATCGCCATTCCGCTCGGCGCAACACCGGCAGCGACCAGCGTCATCGCGATGGAGTACGGCTCTTCACCCGTGGAGCACGGCGCGCTGAGGATGCGGACAGGCATCGCTTCCGACGGACGCGGCGATGCGACGGAGACCCGGCGCGCCACGGCGTCGAGCGCTTCCGGCTCGCGAAAGAAGTACGTCTCCGGAATGACGACTTCCTCGACGAGCTCCTGCAACTCGACCGTGTCGGCGGCGATGCACGCGGCATATTCGACCACGCTGGCGATGCCACGGGCGTGCATTCGTCGATGCACCGCGCGCTGCACGAGCGAGCTGCCGACCGTCGACGCGTCGAGCCCGATGCGCTCGTAGAGCGAACGTTCGATCTGCGCCATGGTGTCGGGCGCGTCGATCGGTACGGCGCTCATACGGACGCTGTCTGGCGAAAGAGGGCGTCGCGAAGCGCTGGCGTCAGCAACTCGGACACCGTGACGCGTTGAACGACGCCTTTCGGCGTCGTCAGGACAGCACCGAGATAGCGCGCGCCGTCGGTCGCGATGCCGGCGTCGACGAACGCGTCGACGTCGAAACGCTGGACCTCCGCGGCCTCCGGAACCAACAGGCCGAGCATGCTCGCTTCTTCCTCGTAGCGAACGACGATGATGCGTGTGGTGAGGCGCGATGGCGTCGGCGTCGCAGTGGCGATCAGGTTGAGGTCAACGACGGGCACCGCAGTGGCGCGGAAATTCATCACACCTGCCACGCCCACAGGCCCGCCCGGCAGTGCCTTCAGGCGGACGAGCGGCAGCACTTCGATCACCGCAGCAGTGTCGATGGCATAGCGATCCGCGCCGAGCTGGATCACGAGAAAGAGTCCGTCGCGCGACACGCGGTTCAGGCGGCGAGCGTGAACCGCGACACGCCGCTCTGCAGCCCGCGCGCGGCGTCGTTCAACTGCTCGATCGCCATGTTCGACTGCCGCAGCGAATCCGCTGTCTGCTGTGCGGCGACGCTCAGCTGGGCCAGCGCGTCGCTGATCTGCTGCGCGCTGATCGACTGCGACTGCACACCCTCGTTCACGGCATCGAAGCTCGGCGTGAGCGTCTGCACCTGATGGATGATCTCCGACAGCTGCGTCGTGACCACACCAACGGCTTCGCCGCCGCGCCGCACTTCCTCGGAGAACTTGTCCATGCCCATCACGCCGGCCGACACGGCCGACTGCATCTCCTTCACGAGTTGCTCGATGTCGAACGTGGCGACGGCTGTCTGATCCGCGAGGCGGCGGATTTCGCGGGCCACAACGGCAAAGCCGCGTCCATGCTCGCCCGCTTTCTCCGCTTCGATCGCCGCATTGAGCGACAACAGGTTCGTCTGGTCGGCAACCTTGTTGATCGTCGTCACCACCATGCCGATGTTTGCCGCCTTCTCGCTGAGCAGCGCGAGACGCGAGTTGATCAGGTTGGACGCTTCGCCGATCTGGTGCATGGAGGCTTCCATCCGCTGCAAGCCGCCCTGTCCACTCAGCGCGAGTTGCGACGTCTGGGAGGCGACCTCGGAGACTTCGTCGACGGTGCGCGCCAGTTCCTTCGAGGTCGCGGAGATGCGTGATGCCGTCGCGCCGACTTCGGATGTCGTTGCGGCGATCTCCGTCGCCGTTGCCTGCTGCTGCTTCGACGTCGCGGCGATCTCGGTGGCCGAGCTGTTCACCTGGATGCCCGACTGCTGCACCTGGCCGATGAGGCCTGTGAGATCCTCGGCCATCTTGTTGATACCCTCACCGAGCATGCCCAGCTCGTCGCGACGCGAGATCTCCACGCGCTGACGGAAGTCGCCCGCACTCATGACTTCCGTCACCGACATCAGGCGTGCGAAGCCCTTCTCGATGATGCTGACCACCACCCACGCGAAGCCGATCGCCACGAGCGTGGCGAGGAGGATGGCGGGAACGAGCGTCCACTCCGTGGTGGACACGCGGTCGAGAATTCCGCGCGCCGTGCGATCTCCCTCCTTGTGGTTCAGCTCGAAGAGCGAATCCGTGGCCCCGATGTACTTCAAGAGCGCCGGACGCAGGACGTCGTTGACTTCGGACACGTCGAGCTTCCTGTCGGCGAGGGCCGCGGTGTATAGCTCGCTGAATCTCATGCGTGCCGCGAGCGCCAGGTCGGACGCCTGGCGGTCTTCGTCCGACAAACCATTCGCGCGGTAGAGCTGATCCGAGCGCGCTGCTTGCGCGAGTGCGCGGTCGACGGCATCGTGCGCGCGCTGCCCTTCGGCGTCGCTCGTAGTCGCAGACTGCGTGACGACGTCGGCGAGGAGATCCTTCGCCAATGCGCTGCCCTGAGCCGATAGAAAGAGCCCGGGAAGCACGTCGCCCTGCAATAGCTTCGCCTGGAGACGAATCTCGCTGAGTTGGACGAAGCTCACAGCGCCCAGCGCAGCCATGATCGTGATGACGGTGGCGAAGGCGGCGATGATGCGCCCGCGAACTGTCCAACTCTTCATGCATGGGTACGGTAAATGGTGACGGGGCGAGCGCTCGCGCGCCCGCCCCGTCACCAAGTATCGGCCCGATCGCTTCGAGGGTTAACCTGCGAGAACAACGTCCAGCGGTTCAGCTGGCTGCGGCACGTCCCACTCGTTCCCGCACTTGAGGCACTTCCGGAAGTCACCGCGCGCCTTGGTGAATTTCATCTCCGCACCGACATACGCGCATTCGGGGCAGACTTCTGCCACCGGCTTGTTCCACGCCACGAAGTCGCAGGTCTCGTTCGAGCAGGCGTAGAACGCCGTTCCGCGCTTCTTCGACCGCCGTTCCACCAACTCGCCGCCATCCTTCGGGCAGAACACGCCGGTCGGCATAGACCGAGTTCCGCGACACTTCGGGAAGGTGCTGCAGCCGAGGAATTCGCCGCTGCGACCCTGCCGGACGACCATTGGCTCGCCGCACAGATGACAGGGGATGTCGGTCATCTTCGGCTTCGCCTTTTCGCCCTTGAGCGGACGCGTGTACGTGCAGTTCTTGGGGTGGTTCTCGCAGGCGAGGAACGGCCCGAAGAAGCCGCCGCGCGGCTCCAGCTTTCCGCCGTCGATCGGGCAGCGCTCTGTCTCCAATGCCGACAGGTCGTGCGCGACGGCGATCAGTGCGCCGAACTGCACGTTCTTGAGCGACTTGTCGAACGGGCCCCAGAAGTCGGCGAGCACGTTTCGCCAACTCAGCTCACCCTCTTCCACCTTGTCGAGCTCGAGCTCCATCCCCGACGTGAAGTCGACGTTGAAGATGTCGGGGAACTGCTTGACCATCACCTTCTCGACGGTCTCGCCGAGCTCGGTGGGGAAGAAGCGCCGTTGCTCGAGGTTCACATAGCGGCGATCGGCGAGCACGCTGATGATGCTCGCGTACGTCGACGGACGCCCGATGCCCAGCCGCTCGAGCTCCTTCACGAGGCTCGCTTCCGAAAAGCGCGGAGGCGGCTCGGTGAAGTGCTGGGCCGGCGTGATCGACTCGACGGGCACATTCTCGCCCACCTCGACCACGGGCAGCTCGTTCTCGTCTTCCAGAGCCTTCGAGTCGCCCTCTTCTCGCGTTTCGCGATAGAGCGCCAGGAAGCCCTGGAACTTGATGATGCTGCCCGTCGAGCGGAACAGATACGCGCGACGCCCGATGTCGGGCTGCTCCTTCGCCGCGATGTCGAAGTCCACCGTGGTCGTGTCGAATACGGCGGGCGCCATCTGCGAACCCATGAAACGCTGCCAGATGAGCTGATAGAGCTTGTACTGATCGGGGCTCAGGTAGCGACGAATGTCGTCGGGACGACGCGTTGGATCCGTGGGACGCACGCTTTCATGCGCATCCTGCGCGTTCTTCGCCTTGCCGTCGCCATAGAGCTGAATCTTGTCGGCGAGGAATTCCTTCCCGAACAGCGTCCGCAAATACTCGCGCGCCGTGGTCGCCGCACTTTCGGCGACACGCGTGGAGTCGGTACGCATGTACGTGATGAGACCCACCGCGCCCTCCGGCCCGATGTCGATGCCCTCGTAGAGATCCTGCGCCACACGCATGGTGCGTTTGGAGCCGAACGACAACTTCTTCGCCGCTTCCTGTTGCAGCGTGGACGTCGTGAACGGCGCCGACGGATTCTTGCGGCGCTCGCGACGCTTGACCTCCGTGACGCCGAACGTCTTGCGACCCTCGAGGTCGGAGATGATGCGCGACGCTTCGGCCTGGTTGTGGATCTCCGCCTTCTTGCCGTCGATCTGATGCAGCTTGGCCGTGAACCGCTGGCCGGCCTTCTCGAGCAGCGCTTCGATCGACCAATACTCCACCGGATTGAACGCGCGAATCTCACGCTCGCGCTCGACGATCAGCCGCAGCGCAACCGTCTGCACGCGACCCGCCGAGATGCCCTTCTTCACCGTCTTCCACAGCACCGGACTCGCCTTGTAGCCGACGAGGCGGTCCAGCACGCGACGCGCCTGCTGCGCCTCGACCTTCTTGTCGTCGATGGCACCAGCCTGCGAGATGGCATGCTGCACGGCGTCCTTCGTGATCTCGTGAAAGAGCACGCGTCGCACCGGAATGTTGGACACACCTCGCTTCGGCTTGATCTGCTCCGCCACGTGCCACGCGATCGCCTCGCCCTCGCGATCAGGATCGGTCGCGATGAACACTTCCTTCGAGTTCTTCGCGGCGAGCTTGATGTCGGCAATCGTCTTTTCCTTCCCCGGAATCGGCACCAGCTCCGGCTCGAAACCGTTGTCGATGTCGATGCCGAGCTTCTTCTCGGGCAAATCCATGATATGCCCGACCGTTGCCTTCACACGGTAGGCTCGGCCGAGATACTTGCCGATCGTCTTCGCCTTGGCCGGCGACTCGACGATGACGAGCGATGTCGTCCCCGCCGGCTCGTCCGGGTACTCCTCCTCCACGACGGCCGCCTTTCGGCTGCGGCCGCCCGCCACCTTCTTGGCAGCGGACTTCTTCGCGGTGCCGGCGGTCTTCTTCGCCGCGGCCCGCTTTTTCGTCGTCGTCTTCTTTGCGGCTGCCATTTCTCTAGTGTACGGTCTGGGTATCCGCCGCGGCGCCGGGATCATCGAACCCGGCCCCTTCCATCATCGATCGCAGGTCGTCGAGCGCGATGCGTCCGTCAAACTGGAGCATCGCCCGCTCGATCACCTGCTCGAGCTCCGCGGGGTTGAGCGCTCCTGCACCGGCGAGTGCCAACAGATGCCCCCAGGCTTCTGTGGCAAATCGGCCTCGCTCGTGCGGCCCAAGAACGCGAATGGTCATTTCTCCTCGTGCGTCTGCCATCGCAGGATATGGTGCATCCCACGCCGCGCAGCATCCCGACTACCGTCTGACACCGCTTCCCCGCACGGGTCCACCAACTCGGCAGACAACACGGGAGTGCGTTCGGGCCGTCGCGGGAGTGCGACGAACCACGTCAGGCAGCGATATTCGCTCTAAGGTAGTGGGCCCGTCAACCGCTTGACGGTTTTCTTCCCATTCCTCCCCCTCAAACCGGGGGCAGCCGCGAGGCCAGGTAGTACGCAACTCCTTGTGCATCAAGACGTTCCACATCGACTACCAAATCAGCCCCCTCGTAGGCGGAACGGCGCATTTCCAGCAGACGCTCCAGCTCTCCAGCAGGGTTCGGTCGCACAAGCAATGGGCGACCCGTCGCCCCTGAGCCCATTCGCGTCAGCGCCGTCTTGGCAGTGATCCGGAGATAGATCAGCATCGCCGGCGGGCGCAGCAGCGCAACGACGTCCGGCTGCGTCATCCACCCGCCCCCGGGTGACAGCACCATGTTCCCCAGCTCGGCGCATTCGCGCGTGAGCTTTCGCTCGAGCTCGCGAAACGTGGGTTCGCCTCGCTGCGCGAAGATGTCCGCGATCGTCATACCCTCCCGGCCCGCGATCTCGACGTCGAAGTCGAGAAACTGCCGGTTCAGCTGCGTGCCCAGCAGCGTGCCCACCGTGCTCTTCCCCGACCCTGGGAGACCGACGAGCACGAAGTGCGGACGAGCAGGATCAGCCGCCGAGCCGGGCTGCGAGGTGCGAAAGGTAGGCATTGAGGTTCCGCTGGACTTCGGTGAGGGAATCTCCACCGAACTTCTCGAGCATCGCATCGGCAAGGACGAGTGCCGCCATGGCCTCCGCTATGACCCCCATGGCGGGTACCGCCGTGACGTCACTTCGTTCCGCGGTGGCCTTGGCGGCTTCGCCGGTCGCCATGTCCACGGTGCCGAGGGGACGCATGAGGGTGCTGATCGGCTTCATCGCCACGCGGATGACGAGTGGCTCCCCGGTCGTCATCCCTCCTTCCAATCCCCCTGCATTGTTCGTCGGCCGGCGGACGCCGCCCGCCCTCGTACGACCCAGCGCCGGCTCGATCTCGTCATGCACCTGCGCTCCGGTGACGCGAGCGGTCCCGAAGCCCATCCCGATCTCCACTCCCTTCACCGCCGGGATGGACATCATCGCCGCGCCAATACGTCCGTCGAGCTTGCGGTCCCACGAGACGTGAGAGCCGAGCCCCACCGGGAGTCCGTCGACGACGACTTCGCAGATGCCGCCGAGGGTATTTCCTTCCTTCTTCGCCGCATCGATCCGCTCGATCATGACACGCTCGGCCGCCGCGTCCAGCGTCCGAAGCTGCGACTCGTCCGACGCCGCATTGAGGTCGCTCGGCATATCGGCCGGACGAACTGCGTCGACGCCGCCGAGATGCACGAGGTGGCTGCCGATGGAGACGCCGAGTTCGACGAGGAATCGCTTGGCGATGGCGCCGGCGGCGACTCGCGCGGTTGTCTCGCGAGCCGACGCGCGCTCGAGGATGTCGCGTGCGTCGTCGCGATCGTACTTGAGGATGCCGGTGAGATCCGCATGACCAGGACGCACGCGAGTCACCGCCCTGCGGCGGGGGCCGTCGGCGTCAGTATCTCGCGGCGCGGGGTCCATGATTTCCCGCCAGTTCGCCCAATCGCGATTGCGAATGAGCATCGAGATCGGGCTTCCGATCGTCTCGCCGGCGCGAATGCCCGAGAGCAACTCGGCGGTATCGCGCTCGATCTGCATGCGCCGTCCGCGTCCGTATCCCTGCTGACGTCGGGCGAGCTCGGTGTTGACGTGCTCCACAAGCAGCGGCACGCCGGCAGGCATGCCCTCGAGGACGCTGATGAGCGCCTGTCCGTGAGACTCTCCTGCGGTGGTGAATCGAATCATGGATGGGTGCGGAAAGCGGAAAGCGGACCTACGGACGATCAACCGAACAGCGCACACGGATACGCGCGGATCAACTGCCGCGCGTTGTCACGGAGACTTCAGAAAAGCCACAGCAACTCGAACCAGATTTCTCTGAATGCGCGCGCACTGGCGCTTCTGGTTTTTTGCACTCTCAGCGACAATCCGCGAGGCAGTTGATCCGTGTTCATCCGCGTGCGCTGTGGCGTCCTGGTCCTTCTACAGTTGCCGAGCGCGGCACACAGCTGACCTGCGACCAACCACTGCGACAGCAAACGAGCCCGGCGACATGCCGGGCTCGCTGCGTTTCAACCTATCAGCCTGTCGGCCCGCGCGTCACGGCCCCGCGATTAGATCTGCGGCGGTCACGTCGATCACCACGAGACCCTTCGAGGAAAGACCAAAGAGCTTGAACAGCACCGACGGCGCATCGCCCGGGAAGGGCAGCGACGAGCGCAGCGGTCCGTAGAGATTGAACTTGGTCGCCAGCGCGCCGCGGACGAAGTCGTAGTACGCGATGTCCACCGCCTCGATGGTACCGTTGGCCGAGGCCACGAAGGCGAGTCGGTCCTGCGGATTCGCTGTGGCGGGACCATCAGCGTTGGGATGGAACGTGATGCCCGCGCCGGTGGCGAATGTCGACCGCTTGCCCTGCAGTCGTTGTGTGAACGGCTTCGTGATGGCCGAGAAGGACGTCTCGGTACCGTGCACTCCCAGCGTCTTGCCGGTCTTGTCGAGCGCGACACCGAAGATCTGATCCGACTGGTTGCTGATCAGGTCGAGGACGTTGAGCGACCCGGATATGTAGGATGCGCGGTCCGGAACGGAACCGTCGTCCTGCAAGACAAAGTTACGGGCGGTCCTTCCGGTGTGGCCTTCGCCGAAGGTGATCCACTTTCCGTCACCGCTTGCGGCAGCGTATGTGGTGTCGGTGAGGCCGAGTGAATTGAAGTCGATGTTGACGGCGTAGTCGACGTCGGTCGTGGGAATGGCGAGTTGTAGCGCCTGGATGGTCGCAAGGATGCCGCCTGCACTGCTGACGCACGTCATCGCCACCGTGGAACCCGACGGGTGATCGCACAGCGTCAACACATCGTTCGCGCTGCTGGTGGCCGGCGCCGGTGTGACGAAGATTCGATCGAGGTTCGCGACGACCCATGAGTTCGGGTCGGTGCCGGCGTACGCGAAGTCGAGGATGAACCGTTCATCCGGTGCGGGGGCGGCAGGATCCATGAAGCGGACGGTGCCCTTTGGTGCCGTCTCCGTCGGCTTGGTCGAGATGTACAGACGTCCGCCGGCGCTCTGCTCCACATACTGCGGACGATCGGAGAAGATGATCGGAAGGCTGGTCGTGATCCGAATCTTGCCCGTGGACGGATCGCGCACCTCCGTCAACTGGAACATGTACGAGGCTCTCGTCACCAGGCGATTGACGAGATCTTCCTTCATGCCGGCCGACGAGCCACCGATGTACACGCGGCTCAGGTTCGTACCACCCGAGTTCGCGACGTACATGGTGTCCTTCCCCGGAGCGGTGCGCGAGAGCGCCATGCCCCACGGCTGCGATCCGACGATGATACCGTTCGGCGCGAAGTTGCTCGTCGCCTTCTCCCACACCTCGAGACGTCCGAAGTTGATGTTCGAGAGGAAGATGTTGCCGCGCGAGACGTCAACCTGCAGGTCGGCGATGGTGCCGTTGCGAGTGGACGGAAGCGCATACGTCTTGCCGTACACGACGAGTGACGTGTCGGCGAACGCCCCGCCGATACTCGACTGCGGTGTCGTGACGCCCGCGCGCAGCGAGTAGCCGATGCGGCCGCCCTGATCGTAGGCGAACGAGATGACCGAAACCCGCTTGCCCTGCGCCGATGCGGGCAGGCTGAGCGGAATGCTGATCACCGACGTCGACGGGAATGGCGCCGTGAGTGCCACGCTGTCGCGTCGGATGAGGGCACCGGCCTGATCGCGCATCTCGATGCCGACATACGTCAGGCCGTTGCCAAGGGCGGTGACCGTGACTGAATCGGAGATCTCGACGCGTGTCGGGATGGACTGCGTGACGCGAGGTCCTGGTGGCAGACCGGCACGTACCGCGATGGAGATGGGTGACGACGAGCCGTCTTCACCATTCACGTCGGTGGAGATCGCCGAGATGGTGATGAGCGATTTCGGCGTTGCGTTCGCCGGGATCGGTATGGTCGCGGATGCGACGGCCGACCTCAGCGGTGTGGGCAGCGCGAAGACGATCGTGGTATCGAGCTTGGTCGGCCAGGACGGATCGCCCTGGACGCGGAAGCCGAGGCTCCGCACCCCGATCGCATGGGTGGCCTGGATCGTCACCGTGAGGCCCGCACCGGCAATCGCGCTGTCTCCGGGGACGGGACTCAGATAGATGACATTCGGACCGCTGACGACGCGGATCTTGATGCGCGTCGTGTCGAGATTGCCCGCCAGGTCGCCGATGATGCCCGTGACGATGAGGGTATCGGTCAGCGTGTCGATCGGCGTGGCCACCTTGAGGAAGCGCGTGATCGTGGTGTCGCGGACGCCCGGCGCGAAGCTGCCGTTGCCGGGTACCGTGATCAATGGATAGCGAATGACGGTATCGGCCGTGCCGAGCGCCGGAAC
Organism: Gemmatimonadaceae bacterium; assembly: GCA_039915865.1. Taxonomy (GTDB): domain Bacteria; phylum Gemmatimonadota; class Gemmatimonadetes; order Gemmatimonadales; family Gemmatimonadaceae; genus AG11. Next base: position 5,750 of record JBDSML010000056.1, on the reverse strand, counting down.
GCCGCGCGGCGACGCCGCGGAGAACGTGGCGAACTTGACACCGAGATTGTCGGTGAGGCGCGCCGTGACGAACAGCGAATCACCGACGTTCACCTTGCCGCCAACCTTTGGCGTGATGAACGCCAGCTTGGGCTTCGTGAAGTCGATGGTATCGGTGACCGTGATGACCAGCGAATCGACGCGCGTATTGAAACCGACGTCGGTGACGGTCGTGCGGATGGTCACCTTCGTCCCACTCACGAGCCCGATGAGCTGGAGCGGCACGACGCGCGTGGTGGTGAGCGCAGACGGGTTGACCGAGACGCTATCCGCGCTCAGGACCTGTGGTCCGTTGCGCACCGTGGTGACGATGGAGGACACGCCCTTGTCGTCCGTCGCCACGAGCGACACGCTTGCCTTGGCGCTGACGTCGACGGTGTTACCCGGCCCCGGAAGCAGCGTAAGCTTCACATTGGGACGGGTGATATCGTCGGCGGCACCGCCGGCTTGCGTGGGAAGGCGCGTATCGCAACTGACGATCAACGATACGCCGATGGCGAGCGCCGCGAGGCGCGGGTAAGACCGGATAATTGTCATGTATGCTCCAGGTGCGGCTAGCGCCGCACCGCCTCGGTAGACTGCTGCCCCTCATCGATGATGTGGGGCGTGATGAGGATGAGCAGGTCGCGACGTTGCTCCTGTCTCGTTGTGTAGCCGAAGAGCCGTCCGATGAACGGCAGATCCACGAGCAGGGGGATGCCCGACTTCGTGACGCGAACGCTGGTCTGCGTGAGGCCACCGATGACGACGGTCTGTCCATCGGCGACCAGCACGTCGTTCTTGGTGCTGTTGTTGTCGATCAACGTGCCATTGTTCGTGAAGCTCACGTCGGAGTTCGTCACCTCGACGTGCATCAGGATCTGGCGGTTGTTCGTGACGCTCGGCGTCACGAGCAGGCGGACACCCGTCTGCACGCGCTCGACCGTCACGGCGCCCGTGAGCGACGTTCCCGCGCCACCACTGCTGACGAGCGGCACGAACGGCACCTGCACGCCCGACGTGAGGTCGGCCGTCTTGTTGTTGATGATGGTCACGCTCGGCTCCGCCTGGACGTCGAGCAGATTCACTTCCTGCAAGGCGTCGAGGAAGGTGCTGAAGTCGAAGTTGCCGAGCGCCGTGGAGTAGATGAGGCGAAGCGCCGCGCCCGGGACGTTGCCCGAGGCGTTCGCGATGGCCGACACCGTGTTGCCACCGAGCAGCACGCGCGGCGGATCGTTCGGGTTGCCGGGATTGCCCAGCGAGTCACCGCGCTGGATGACGTTGCTGAAGAACTGGCGCGCCGATCCGAGATCGTACTTGATGCCAAGTGCGTCGAGGTCGGTGCGGTTCACGAGGACGATCTTGCCCTTGATGTTGACCTGCGGCTGGCGCAGGTCGAGCGACGAGGCGAGCGCGACGAGATCGTCGACGACACTCACCGGCGCCGTGATGCTGATGCTGTTGGTCTCTTCGTCGGCCGACACGCTTCCGCGGCCGCTGCAGGTTGCCGGCTGCATTGCGTTGCCAGCCGGTGCGCCGACGGATGACGGCGACGACTGTGAGACGCCCGATGTTGGCGGCTGGCCGATGGGCGGAGCCGACGCCGATGCCGGTGGCGACGTGTTGTTGCCGCCGGTGCCGGACGCGTTTGGAATGCACTGCAGCAGGCGCTGGCGGATCTGCTCGCCCACCGGCGTTGCGCGCTGGTAGTTGAGGCGGACGATGCGCGTGGCGAGCGGCTCCGTCTGCGCGCGGGCCGCGATGCGGTCCTGCGTGTCGACGATGATGATGCCGTTCGCGTCTTCCGTTGCGGCGAGACCCTGCGCGGCCAGGATGGCCTGGAGCGCGACGTCCCACGGCTGATCCTTGATCTCGGCGTCGACCTTGAGCGAGCCGACGTTGTTGCTCGGGATGATCGTGCGGCCGGAGAAGGACGCGAATGCCGCGAGCACGTCGCGGATGTCCGAGCCCTGATAGATCACCGTGATGCGCGGCTGCTGCGAGCGCTGCTGCGCCTGCTGCTGCATGGGACTCTGCACCTGCTGCTGCACGTTGGTCCGCATCGGGCGAGCGTCGCTGTCGCGCGACTCGCGCGCATTGTCGGCGACGGCACGATCGATGGCGCGATCGGGACCCGGGGTCGGCTCACCAACGGCGCGATTGTTCGCGAGCGTGACGGACGTCTTCTCGGGAGCGCGCTCAAACGTCTTCTCGGCGGATGCTGTCGAGCGAACGTCGGGCATGCTGCCGTCGCCAACGTGCCAGGCGGCGAACTGCACGCCGGCCGGAACGGTGACGGCGACGCGCACTTCGCCATCGGTCCGCGATATCTGATAAGAGCGCGGGCCGTCGAGGTAGACGACGACACGCACCGTTCCCTTGCGGAACTGTGAGTAGCGCACGTCGCTGATGCCACCACGCGATACGCGATCGTATCCGTGCGAGGACATCCCGAGCGACGCGCCGGCGAGATCGAGCACGATGCGGTCCGGAGCGCGGAGCGTGAAGTCACGCACTTCGAGACCACCGGCGACTCCGATGACGACCTCCGCCTTTCCGGATGATGCCGGAATGATGCTGAGGGACGTCACCGAACCCTCGGCCGGGCGGGCCGCGGCCGGCTGGGCGCTGGGCCCGAGCACGAGGGCCGAAGCAACAATGACCGCCAGGACTGGCTTCATCTAATCCTCACCTTTGAAGAATCCACCAACACCAGCGAGTCCTGACGACTGAGTCCGAACTCGTCAACCGTGAAGATCACGGCGCGTGGCTTGATCTGGGCGACACGCATGCGGCCGAGAGTCATGCCTGTGTTTACTCGATACTGCGCGTTGGTCTGGATGTCGCGCATGATGGCGACGCTCCGGCGACCAGACGCTTCATACAGAATGCCGACGAGCTTGAGGTCCGAGAGCAACGGACGGAGGTCTTCGGTCAGGATCAGCGAGAAGAACGGATCGCGCCGGTTGTCCGCGTCGTACGCGAAGACTTCGCGCGTGACGGGCGCCATTGAGCCGGGCGCGACAGTGCTCGCACCCCTGCCCGGTGCTTCGGCGGGCGTCGCGGACGTGCTTCCGGGGCCCGACGCTGGTGCGGCGGCTCCCCGCCGTGCCGGAAGGTCCTGTCCGGTCTGCGCCGAGATGTTCGCGTTGGTGGCGTCAGCGGCTTTTTGCGCAGCTCGCTTGGGCCCGTTGATATCCGGTATCCGTTGCGCCGCCGACGACGCAGCGCCACCCGCGACGAGCGCGATGATGGTGGCGAGCAACGTGTAGCGGCGCGCGGTGTGCGCGTGCGCTGCACGGATGCGCGGTGTGTGTTGCGCGATCACTATTTCTCTCCCGGCTTCGGCTTCTCGATGCCCGTCGTCGGCGTTCCCTTCACCGGCGGCGCGGGCAGCGGAGCACGTGCGACGTAGGTCTGGATCTCGAAGCGCGCCTCGAGGTTCTGGACCCTGTCTCGTTTCGCGGCGCGTGGATCGTTCGCCGCGGGTGTGAGCGTCAGGTTGATTGGGGCGACGATACGTTGCAGCGTGCCGATGTTCGTGAGCAACGACGCGATCTGGTGATAGGCGCCACGCACGGCGAGGCGGTACTTGTAGGCTTCGTACTGGTCGCCCGCGAGCGATGGCAGCGGCTGCACGTCGGCGATATCGAGACCCGCGCGACGTGCGGCGGTCGACACCTGGTCGAGCAGCGCCGGCACTTCGTTGCTGGTGGGCACGAGCAGGCGCATGACCGCGAGGTCCTGCGTGAGCCGCTCGGCTTCCAGCTTGAGCTCATTGGTCTTGCCCTGCGCGAGCTCCGCCTTGGCGCGCTGATTGATGACCTGCAGCGAATCGAGGCGCAGCTGGCTGGTGTTCAGCTCTTCTTTCTTCGGATCCCAGACGTACATGTAGTACGCGACCACGAGCGCGATGGCGGCGAAGCCGATGCCGGCGAAAATTCTGTCGCGCTTGGTGGCAGGCAGGATGGCCATGGATTACCTCACCGACACGGCAAGCGGAACACGCTTCATCATCGCTGGATCGGGGCGCGAGTAGAGCATGTCGAGCTGGAACTGCGTGATTTCCTTTCCGTTGTCATTCGCGCGCTCGGACTTGGCCAGCTGGATCTGCTCCAGGAAGGGCGACGCCTCGAGTTGGCGGATGAATCGCGTGAGCGACTGGATGTCGACGGTGTTTCCGACGAGCCGCACACGGACGGTGTCGCGCGCGATCAGCGTGCTGATGGCGCGGCGCTTTTTCCGGCCGCCGGCGGGTGCGCCGCTGTCGGCCGCTGGTGCCGCCGCAACGGTGGAGACAGGCGCCTGCGCCTGGCCCACGCCAGAGAATCCGAGGGACACGATCCAGGTATAGGGCGGCAGCGCGCGGCTCACCTCGTCCATGACGTGCGGCCAGATGAAGCGGTCGTCGTCGATGGCACGAATGAGGTTGAGCGAGCGCAGCACGGTGTCTCGGCGCGCCTCCGCCTTGTCGTGCTCGCGGAGCACGGACGAGTAGCGCGTGGAGTCCTGCACCGCTTTCTGCAGCGAGTCCTCGAGCGCCGTTTCGCGCTTGGACTGCTGGAAGTAGAGCGCGCCGACGGCGACGAGCGCGACGACGGTGACCGCCGCAGCGCCAATGAGCCATGGCTCGCGAATGCGTTCGCGCATCGCGGCGATTGATGCCGCGACGTCTACCTTGCTGCCGCCTCCGCGACGCGCCTTGCGGCGTGCACCGGGGAGTAGATTGATCTCGATCATCGCGTGGCCTCTCTCACGCCACCTGCCGCAGCGCCAACCCGATGGGAAGCATCAGGAGGGGCGCGACTTCATCCGTGACGAGGCTGTTCAAGGCGCCGTCACGAACTTTCAGGTTCACCAACGGGTTCGCCTGCTGCACGGAGAGGCGCAACCGATCGGCGAGGACGTCGGTGAGCCCTGGAATCCTGGAACCGCCGCCGCACGTGTAGATGGCGCGCACCTGCCCGCCAGTACGCGACGACGACGCGAGGAATGCCGCTGCGCGCTCGATGCCGACGGCGATTTCCTCGCCGCGACCCTCGAGCACTGCGTCGAGATGCTCCGAACGGTCGTAGCCCTGGAGCAGCTGCTGCGCTTCGTCCGCCGACAACCCGCGCTCGCGCTGCAGGTCCTCCCGGAAACGACGCGTGCCGACGGTGATGTCCCGGGTCAGGATCGGGACGCCCTCGTCGAGGATGTTGATGTTGGTGACTTCGTGGCCGATGTTGACCAGCGCCACCACCCCCTGCATCGCATCGGGATAGTTGACCTCGAAGGCGTTGTGGAGGGCGAAGGCATCCACGTCGACGAGCGCGGGGTCAAGTCCGGCGTCCGTCAAAATGCGAAGCTTTGATTCGATCAGCTCGCGCTTGGCGGCCACCAAAAGCACGCTCATCTCGACACCGTCGTCATGTGGGTCGAGGATCTGGAAATCCAACTCCACGGACTCCATGTCGAACGGCACGTGCTGCTCGGCCTCCCAGCGCATGAGCTCACGCGCCTGCTGCTCCTTGACGCGCTCGATCTGGATCTTCTTGATGATCACGTCACGTCCGCCAACGGCCGTAACGACTTGCGTCGTCTTCACATCGGCCGCGGCGAGTGCGCCCTGGATAGCCTCCGCGACGATGCCCGGGTCCATGATCTCGCCCTCGACGATGGCGTCGGCGAGCAAAGGGACGACGGCAACACGCACCAGCTCCGGTTCACTCCTGGAGTGATCGATCACCGCG
>JBDSML010000036.1:0-44600 GCA_039915865.1 Gemmatimonadaceae bacterium | reverse complement strand
GCGCGCGATTGTGGTCCACCAGTTGCCATGGCATTCCGGCGCGCGACATCCCAGTGTCGATCTGGAGGTGCCATGCGCGCCCGGTACGCACCCACGATTCGATCACCGCCGGATCGCCGAGCGTCGGTGTGAGGTCGGCTCGGCGAAGGGCGTCGATCTCCGTGCGGAGAATCGGCGTAAAGACGAGGATGGGCCGAGTGATGCCGCCGCGACGCAGTTCGGTGCCTTCGGTGACGGTGGCGACGCCGAAGCCCCAAGGGTCGAGCGAGTCGAGCGCCAGCGCTGCCCGGAGGCCGCCGATGCCGTAGCCGTCGGCCTTGACCATGGGCAGGAGAGGCACGCCCGCGCGCGACGCAAGGGCAGCGCCGTTGCGGCACAACGCGCCCAAGTCTATGTCGACCCAGGCGCGTGTCATCGGACGACGCGAGTAGCTATCATGTGGAGACTGAAGAAGATACGAGGCCACCAAGAGCGATGCAACCGAAGACCGGATTGAACGAAACGCTGGCGCTGATGAAGGATCTCCGCCAGCGCTGCGAGTGGGATGCAGCGCAGACGCACGAGTCGCTGCGGCCATATCTCATCGAAGAAGCGTATGAAGTGGATGACGCCATTCGCGCCGGCGACGACCGCCTGTTGCGCGAAGAGCTTGGCGACCTGCTGCTCCAGGTCCTCTTCCACAGTGTGGTTGCCGAAGAGCGTGGTGCATTCGACTTCACGGACGTGGCAGAAGGTTTCCTCTCAAAGATGAAATCCCGACATCCGCACCTTTACGAAGGGGGCGAGCGGCAGAATTGGGAGTCGATGAAGGCAAAAAAACGGGACAGCATCGTCGACGGGCTGCCCGCCGACCTGCCCGCCCTGCACCGAGCCTTCCGACTACAGGATCGCGCGGCCGGCGTGGGGTTCGATTGGCCGGATGCAGCCGGTCCCGCCGCGAAGGTGGAGGAAGAGCTCGCGGAAGTGCGCGCCGAGGTGGATCGGGGTGCTGCCGCGTCGGGGAACGGCGTGCCGGATCCGTTGCTCGAAGAAGAGTTGGGAGACCTGCTCTTCTCGGTGGTCAATCTCTGCCGGAAGCTCGGCGTGCATCCGTCGCTCGCGTTGGACAAGGCAAATGTGAAGTTCGCGACGCGCTTTCAGGGGATCGAGGCTCTCGCGACGTCGCGCGGTATCGACGTCAGGACGGCCGGTCTGGAGATTCTCGATGGGCTGTGGGACGAAGTGAAGAAGACGTCGCGCGAGGGATGATCGAGATTGCCGTCGCGGATGGGTCCAGAAATTGAGGGGGAACGGTACGTGCGATATCGTACATACACGGCTGACGAAGCCGCCATCTCCCTTCAGGCCGCCCCACGCCCCGGAATCACGGGCCGTTTCGCGCCCTCTTCCGAGACCGCGATTCCGTTAGCGCTCGTCACGGTCTATCCGATGCCGGAGCGCAGGAGAATGAAGGAGATGTGTAGGGACCGCTCCACCGCTCCAGACCAATGAGTGGGAACAGCGAGCGTTTTTCCGACGAGAGCGTATTGCCACAACTGCTGAGCCGTGGTAGCGCGTTCGTCGAATACCGGGATTATACCGGAGTGCACTGGAGAGTCTCGGAACGAAACACCGCCAATGCACCGGGGACTCACGGCACGCGCTGCCTGATCTTCGATTCAGGAGAGGTGATTCGCCGCGTGTGGCATTACCCGGCGACCTGGTGTTCCCTGTCTGCGGATGAGTTGATTGCGCTGAGTTGGACGGTGTAACACGCGCGCGCCGTAGCAGCGCTATGGCCGCAGCCTGTGCATCATGCGCGGGAACGCAATCACCTCGCGGATATGCTGGATGCCACAGATCCACGCGACCGTCCGTTCCAGCCCGAGCCCAAAGCCCGAGTGCGTGAACGTCCCATAGCGGCGCAGGTCCAGGTACCACTCGTACGCATCCATCGGAAGCCCTTCTTCCTTGATGCGCGCAACGAGCTTGTCGTAATCGTCCTCGCGCTGTGAACCGCCGATCATCTCGCCGAATCCTTCCGGCGCGAGCAGGTCGTCACAGAGCACCGTGCGCGGGTCGTCCGGGTTCTCCTTCATGTAGAAGGCTTTCGCCTCCTTCGGATAGTTGAAGACGAACACCGGCTTGTCGTAATCGGCGACGATCAACGCCTCGTCTTCGGCGCCGAGGTCGTCGCCCCACACGGTCGTGCTGCCCTTGCCGTGAATCAGCGCGACGGCGTCCGTGTAGTTCAGTCGCGGAAATGGTGGCTTGATGTGCTCGAGCTTCGAGACGTCGCGCTCGAGCTCCGCGAGCTCCGGGCGCCGGCGCTCCAACACGCGCTGCACCAGGAACGAGACGAAATCCTCCTGGAGCACCATGTTGGCGGCCGAGTCGTTCCACGCGACTTCCGGCTCGATCATCCAGAATTCGGTGAGATGGCGGCGCGTCTTCGACTTTTCGGCGCGGAAGGTCGGGCCGAAGGTGTAGATCTTCCCGAACGCCGCAGCGGCTGCCTCGCCGTACAGCTGGCCCGTCTGCGCGAGGTAGGCGTTGCCGAGATCGAAGTATTCCGTCGCGAAGAGACCCGAGCGCTCGCCGATGGCGGCCGTGAGGATCGGCGTGTCGACCCGCAAGAAGCCGTTCTGATAGAAAAAGTCGTGGATTGCCTGCTCGATTTCATGCCGGATGACGGCGATGGCGCGCTGCCGTGGTGAGCGCAGCCAGAAGTGCCGGTTGTCGAGGAGGAAGTCGACGCCGTGCTCCTTCGGCTGGATCGGATAGTCGATTGGACTTGGCCCAATGATCGTCAGAGACGCGACACCCAACTCCACGCCGCCGGGGGAGCGGGGCTCGACGCGCACCTCGCCCGTGATCTCGACGGAAGTCTCCGTCGTAAGCTGCGCGAACCGTTCCCACGTCTCAGCCGGGACCTGATTCTTCACGAAGACCGCCTGGCAAATGGCCGTGCCGTCGCGGAGGACGGCGAAGGCGATCTTCCCGGACGAGCGGAGATGCGTCACCCACGCACGGATGACGACCGTTTGACGGGCGTGCGCGGAAAGCTGGGCGATGCGGACGAATGGAGCGGAAGTCATGTCGAAGAGGGCGTGTCAGTGGCGCGCAGACCGCGCCGCGCCTAGAATGCCGAGGAGGGCTGGAGCACCAATGCTACTCGACCGCTGCATCGTCGCAAAGGGCCGCTTCGGCGAGGTCCTTGCACCGGTGCGGACTTACACCTGCTCGCACACCACATGACCCTGCGCACGAGGCTCGCCCTCAGCCTCGTAGTCATCGCCGCCGTCCTCGTCGTGCCACTGTTGGTGGCTCGCAAATCGATCGAACATCTGAAGACCGACGTTCGTGACTTGCGCGAGGTCGAATTCAAGGCGTCCCTCGTGCTCGGCCGCCTGCGTGATGCGGTCGGCGAGGTGCGCGCTCGCGAAGTCGCGCTCAATGTCGTCAAGAGCGACGCGGTCCGCGATCAGTTGAATGACGCGCTGAAGCTCGCGACCATGCTCGCCGACTCCCTCGAGCGGTACAAGGTCGACAGCTCGAGCGCTCGTATCAAGCGGTCGCTCAGCGCCATCGATACCGCGGCGCAGGCAGAGTACGCCGCGGTGCGCGTCGGCCAGAGCGACCGAGCGGACACGATCTCACAAAACGTCATCGCCCCGCTCATGCGGTCGGCGGAAAAGGCGCTGACGCCCGCCGAACAGGAGCTGCGCCGCCGCACGGGTGAGCGCGTCACGATGGCGGAGGAGATGCTGATCGACGCGGAGCGTGTGTCGCTCGCGGCGCTCGCCGTCGCCCTGCTCCTCGCGACTGGCATCGCACTCTGGCTGACGCGGTCGATCAGCGAGCCGGTTCGCGCACTGGAAGAGGGGATGCGCGCGGTCGCGGACGGCGAGCTGGACCACCAACTCAAGTTCGACGTCACCCGGGCGGACGAGTTCGGACGGCTCGCCGCGAGCTACCGGGAAATGGCGAAACAACTGGCCGAGCTGGACAAGTTGAAGGCGGAATTCGTCTCGATCGCGTCGCACGAGCTCAAGACACCGATCAACGTGATCCTCGGCTACCTGCAATTGATGGAAGAGGGCGTGTACGGGCAGCTGAACGAAAAGCAGCTTCCGGTCACCAGGACTATCCAGGCGCAGGCGAAGACGCTGAGCCGGCTCGCTGGTCAGTTGCTCGACGTCAGCCGCTTCGAGGCCGGCGGCGGGAGGATCGAGCCGAGGCCGATCAAGCTGCCCCATATGCTCGACGAGCTGGAGCGTGCGTTCCACGTGCTGGCCGTCCAGCGCGGGATCGACTTTCGCGTGACTCGCCGCCACGACCTCCCCGTCGATGTCGTGTGGGACTGGGAGCGGATCAACGAGGTCACGGGCAACCTGCTGTCGAACGCCTTCAAGTTCACCCCGTCAGGCGGCACCGTGGAGCTGATCGCCGGGCCGCACGAGAACGGAGTGTGCATGGAAGTGTGTGACACGGGGGCCGGAATCCAGCCAGACCAGCTCAAGCATGTGTTCGAAAAGTTCTATCAGGCCGACAATCAGAAGTCGGCCTCGGCCAAGGGCACGGGGCTTGGGCTCGCCATCGCCAAGGAGATCGTGGAAGCGCATCAGGGACGAATCACCGTGACGAGCGTACTCGGGAAAGGAACAGCCTTCAAGATCCTGCTGCCGAAGGCCGTGGTGAACCGTCGCCGCTCGAGCTCGTTCAAGATTGTGGTGCCACCGGGCATGTCCGGATGAGCGTCGTGACTTCGCGTCGCGTTCGACTATTCGCTGCAACCGCGGCGCTGACGGCGTGTGCTTCGGGTCAGCAACAGCTGGCAGACCCTGCACCTGGCCCGATGGAGGGCACGACGACGATCGCCCAAGCGGCACAGGAAGCTGTCGAGGGGCGGTACGGTGTCGCCGACAGGATCCTGTCCGACTACGCGGCGCGGTATCCCGCGACTTCCGAGGCAGCCGACGCGATGTACTGGCGAGCGCTGTATCGACTCGATCCGGCGAATCCGAACGCGTCGGCTCACGAGGCGGCGCTGCTGCTGGACAGCTATATCGCGACGAAGACGGGTACGCACAGGATGGACGCTCCGGCGCTGCGCCGTCTTGCCGGTGCCCTCGAAACGCGGGCCATCGTGGCGGCGAATTCACCGGTCACTCCGAGGTCTGAACCGCTGAAGCCGGAGGACAGGTCGAAGGACGAGGAGTTGCAGCGCGTGAAGGACGAGCTCGCGAAGGCGAACGCAGAGTTGGAGCGGATCAAGCGGCGCCTCGCGCAGCCAAAACCGTAGCATCAAGCAGGGCCTATAACAGCATGCCTGACTCGAATCGTGGAACCTACCCGACGCGGAAGAGCTCCAGGCTGCGCGCATAGCGTTCGCCCATCACCTGCCGCAGCGGCGCATTCCGTGGTGAATCCAGCTGCGGGTCCTCGGCGAGCAGCTTGTCCGCCGCCTCGCGCGCCTGCTCGTTGAGGAGCTCGTCGCGCAGGGGATCGGCCACGCGGAACGTCGGCACGCCGCTCTGCCGTTCGCCGAACAGGTCGCCCATGCCGCGCAGGCGCAGGTCCTCGCGCGCGATGTCGAAGCCGTCGTCGCTGCCAACGAGGACATCGAGACGCTGCTTCACCTCCGGACTCACGCTGCCCAACAGGATACAGAACGACGCCTCGGCACCTCGGCCCACTCGTCCGCGGAGCTGATGCAGCTGTGAGAGACCGAATCGCTCGGGATGCTCGATGAGCATCACCGTGGCGTTCGCGACGTCGATGCCGACCTCGATCACCGTCGTCGCCACGAGCACGTCGATGGCGCCGTCGCGGAAGGTGCGCATGATCGCGTCCTTCTCGTCGGCGGGAAGGCGTCCGTGCAACAACGCGACGCGACGGTCCTTGAACGCGCCTTCCTTGAGAAGTTCGAACTCGGTAGTCGCGGCCTTGAGGTCGGTCTTCTCGGATTCCTCGATGACCGGATAGACGACATACGCCTGACGTCCCTTCTCCATCTCCTTGTTCACGAACTCCATCACGCGCGCGCGCGCCGACTCCGGACGCAGTGCTGTCGTGATGGACTGGCGGCCTGGCGGACGCTCGTCGAGGATCGAAAGATCGAGGTCGCCGTACAGCGTGAGCGCGAGCGACCGGGGAATCGGCGTCGCGGTCATGAGCAATACATCGGGCGACTCGCCCTTGGCGCCGAGCGCCTTGCGTTGTTCGACGCCGAAGCGATGCTGTTCGTCGACGACGGCGAGGCCGAGGTTCGAGAATTCCGTGGCCTGTTGCACGAGCGCGTGCGTCCCGACGACGAGCGACGGCGTCGCCTCGCCAAGGCGCGATGCAATCTCGCGGCGCGCCTTCGCCTTGATGCTGCCGGTGAGGAGAATCGGCTCGATGCCGAGTGGCGCCAGCATCGCTGACATCGAACGGAAGTGCTGCTCAGCGAGCAACTCGGTCGGCGCCATGATCGCCGCCTGGTAGCCGTTCTCCAGCGCGAGCATCGCGGCGAACAGTGCGACGACCGTCTTGCCGCTGCCGACGTCGCCCTGGAGCAGACGCTGCATGCGCCGCTCGCTGCACATGTCGGCGAAGATCTCGCGCACGACGCGCATCTGCGCGCCTGTGAGCTGGAAGGGCAACGATTCCTTCAGCTGGGTCGTGAGGCTTCGCTTGTTGGAGAACTGGATGCCGCGGCGTGTCTCGCGCGCGAGTGCCTTGGCACGCTGCTGCAGCAGTTGTACGAACAACAACTCCTCGAACGCGAGACGCGAGCGTCCCTCGAGCGCTTCGGCGAGCGACGTCGGGCGGTGCACCATGCGGAGCGCGTCGCCGATGGATGGCACCGCCGCGCTGCGCAGGACGTCGCGCGGCAGGTATTCGGTGACGAGCGGCAGCAGCACATCGAGATGCGCGTCGATGACGCCGCGAATGATCTTGAACGACAGGCCTTCGGTCGCCGGATAGACGGAGAGCACGCGCCCCTGCGCCGTGCCCTCGTCTTCCTCGCCGAGGTTGATGAACTCGCGCGGTTGGAGCTGGCGGCCGTGGAAGAAGCGCACGCTTCCCGACACGAGGAGCATGTCGCCTTTGTCGATGGTGCGATCGAGGTACGGCTGGCCGGGCCACGACACCTCGATCATGCCGGTGTCGTCCTTGAGGACGGCCTGGAAGATTCGCAATCCCTTCCGCGTCGGGAGCACGCCCTTCGACACGACGCGTCCGATGACCGTGCCCTGCATGCCCGTCTCGAGGGAACTGATCGACGCGACCGTGCTCGCGTCCTCGTAGCGGTGCGGGATGTGGTAGAGCAGATCGCCCGCCGTGACGACGCCGAGCCGCTTCAAGCCTTCGGCTCGCGACGGTCCGACGCCCTTCAAGTACATGACGGGTGTGTCGAGCCGCACTCGCGCTGGCTTCGCGGCGTCGCGCGTCACTCGTCGCCCAGGAGCTCCCGCGCGAAATCCTTCGCGTCGAACGGGACGAGATCGTCGCTCTGTTCGCCGGTGCCGAGGAACTTGACGGGAACGTCGATGGCCTCGTGCACGGCGACGACGACGCCACCGCGCGCCGTACCGTCGAGCTTCGTGAGGACGAGGCCCGACACCGGTACCGCCGCAGCAAAGGTCCTGGCCTGCTGCACGGCGTTCTGGCCGATGGTGGCATCGAGCACGAGCAGCGTCTCGTGCGGCGCGTCGGGCAGACGTTTCGCGATGACGCGCGCGACCTTCTTGAGCTCCGTCATGAGCCCCTCGCTCGTATGCAGGCGGCCGGCAGTATCGATGATGAGGACGTCGGCGCCGCGCGCGATGGCGGCGTCGATGGCATCGAACGCGACGGCGGCGGGATCAGCGCCGGGGTTGGCGGAGATGAAGTCGGCACCGGTGCGAGTCGCCCAGACCTTGAGTTGGTCGATGGCGCCGGCGCGAAAGGTGTCACCCGCGGCGACCATGACCTTCTTGCCCTGCGACTTGAAGCGCGCGGAGAGCTTGCCGATGAAGGTGGTCTTCCCTGCCCCGTTCACCCCGACGATGAGGACGACGGTGGGCGAGGTCGCGGCGACGTTGAGCCGGTGGTCGCTGTTGCCGGCCATCAGCGCACCGGCGATTCCTTCCTGGAGGGCCTCGAGAAACTCGGCCTGCGTCTTCATGAGGCCGCGCTGGGCGCGACGCTCGACTTCGGCGACGAGCTTGAGAGTGGTCGGGACGCCGAAATCGGACTCGAGCAGGAGCTCTTCGAGCTTTTCCAGCGAGCCGGCGGAGACGCCACCGCGCGCCAGCACGGCGACGTCCGTGAGCGCGACGTCCTTGATCTTCTGCCAGAGGGAGCGTTTGGGAACGTCCCCGGCTTTTCGCAGAATGCGCATCTGCGAAAAGTAAGGGGCTGGCAGGAGGATCGTGGAGCACAGCCCCGCGGACGGGTGCATTCCGTCCTTCGTTGTCCGTTGCGCGTGTTCCTACCCGTATTTCGTACTCCCGCACTCCGTGGCCGTTTTCCGTAGTCACGTTTCCCCGTGACCGTTTTCCGTGCCGCGGCGCAAGACGGACGACGAACCACGGTTCACGGATGACTCATGACGAAATACGGGTGGGAACACTCGCAACGGACAACAAAGGACCGAATACGGGTAGTTATGGGAATCCAGGACCCTGCGACTGCTGATCCTGCTGGACCTGCCGCACCCGCGGCGCCTGACCGTAGGTGTACTGGTACGTGATGAACACGCCGCGCACGCCAGCCGTACGTTCGGTGAGCTGCACGACGTTGTCGTCGCCCACCTTGATGCGGAACCGATTGGTGCTGAACGGGTCGAGCACGCGCAACGTCACGGACGAGTTGTCGCCGTCGATCTTCTTCCGGAGCGAGAAGTTGATGTTCTGCACCGGTGCGAACTCGCCGCGCTCGATCTTGAGGCCCGCGCGGTACTGATACGCCGCCTGGAAGATCAGCGTCGGCGTGATGGACGTCGTGCCGTTGACGCGACCCGCCCACGTCACCGCGTTGGAGCTCAGCGTCGACAGCGAGCCGCCGTCCGTCACCACCTTGAACACGTTGAAGCCGGCAAAGCCATTCAACCTGGGGCCAAGTCGCAGTGAGCCGTTGACGTCCGTGCCGTACGAGTTGCTCGTGGCGAGGTTGCTGAAGCTCACCGACGTGATCTCGCGGCCGTCGATGTGGTCCGCCGTGTTGACGATGACGCGGATGACGTTATTTGTGTGGCGATAGAAGGGCGACAGCTGCAGCGAACCCTTCGAGCCACTGCGCGTGAGGCCAAGCTCCACCGCGTCGGTGTACTCGGGGTTCAGCTTCGGGTTGCCGATGAACGCATTCTGGTTGTCGAAGAACGACGGGAACGGGTTCAGCTCCTGCGAGCCAGGACGGCGGATGCGGCGCGAGTAGCTCACCTTGGCCTGCGTCGCGTCGTTCATGCTGTACGAGACGACACCGCTCGGGAAGATGCTGGCGTAGTCGTACGGATAGTTCTGCGCCGTGGTGGCGAGCTGGAAATCCCGGCTCGCCTGCTCGCCACGGAGACCGGCCTGCAGATCGAACTTGCCGAGTCCCTGGCTCAACACACCGTACACGGCGTGAACGGTCTCATTGAACGACAGGCCGTTGCTCAGGCTACTCGGCTGCCAGTTGCCCGTGCCGAGCGAGTCCTTCGTCACGTCATAGTCGCGGTCGAGCCAGCGGACGTTCGCCTTGTAACCCGTCTCGAGCTTCGTGCGTGCGGCGAGCGTCCGCACGTAGTCGGCCTGCGCCGTGAACTGCTTCGTGAACGCATCCGTCATGTTGCGCTCGCCCTCGAGGCGCAGCGGACTTCCCGTGGTCGCCTCTGTCTGGCGCCACAGCAGCGTGTTGTCCTGGTCGTGCGAGCGGTTGAACCGGACTTCGGCCGAGAGTTCATGCTTGCGCGGCTCGAGGGTGCGCTTGAATGCCATGTCGTAGTCGAAGAACAGGCCCGTCGCGCCGGTGCTCTTGAGCCGGTCGTACTGGTCGAGCAACGAATGGCCGCCGGTCAGCTCTTCGTACGCGCTCACCGTCTCATCCGTCGAGCGGCGATGACTGAGCGTCAGCGCGTTGGAGAGGACGTCGCGCGGGTTGAGCTTGTAGTCGACGGTGGCATTGAGGTTTTGGCCACCATTGCCGGCCGTCGTTGCGATGTCCTGGTTCGTGAACGACATCGGTGCGCGCAGCGCATCGAGACGCTCGCGGTCGTTGATGCCGGTGACGTCGCGGTCGTCGTTGTTGACGCCGAGGTTGAGGAAGCTGGTGAGCGGGCCGGCCTGGTAGCCGATGTTGCCGGATGCGTTGTAGCGCTGCGCGTTGGCGATGCCCGCATTGGCGCCGCCGCTGTAGCCGAGATCGACGGTGGACTTGAGGACGATGTTGATGATGCCCGCCATGCCTTCCGGATCATACTTGGCCGACGGATTGGGGACGACCTCCACGTGGTCGATGATGTGCGCGGGGAGGCTCTTCAGATATGCGCCGAGTTGGATGCCCGTGATGGGCGACGGACGTCCGTTGATCTGGACGGCAACGTTCTCATTGCCGCGGAG
Source organism: Gemmatimonadaceae bacterium (assembly GCA_039915865.1). Taxonomy (GTDB): domain Bacteria; phylum Gemmatimonadota; class Gemmatimonadetes; order Gemmatimonadales; family Gemmatimonadaceae; genus AG11. The sequence goes on along the minus strand of JBDSML010000036.1, from coordinate 34,053 downwards.
GCTGATCTTGCCGTCGTTGTCGACGGCGACCGACGGGGTGGCGTCGAGCACTTCGCTCGCATTGGCGGCCGCGGGTGCGACATCCTTGGCGCGATAGCTGTTGCGGTCCGGCTCGATGGAGACCGTCGAGCGATCCTCGACGACGTCGACCCCCTTGAGCGCGACGGCGAAGCGCGACAGCCGCACGGTGCCCATGTCGACCGTGGGCGCAGCGGCGGTGATGGTGATGTCCTTGAGGAGCGGCGAGTAGCCGATCGACGTGATGCGAACCGAGTAGACACCCGGCCGCAATCCGAGGACGCGGAACGCGCCGTTCGGCGTGGCCATCGCGCCGGCGATGAGCGCGGAGGTCTGCTTGTTGCGCACGGCGACCGATGCGCGCGGCAGCGCGGCCGCGGTGTCCTTGGCGTCCATCGCGATGCCGCGCAGTTCCCCGTTGCCGGAGGGCGGCGGACCAGCCGGACGGCTGGGTGTCTGTGCTTCGAGTGTGTGTGCGGCGCTGGCGATGACTAGAAGGCCGAGCAGCGCGACGAACATGCGTCTCATGGCGGGACTCTCCGAAAAGAGCATGAAGCGATGTGACAACGCAGCATTGCGCGGTCTCGCTCCGGGTTGCCATACGAGTCCCGTCTTTCCTGGTTTCAGATTTGTTGCATCGCGAATTGTAAGGATTGTGCGATTGAAGTGATGTGCTCGAGATCATGCATCACATAGCGCAGAATGCGTCGTTCCAACACACTGCGTCGATCTAACACGTTGCGTCATTTCAACACGTGATCACTCGAGTACCGCTCCATCATCGACAACTGTCAGGACCACCATGCTCACTTTCACTACTCAGAAGGCGCTGCCGCGTTTGCGCGACATCAGGGCACCCGGGCCTCGGTGCGCATGCGTCCGAGCACCGCGCCAAGCGCGCGGATCTCCTCGCCATACCTGGCCCAGTCGCCCGCCCGTTGCGCAGTCATTGCCGCGTCGTAGTGGCGTCGCGCTTCCGCGGTGAGCGCTGGCGTCGCCGTGTCGACGACCGGCGTAGCGACGGCGCGCGCGGCACCAGAATCCAGCGCAGCCACCGTCACCGCGCGACGCGAATCCACCGCGCCACCGAACATGTCCGACAGTGCCGCATCGAGCGTCTCGCGCATGATCACCTGGTTCTGGTAGGCGACCACCACGCGCTTGAGCTCGGGAATTTGTCCGCCTTCCGCCTGCAGGTACATCGGCTGCACGTAGAGCAGCGCTTCCTCGATGGGAATGACCAGCAGGTCACCGCGGATCACCTGCGACCCGCGCTGGTCCCACAGCGACACCTGGCGAGAGATTTCCGTATCCTGGTTGATGCGGTTCTCGATCTGCCGCGGACCGAACACGAGGCTCTGCCGTGGGAAGCGATAGACACGCAGCTTGCCGTAGTTCGCGCCGTCGTTCCGCGCCACCATCCACGCGGCGAGGTTGTCCTTTCCCTTCGGCGTGAACGGCGCCATGTAGATGAACTCCGCCGCCTTTTCGTCGGGGAGTCGCATGACGATGTGTCGCATGAACGGGACGGCCTCCTTCGCGTTCGTCACCACGGGGATCTGCCACTCATCCTCGCGGTTGTAGAACGTGGCAGGCGTGTTCATGTGGTAGGTGACATACCGCGCGGCCTGGGCGCGATAGAGGTCGTCCGGGTAGCGGATGTGCGCGCGCAGGTCGGCGGGCATGCTGTCCATGGGGACGAAGACACCAGGGAAGATCTTCGCCCACGTGCGGATGATCGGGTCGTTCGGTGTCGCGACGTAGGGTGTCATCGTGCCGTGATACGCGTCGATCACGATCTTCACGCTGTTGCGGATGTACGACGTGCCGTCCGGTGCGCGATAGGAGTACGGATAGCGCGAGGTGACCGTGTAGGCGTCCTGGATCCACTGGAGCGTGCCGTCCTTCGCGACCACCATGTACGGGTCGCGGTCGAGCGACAGGAAGGGAAACGCATTTTGCACGCGGTCCACGATGTTGCGCCGGTAGAGGATCTTGCTGTCCGACGAGATGTCGCCCGAGAGCAGGATCTTCATCGAGCCGAAGTGACCGGCGAGGATACTGCGGCGCACCACGCCGCCCACAGGAATGCCGCCACGCCCGTCGTACGTCCGGTAGATATTGCTGTCGCCCGCCGGGTAGTCGAACTCCTTCTGCTTCGTGTTCGTCACGACGTAGCTGTTGGCGAGCTCGCCGTAGTAGATCTGCGGACGCGTGACGCGAAGGTCGCCCGTGGCGGACGGGGGCAGGTCCTTCACGAACAACACGGGCAGGCCCTCCGCCGTCACCTGGTTCACGGGGCTGAGCGTGATGCCCATGCCGTGCGTGAACGTGAGGTGCTCGTTGATGAACGTGCGCGTCGGCAGTGACGCCGGGTTCAGCTCGCGCGGCGCGAGCAAAACCTGCCGGTAGCGGCCGTCGATCCAGTAGCGGTCGTCGTCCACGGAAACGAAGTCGTAGTACGTGCGGATCTCCTGCAGCTGGCTGAAGGTGCGGAGCAGCGGCTCACGATCCCAGAGCCGCACGTTGTCCACCGTGGGCCCGTTGGCACGGATACTCGCGAGCGACAACGACTTCTCGCTGGCGATGTCGCGCACCTCCACGCTGTCGATGCCCCATGCATGTCGCGTCGCCACGATGTGGCTGCCGAGATAGGGCTCCTCGCGCGTGAGCTCCGTTGGAGCGACGACGAACTTCTGCACGACGGCAGGCACCACGGCGCGTCCCACGAGCGAGACGGCGGCGTAGCCGACGATCGCGAGCACGCCGTAGAGACCAAGCTCGCGCCGCATGCCGCCCACCAGCACCGCACCGGCCGCCACGAGAGCCACGATGGCGCTCACGCGCAACGCGGGCAGCATGGCATGGATGTCGGTGTAGCTGGCGCCAACCAGCGGGCCCGTCGTGGAAAACAGCAGGTTCGCCGTATCGACGAACCACAACTCGGCCGCGATGAACACGAACAGGAGCGCCAACAGCGTCGCCAGGTGCATCCCGGCCGTCGGCTCGATGCGCAGGCGACGTGGCGCGAGCATGATGTCGCCGCGAAGGAAGTACACCACGCCGGTCATGACGAGGATCAGCGTCGTGAGACTCGTGAGGACGCTCAGCAGCGCCGACACGGCGGGGAGCGTGAATACGTAGAAGCCGATGTCGCGCGAGAACATCGGGTCCGTCACGTCGAACGGCGTGGCATTGAGCGCCTGGAGCACCACCTCCCACAGCGCGTTGGCGCCGAGTCCGAAGATGATCCCCGCACCGATGCTTGCCGGCCGCGTGAAGGTGCGCACGCCCGCGGTGAGGTCCACGTGGCGATCCGGCGCGCCCAGCTGCAGGTGCATCGTGTCCGGCACCACGCCACGCTGTGCGAACGCGAGGTTGACCTGCACGAGCAACGCGGTCACCAGGGCGACGCCGGCAAACAGCAGCAGGCGCGTGATGAGCGTACGGGTGAACAGGATCTCGAACCCGATCTCGCGAAACCACCAGTAGTCGATGAAGAACCCGGTGGATACCGGTATGATCACGAGTGCGCCGAACAGGGCGAACAGGATCACGAGGGCGGGCGTGTTGCGACGTACGGCCATCGGAACTCGCTGAGTCGGAGGGAAGACACGGCATGAAGGCGCATCCGACACGCACAACCGTAGTATACGCCGCAGCCACGCCGGGTGCGGGAATTCGGTGGCGCGGCGAGACGTATATCAGTGCCGCACTTCCAGCATCGGGCGCGGGGAAAGGTTGGAGATCGTCACCCTCAGGATGCGATCGAGCAGCGGATACTCGCGGTCCATGTACGCGTTGCCGCCCTGCTCGAGCGGCCCCTGCTTCCCCTGCCGCATACCGCTGCCCGATGACTCGCCGTATCCGGAATACAGGCTGTCGATGACAGACATCCCTTCGACCACGGTGCCGAGCACGGTGAAGGCCTCGGCATCGTTGCGCGAGTTGTCCGCGAGGTTGATGTAGACCTGCGTGTTCCGCGTGTTCGGCATCGCCCTGAACGAAAACGCGAACGTTCCGCGACGATTGTGCGATCGCGGCGGATCGTCGGCGAGGTAGCGGGTCTTCCACGCGGCGTTTACCTGCGAATCTCCGCTCAGGCCGAACTGTGCGATGTAGTTGCGATTCACGCGATGGACGCGCGTGTCGTCGTAGTAGCCGAGCCGCGCGAGGTTGTAGAGGCGGTCGGCGCCAACTGGGCCGTAGGCGCGTACGAGCTCGAGGACGAAGACGCCCTTGCTCGTCTCGAAGCGGAGCTGGGAGAACGGGGGCGCTTCCCTGCTCCACTCCGGATTAGCTGGATCGAGGAGCAGCGCTCGCTGACTCGGCGAGATGCTGGACGCACGAGCGCACCCTATGCTCGCCGCGAAAGTGAGTGCGAACAACAAGAGCAGGACCCTCGACCTCGCTCGGCACGACAATCTCATCTCCGCAGCGCCTTCATGCTCGCCTCGGCATATCGCGTCCCCGCGGCGACGTCCTTCGGGAATGCTGCGTCCAATTCCTTCAAGTCGGTTGCCTCGAGTTGCACGTCGAGCGCGCCGAGGTTGTCCTCGAGATACGTCCGCCGCTTGGTGCCAGGGATCGGCACGATGTCGTCGCCCTGCGCGAGCACCCACGCCAGCGCCAACTGCGCGGGCGTGCATCCCTTCTTCGCGGCCATCGCACGCACGCGTTCCACGAGCGCGAGGTTGTGATCGAAGTTCTCGCCCTCGAAGCGCGGTGAGCTTCGACGGAAGTCGTTCGCCGCCAGGTCGGCTGGATTCGCGATGGATCCCGTGAGGAAACCACGCCCGAGAGGGCTGTACGCCACGAAGCCGACGCCGAGTGCGCGGCAGGTCGCGAGCACGCCATCTTCGGGATCGCGCGTCCAGAGGCTGTATTCGCTCTGCACGGCGGAGATGTGATGCACGGCATGCGCACGGCGCAGCGTGTCCGGCGCCATCTCGGACAGTCCGAGATGGCGCACCTTGCCCTCGATCACCAGCTCCGCCATCGCGCCGACGGTGTCCTCGATGGGGACCATGGGATCCATGCGATGCACGTAGTACAGGTCGATGTACTCCGTGCGCAGCCTCGCGAGACTCGCCTCGCAGGCGCTTCGCACATACTCGGGCCGGCCGCTGATACCGCGCTTCGTCGGATCCGCGGGGTCGCGGAGGATGCCGAACTTCGTCGCGACGATGACGTCGCCACGCCGGCCGGAGATCGCGTTGCCGACGAGCACCTCGTTGGTGAACGGGCCGTAGATGTCGGCGGTGTCGAGGAAGGTGCAGCCGAGCTCGATGGCGCGATCGATCGTGGCGAGCGATTCGGTCTCATCGGCGTCGCCGTAGAATTCGCTCATGCCCATGCAGCCAAGGCCGAGGGCGGAGACGCGAAGCTGGCCGAGCATGCGATGCTGCATTGGATGGTTCCTCTGGTCGGTGTCGAGACGCGAAAGTAGGCGCGCGCGAACTTGCGAGGCAACTCCACAGATGCGCACTGTTACAACATGCTCAATCCTCGCAAGGTTCTCCTCGTCGCGCTCGCCTGCGCGATGCCTGCGGCCTCGGCCGCGGCGCAGACTTCCGCTGGTGTCATCCCCGGCGTCGAGGTCCTTCTCTCCGATTCGCTGCACCTGATCAAGGGCAAGCGTGTCGGCCTGCTCACCAACCATTCGGGCCACAACCGACAGGGCGTCAGCACGATCGACCTCCTGTTCAAGGCGTCCGGCGTGAAGCTCACGGCGCTCTACGGCGCGGAACACGGCATCCGCGGTGTCGCGAAGGCGGGTGAGAATTACGGCGCGAGTGTCGACTCGTCCACGGGGGTGAAGGTGTACCCGCTCTACGGTTCGATGCAGACGCCCACCGCCGAGGCGCTGAAGGACATCGACGTCCTCGTGTACGACATCCAGGACGTCGGCGCACGCGTCTATACCTACGAGTGGACGCTCGCCAACGTGGCGGCCTCGGCGAGGAAGCCGATCATCATTCTCGACCGGCCGGATCCCATTCGCGCGGATCGCATCGAGGGCAACATCCTCGACCCGAAGTTCGCGTCGCTGGTGGGACAGTTTCCGGTGGCGCTGCGGTACGGGCTCACGCCGGGAGAGCTGCTCCGCTTTCTCGCCGGGACGAAGCTGATCGACGCCGACATCAAGGTCGTGCCGATGAAGAACTATCGTCGCTCGATGTGGTTCGACGAGACGAAGCTTCCATGGGTCAATCCATCACCGAACCTGCGCAACATCGACGCCGAATTGCTCTATCCGGGCACTGTGTTCTTCGAGGGGACGACGGCCACGGAGGGCCGAGGGACGGACGACCCGTTCACGCTGATCGGCGCGTCGTGGATGACGGACAACGTGGCGATCGCGGCCGAGCTCAATGCGATGAAGCTGCCTGGCGTGCGCTTCGACACGGCGACGCGGGCGATCGAGGCAGGCTACAAGTTCGGCGGACAGACGATCCCGATGATCAAGGTGCGCGTCACCTCGCGCAATGACGTGAAGCCTGTTGCCCTTGGCGTCCACATGTTGCGAGCCATCTATGCGCGTCACACGACGGACTTCAAGTGGCGCGAGCGGCAGATCGATCGGCTCGCCGGAACGGACAAATTGCGGGCGGCGGTCGAGAAGAACACCGTGAGCGCCCTGCTCCGCGAGTGGGATGCTGACGCCGCGCGGTTTGCGGTCTCGGTGAAGCCGTACCTCCTTTACCGATAGCTCATACCGCCGAAGACCAGGTCCCTCGACTTCACGGGGACGACAACTGTCATCCCCGCCGCGGGATTCCCTCGAAAAGACGAGGCGCGGCGAGGCCCAGCTTCCACATCCGAAAGCGCCAACTCACTCGCAGCACTCCGAGTCCGTACACGAGGGCACGCCGGAAGGAGATCGAGCTCGCCTCCTTGAAGTAGCTCGTCGGACAACTCACTTCACCGATGCGGAATCCCGCAGCGATCGCCTGAACGAGCAACTCGTTGTCGAAGACGAAGTCGTCGGAGTTGCCGTCGAGCGGCAGCGACGTGAGCACGGCTCGTGAAAACGCGCGGTAGCCGGTGTGGTACTCCGAGAGCTTCGCGCCGAGCATCAGGTTCTGCACGAGCGTGAGCACCCGATTCGCGACGTACTTGTACCGCGGCATGCCGCCGGCGTACGCCGTACCGCCGAGGATGCGCGACCCGAGCACGACATCATAGACCCCGGAGGCGACCATGCCGGCCATCGGCGTGATGAGCCGAGGGTCGTACTGGTAGTCGGGATGCAGCATGACGACGATGTCGGCGCCCGCGTCGAGTGCAGCGCGGTAGCAGGTCTTCTGGTTCGCACCGTAGCCGCGATTGCGCTCGTGCCGATAGGAGCGAATGCCGAGAGACTGGGCCAGCTCGAGCGTACCATCCGTGCTGCCGTCGTCGACGAGAATCACGTCATCGACGACGTCTCCGGGAATGGCAGCGTACGTCTGGCCGAGGGTCGCCGCGGCGTGATAGGCCGGCAGGACGACGATGATCCGCTGTCCGTGCAGCATCGCGTTGCGCTAGCGCCCGCCCTCGCGCCGATACACGAACCAGTGCAGGCCCGAGAGCGGTGCGGAGGGGAACGACCTGGAGAGCCGATAGCGCATGCCGGGTCCCGGCTCGACCACCGGCGCGATGTTGGTCAGCCTCGCGTTGGCCTCACGGTGCAGGATGAGCCATGTCGGTCCATTGTCCGGCCACTCACCCTGCGCGACGAACGCGAGTCGCCGGGTCGTCTCGGCGCGCGGCAGGTAGTAGGCGAGCTCGGTGCCGACGCGGAAATCATGATCGCTGCCGATGGTGATCGTGGCGTCGCCGTCGCCCTGCTCCGTCATGTAGGCAATGGCCGCGCGGTACTGTCCGCGTCCATGCATCGCGAGATCCATGACGTTCCAGAGATTGATCGCCGCGAACGCACCAGCAGCGATGACGGCGCGCGTGCGTCGGCCGTCGGACCACCAGGCGCCGAGGAGTTGTCCAAGAAGAAGCAGCAGGAAGATTGCGGCCGTGATGAAATGCCGGACGTACAGGACGTTCGAGCCGCGGACGAGGACGAGCAGCAACGGGAAGAGGACGACTCCTGCCCAGTACAGCACGCGTCGGTCGTCGCCTTCGCGGCGCGTCCGCGCGATTCCACCGACGAGCAGCGCGACGGCGACGATGCAACTCAGCAGCTGGACCGGTGCCGGCCGCGCCGTTCCGACGGCCCACGCCAGTGCGGAGCCGTATGCATCGATGAGCGAGGCGGATGGCGTACCTCCACCCTCGACGACGAGCCGGAGATCGAACAGCCAGAGCACGGCGAGTGCGCCGACCGGAATGCCGTAGACGAGCGCGACCTCGCGCAGTGTTGGGCCGACCTGGCGCGTCGACCGATAGGAGGTCCACGCAGACTGCGCGATCAGTGCGCCGAGAAATGCGGCATAAACCGGATGCGAAAGCAGCCCGAGCACCGACACGCACCAGAACAGCGCCAGCCATCGGATACGGCGCGTCTCGGCGAACGACTCGATGGCGAGGAAAGCCAGCAACGTGAAGAACACGACCGCCGCATAGCCACGCGCCTCGCTCGAGTAGAGCACCAACTCGTACGAGAGCGCGAACACGAGCATCGTGGCGACGCCAACCACCTCTCCACGCCGCCAACCGATGGCGCCCGCGACGCCGACGCTGGCGACGCCGAGCAGGTACGACGGTAGGTGGTAGAACGCGAGGGGCGCATTCGGTCCCACGAGATACAGCCACAGCGTATTGAGGTGGTGGTTGATCTCGTGGTGCAGGGTGAACACGCCGAGCGGCGACGACATCTCCGTCGCCACCCGCAGTGCCCATACCTCGTCGAGCCAGAGATCGTGCGCGAAGCCCGAGAGACGGAGCACTGCGGCGACGACGAGGAGGACCGAGCCGATCGCGACACGAGACCGCGACGACCCTTCGATGGCGGACTCGCTCACCCGAAGGGTCGTCCTACCAATCCAGCCTCATTCCCACCTGCGCCTGGCGCGCCGCAAAGGCGCCCGTGGGCTGACCGAATGACGTCACGGCCACACCGGCTGCGTTGAACTGACTGCCGCCGAATGACAGCGTGTTGTTCCAGTTGAACAGGTTGAACACCTCGCCGGACACACTCACCTTTGTCGCACCGCGGGTGTACAGGGACTTCGCCAGACGGAGGTCGACGGTGCGATACCAATTCTTCCAGTCGTTCGACGGACGCGTGGTGCGAATGCCCGACGAGGACACCGTGCCGCCGATGTAGTCGTCGCCGGTGATGTTGTCGAGGTTGATGTCGCGACCGTCGATGGAGATGAAGGGACGCGGGCTGGCGAACGTCGCGATCGACGACAGCGTGAAACCGAAGGGCAGCGGCGCGACCTCCGACACGACGAGACGATGCCGTTCGTCACCCGACGACGCCTGTCGATTGAACAGGAATGGATAGGCGAAGTTCGGCAGGCCGGCGAGGTCGAAGTCACCCTCATACCAGCCGAGGGTGTACGCGACGTTCACGCGTGTGCGATTGCGCTGCCAGGTGCCCTGCACCAGGAACGCGGAGTAGTCCGACTTGCCGATGTCGTCCCAGAGGATGATGTCGCCATAGTTGGCCGTGAGGCGGCGACGATTCGGCGTCACCGTCTTGTCGAGATAGTTCGGGTTGCGCTGCACGTAGAGGTTGTCCATGTGCTGGCGCACGTAGTCGATGTTCAATCCGAACTCGCTCGTGAGCTGATGCCCGATGCCCAGCGACATCTGACGGCTGTGCGGCGTCTTCATGTCGTGCTTGATCAGGATCGGCGCTGGGGCCCCTGACTGACCGGCGATCACACGGGCGCGCAACACGGCGGGATCGGTCGTGCCCGGGTTGGTAAAGTTGTACGTGCGCCAGGTGGAGTTGCGGCGCTCCTGAAAGCCGATGAAGCTCGTGACGCGATCGTAGATGATGCCGAATCCACCGCGAATGAACGTCTTGTTCTGCTTCGTGGGATCCCATGAGAACGACACGCGCGGCGAGATGTTGCCGAGCTGATTCTTCCGGTCGCCGTTGTTCAGGTAGCCCTTCAACTCGGGGATGGCCTGCAGCACCGGATCCTTCGACCACGGCACGACGTAATCGTTGTTCATCGTGTTGAACTCGGCGTCATGCCGCACGCCGAGTGACAGCGTGAAGTTCGGGAGCATGCGCCATTCGTCGTTGACGTAGATGCCGGTGGTGCGCCCCGTGGCGCTGGCATCCGCATCGCTCAACCCGTTCGGATCGGTGAAGCCGACGGCGATGGATGCGGTATTCGGCAGCGTCGATGTGTCGGTGAGGAAGTTGAACGATCCGTCCTTGTTGGTCGGGAACGTCTGGCTGGCGGCGATGTTCGACAGCTCGATGCCGGCCTTGACGACGTGGGAGCCAGCCTTGTTGTCGACGTTCCAGGTTGCGCGATCGACGACGCGCAGGTGCGTCTCCTTGAGGATGAGCGGAAAGCCCGACGTGCCGAAGACGATACCGGGATACGTCCGCTGCGGACCGGGAATCAGCGGCACCTCATTGTGATTCCAGTTCACGACCTGCAGGCTGGCTTCGTTGACGAAGTTGCCGCTCGGCGCGAGATATCGCTGGCGCAGCTGGCCCGTGTAGATCTTGTAGTCCTGGCTGATGCCGGCGTCCTTCGAGACGCGAGCGCCGAAGTTGCCTTCCCCCTTGAGAAAGCGCGCGGAGCCCATGAAGTCGTAGGTCGTCGTGGGGCTCTGCACCATCGTAAGCCGCGTGAACAGCGTGTGATTCTTGTTCGGCGCGAGGAACGCACCCTTGTACTGGTCCCACGAGCCGCTGGTCGGATTGACGTCGAGGTAGAAGTCGGTGGACGTGAGCTCGTAGCTGACGGCGAAGAACAACTTGTCTTTCTGGATCGGCCCGCGGAGGTTGAACCCGGCCTGCTGTCGTGCGAAGTTCGGCTTCGTCACCTGAAAGGCATTGCGCGCGATCAGATTCTTGTTCTGCAGGAAGCCGAACGCCGACCCCTGCATCTCATTCGTCCCGCGACGGCTCTCCGCACTGATGACGTATGAGCCCGCGCGCGTGAACTCGGCGTCATAGGGATTGACGTAGACGCGGAACTGCTCGAGCGCCTCCTGCGGCAACGGCGACCCCGTCTGGCCGAGGCCGACGATGTTGCCGTTGTACAGGCTCTTCATCTCGACGCCGTCCATATAGACGTTGAAGAAGCGGGAGTCGGGAGCAGCGCCGCCCGAGGGCAGCGTTCGTCCCGACTGGGGCGCGTACGTCTTGATGCCCGGCGCAATGCCGGCGAGGTTCATCACGCCGCGCGAGTTGAGCGGGAGGTTCTCGATCTCCTCCTTCATCACCGGCGCGGACACGGACAACCGCTGCACCTCCACCTGCTTCACCCGCTCGGCCGTCACCATCGTTTCGGCGAGCTCGGAGACGCCTTTCGGCAGATCGTACTCGAGGCGAGCACGCTGGCCGATGACGAGCTGCACGGTGTCGCTGGCCGGACGGAAGCCAATGGCGCGCACGGTGACCAGGTATCGGCCGGGAAAGATGCCGATGACGCGGAAGTCGCCGTTGCGCTTGGTGAGGGCGCGCGCCGTCTCCTGTGTGGCGACGTTGACGACCGTGACGCGCGCGTCGGCGAGGGGAGCGCCCTCGCCCTTCACCGAGCCTTCGAGCGTGATCGTGTTCTGGGCGAAAGCTGGTATGCTGACGAGTGCCGCGAGACCCAAGGCAACGAAGACGCGCCGGACCGTGTGCCGCATTGCGACCGCCTGCAGTGGAAGGGTGTGGAGGAAAGCGTCATAATATGAGCAGGTACAACGGATGGCCACCTACATACAGCTCGATGCCCAACGCACGCATGCGCGTATTCGCGCTACTCTTCGCGGCCTCCGGTACTGCGACCGCTCAGCGCGGAGACACGCTTGTGGCGCGCGACCTCGCTCCCGGCGTCGCCTACCGTCAGTTCACGGACAGGCACGGGCCGTTCGCGATGCATCTCGTACGGGTGAACCTGCGACGACGCGACATCGAGCTACGCGAGGCACGCGCCCTCGACCAGCTCAAGGGGCGTGAGAGGGTCACCGACATGGTGCGTCGCGCGGCGGCGAGCGGCACGAACGTGCTGGCGGCGGTGAACGCCGACTTCTTCTGGCTCACCACCGGCGAAAACGAGAACAACCAGGTGATCGGCGGCGAGTGGTGGAAGGGACTCAAGGTCACCGACTCCCCCTACGACACCTACGACAACGCACACGTGCAATTCGCCGTCGACGCGCGCGGCATGCCGTCGATCGAGCGATACCAGTTGGACGGCACGGCGTGGGCGCGCAATGTCGCGACGCCGATCATCACCGTGAATTTCAATCCGTCGGGGAACCCGGAGGGCTCGGCGCTGTACACGTCGCGGTATGGCGCAACGACACCTCGCGATACGACGCGGCTCACCGCCGAAGCGACGTTGATCTCGGCGGGGCGGCGCCGCGACACGTTGGTGTATGTGCGACGCGGCGCGGTGTCAGCCACTTCGGGGGCAGCAATTCCGGCTGACGGTGCCGTGCTCTCGGCGTACGGCAACGGGTTGCGCACCAAGGAAGTCCAGGCGATGGCCGACGGCGACACGGTGAAGGTCCTGCTCACCACCCTGCCCCGCACGCCGACTGGGTCGATGCCGAGGATGGTGATTGGCGGATGGCCACGCATCCTGCGCAATGGCGTGAGCATCGCTGCCGATGCCGCGACGCTCGAGGGGACGATCTCACGCAATGCCGAGCTGCGTCATCCGCGCACGGCGGTCGGGTTTTCGCGCGACAGCGCGACGCTGTACATCCTGACCGTCGACGGGCGCTCGGCGGCCAGTGTGGGCGTGACGCTCGTCGAGCTCGCGAGCATCATGCGGCGGCTCGGCGCATGGCAAGCGATGAACTTCGATGGCGGCGGTTCGACCTCGATGGTCATCGAGGGGACGTTGATGAACGTCGTCTCGGACACGACGGGCGAGCGTGCGGTGGGCAATGCGCTGATGGTCGTGCGAAAGACGCCGGCTACCCGCGCGCGACGACCGTGAGCGCCATCGCGATGGCGGCGGGGAGCGCCTGGACGAAGAGGATCTTGGTGCCGACGGTGGCGGCGCCGTAGACTCCGGCGACGACGACGCAGGCGAGGAAGAACATGCGGATGGCGAAGCCGCCGGGGCCGAGGTAGATGCTCCAGGCGAGGCCGGCGGCGAGGAATCCGTTGTAGAGTCCCTGGTTGGCGGCGAGCACCTTCGATGCTTCGGCGAATTCGGGCGTGGTGCGGAAGACTCTGCGGCCGGCGGGCTTCGTCCACAGGAACATCTCGAGGACGAGGAAATAGAGGTGGAGCAACGCTACAAGCGCGGTGAGCAGGGTCGCGGCGAGAGTCATCTGGGTGCCTCGGGTCGGCGTGCGCCCCAATCGTAGCAGTTTTGCGTCGGGTTCGCTCAGCGCGGTGTGAACGTTGCAAGCAGCGCGCGCAGCGCGAACAAGATCTCCTTCGCCGGATATCGTCTGACGAGGTCTGCATGATCACTCGTCCAGTTCCGGATCCACTCGTTCAAACCGCGAACGGTTGCCGAGTCCTCATCGCCACGGAAACGCGGTGGAAGCACGTCGTACAGATCCAGCAACTGGTCGGGCGTTAGAGCTGGATCAGGCGCCATCGTCGTCGGGTTTCGCGTGACGGTACGATACCGGGGCGCGGCGCCGACGTACGGAACTGATGTCGTCGTGTGGACATCGATGGTGGGACGGCCGTCGATCCAGTCCGCTCTCTCGCGGAGTTGACCGGTGAACAGGGCTCGCGTCCCCAGCGGCACCCATCGCGCACTGCTGTCCCACGCAAGTAGTCTGCAGTCCGGGCCGTACGCCCACGGAACGATGACAACGTCCGTCGGCCGATTCGTTGCGCCGGCCATCGATTTCTCGGACGCGCTGCCGCCGAGGCGCTCCACGCGAACCACTTGTCCGAAAATCGTGCGTGGCGTGCGCTCCCATTCGAACGGCAGCCGTCCGGCGCCGGCTAACACGGTATCGTTGCTCGCCGTACCGATGAAATTCACCGTGCCCGGATAACGAGCGATCGAGTACGGCATCACCTCGCACGCCCACGCCGAGTGTGCGGCGCACACTACGAGTCCGAGCGCGCAGCAAAGTCGCATCACTACACCGACCGACTAGAGCGGCCGCACCCAGATGTTGCGGAAACTGATCGGCTCACTCTTGTCGCCATGGGATTGAAGCTTGATCGGCGCCGACTCGTACTTCCTGTACTCCGGCTTCCCGATGTAGCGCGTCTCGCCGGTGAGCGCAAAGTGGTCCTGTACCAGCACGCCGTTGTGGAACGCGGTCACATACGCTGGCGTCTTCACCGACCCATCCGCCGTGAAGGTCGGTGCGGTCCACACCACGTCGTACGACTGCCACTCACCCGGCTTGCGACTCGCGTTCGCCAATGGGCTGGACTGCTTGTAGATCGCACCCGCCTGGCCATTCACGTACGTCTTGTTGACATAGGAGTCGAGCACCTGCAACTCGTACCCTTCATCGCCTTCGCCGGTGGAGGCGAGAAAGACGCCGCTGTTGCCCCGCCCCTGATCGGTTCCCGTGATGTCCGACGGAATGCGCCACTCGATGTGGAGCTGATAGTTCGTGAAGCGGCGCTTGGTCTCGATGTTCCCGACGGACTTGTCGACGGTGATGACACCGTCGCCGACTTTCCAGCGCGCCGGTGACTTGTCCTTCGTCATCACCCACTCGTCGAGGTTCCTGCCGTCGAAGAGACGAATGGCGTCGGAGGGTGGATCGCGATCCGTGGCGCCTGCCGTGACGACGCGCGGCACGGGAGTCCAGACCTCGGTATCAGCGGGCTTGCCAGCCTGCTGGGCCGCCGCGGGAATGGCAAGAATGGTCGCAGCGACGGCCATCAGCGGAAAGTGCGATCGAGTGCGCATCGAGACGGATCAGGTATGAGGGAGCGGTGGCTGCTCATTCTATCACGCGCGGCGAGTGATGTCGAACGGACGTCGCGCAGCGGTGCAGTCGCTACGTGGCGGGCCGAAGGACGGCAATCGTGTACGTCTTCACCGTAATGTTGTCCGACGCCGTCACCGTGACGAGAACGGACGTCGATCCGACAACGAGGGGAATACTCGGCGACGTACCTCCGCTGGCGACGATTCCTCCATTCACGGTGATGGTCGAGCCAGCCGCCTTCGCGACGGGGCTCACGGTGATCGAGACGGTCGTTGCGGTGACGGCGAGCGCATACGACGTCGTGACGGAGTCGAACGCCGGAGTCAGGGTGCCGGCAGAGACGGTCATCGATTTCAGGGACGCATCGGGGATGGGCGTCCCTCCCGTCCCGATGAGACCGGACCCCCTGCCGTCGCAGGCGCCGATGGCGACAACGGTGAAGAGCGCCAGCGCGGCGAAGACAGTGCGCCGTCTCAGCCGCGTCGCGACTTGGTGCGTCATCGTGTTGGACATCAGAGCTCCCTGCACGTGGTGAAAGTCAACTCCGCCGCAAGCCGCGAGCCAACGTCGGCTAGCCGGGCAACGGCATCCCTGCTACCCATCCGGCATCGGTGAGTTGCGTCAACCAGGCCAGGACGCCCTTCTTGTCGATGTGCACGGGACAGACCAGCAAGTCGCCATCCTGCGCCCACGCGAACGCCCGACGCACGGCCTCGAGCTCACTCGGCGCCACGTCGACGCGATCGGCAGGAACGCCCAATCGCGACAACTCATCGGTGAGTATGGCGGGAATCTCGCCCGCTTGCCTACCGCGCAACATCGTCAGCATCTCCTTGACGATCACGCGATCGAACGGAATGACCTCCCACGCAGCACGCGCCAGCGCGCGGAGTGACTCGTCGTCCCGATTGCCCGCCTGCCCCAGAATTACCAATCGGCGCGTCGCCGGCATTCCCTTCGCCGTCTCGCACAATGCGGCGAGTCCGTCGGGGTTGTGCGCGTAGTCGACGAGCACCGTCACGCCGCCGAAGCGGTATAGCTGCAGGCGCCCCGGATTGTCGCTCGGCGATGCGCCGAACGACGCCAGAGTATCGCGAATGGCGTCCACGGGCACGCCAGACTCGGACGCCAGCAGCGACGCCCCGAGCACGTTCTCGATGTTGTGCGTCGCGGTGCCATTGAGCGTGAGCGGCATCGCGTCCATGGCGCCGAGGTCGTGCCACACGTCGTCGCGATGGAGCATGACGCGACCGTCGTGCAGCGTGGCCGCGTCACCGCCGGCGAGAACATGCGCGTCGAGCGCGGGATGCTCGGCAGACCTCGAGAACCATGCGAGGCGCACCTTCAACGCGGGCGCCAATTCGACGAGCAGCGGGTCGTCGGCGTTGAGGACAAGGGTTCCCACCACTCGCGCCACCACGGCTTTCGCGTTGGCGAGATCGTGCAAGGTGTCGATGCCGTATTCGCCGAAATGATCTGCGGCAATGTTCGTGATGATCGCCGCATCAGCGCGACTCACGGCGAGGCCGCGACGAAGAATGCCGCCACGCGCTGTCTCGAGCACCGCGGCGTTCACGCGCGTGTCGCGCAACACGGCGCGCGCGCCCGCAGGGCCGGAGTAGTCGCCCTGCTCGAGTTGGTCGTCGCCGACCCACACGCCGTCACTGCAACTCCATCCCGTTTCGCGACCGGCCGCGCGCCACATCGCGGCGACGAGGCGCGTCGTGGTCGTCTTGCCATTCGATCCGGTGACGAGTGCCATCGGCACATCGTGCGGCGTCGTCCAGTCGATCTCCGCGACGGGGGGCACGGCCGTGACCGGCCACGTGCACGAGCCACTTCCGCTGCCGATCGTCAGCGATTCGTCGTCGAACGTGACGGTGAGCCCTTGTGCAATCGCGGCGTCGTAGGCGGCCGCGAGGTTCGGCTTCGACGCACCCTCGTTGTCGATCGACGAGCGCAGTCGTTCGACGAGCGAGGCCTTCACCTCATCGGACGACGCGGTCTCCGCAAGCACCCAGGCCTGTTCATTCACTTCGGTGCACGCCAGGAGCGCATCGACGGGCGCCGCGAGGAAGAGATTTGCCGCGCCCTTCTCCGGCCGGATGTGCAGCTCCGGCGCACTCCAGCCGAGCAGCTCGGCGAGCAGCGATGCCTGCGACGCCCACGCGCCGAGGAGCGAGTCGGCGACGGCCTCGTCGAACGCCACCTCGAGGACGACGCCCATCCGGTCGCTGTACAGGTTGGGACCCATCAACCGTCGCGAGTCGACGATCGACGGCGACGGGAATTCAGGAAGCTCCGCGGTCAACGTATCAATCGTTCGCTTCGCGAGCCGGGATCACGCCGCGCGTTTCACGCAACAGCACCAGCTCGTCCACCTTCGACGACCACGTGATCGGCATCGGTTGATGTGCCGCCGGTGTGCGCGCGGGGAGGACGTCGTCGGCCGGCGCCTCTTCCGTCGGCGCCTCGCGCGGCACGGCGCGCGCCGCACGCGGCGCCGGCACCACCGACTCGTGCTCGGTGGCGTTGAAGTTCACGATCTGCTTCCAGCCACGGGCGAGCGCGTCGGCGAAGATGAGCAGCAGATCGCCCGGTCGTCCCATCTTCAGGGCCGCATCGATCGCCTGCTGTTCGTCGACGATCATCCTGATGCGACCGTCCTCGATGCCGGCGTTGCGCAGCGCGTCGGCGAGCATGCGCGGCACTTCGTCGTCGCCACGGCCACGCATGCCGTCGTCACGACGGCAGATATAGTAGTCGAAGTTGCCCGCCGCAGCCACCGCGCCGATGGCGTGAATGTCCTCGTCGCGACGGTCGCCCGGCGCAGAGAGCACGCAGATGCGGCGCCCCTTGGTGCCGAGCCGATTGGCGAGCTGGCAGAGCGCACCGATAGCGTGCGCATTGTGCCCGTAGTCGAAGAGCACCTTGAAGGGATGCTCGTCGTACACATTCAGCCGGCCCGGTGCCTGGAAGAACGTCGTGTCGAACGTGCGCAGCGCGTGGCGGATGTCCTCGAGCTTCACGCCCATCGAGAACGCCATCGCCGCGGCGAACATCGCGTTCTGCACGTTGAACGTCGCACGTCCCTCGAGTGTCGCCGGGATGAGGTGCGTCCACAGCAGCGGGATGTGCGCGCCATGATCGTAGATGGTGATCATCTGGCCATTCACGCCCGCCTCGATCGCACAGGCACGACCACCCGCACGAATGTGCTCGCGCACGAGGTCGTGCGCCGGATCCATCGTCACGTAGCAGATGTGCTTCGCATCCGTGTACGCGGCCATGCGTAGCGTGAGCGGATCGTCGGCATTGAGCACCGCGGTGTTCGTGGCGATCTCGACGACCGTCCGCTTCACCTCGGCCAACTGCTCGAGCGTGTCGATGCCCTTCTGTCCGAGGTGATCGGGCTGGATGTTGAGCACGGCGCCGACGTCGACGTGCCGCATCGCCATGCCAGCGCGCAGCAGTCCGCCACGCGCTGTCTCGAGCACTGCGACTTCCACTGCCGGATCGCTCAGCACGATGCGCGCGGACGTCGGGCCGGTCATGTCGCCTTCGACTGTGCGCTGGCCGTCGATGTAGACGCCGTCGGTCGTCGTGAGGCCGACGCGCTTGCCGGCGAGCTTGTGAATGTGCGCGAGCAGGCGAGCGGTCGTCGTCTTCCCGTTCGTCCCCGTGATTGCCGCGATGGGAATCGTGCTCGGCGTGGTTCGCGGGAACAACATGTCGATCACCTTGCTCGCCGCGTCGCGCGGACGACCTTCACTCGGCGCCGAATGCATGCGGAAGCCGGGTGCGGCATTCACTTCGCACACTGCGCCGCCGACGTCCTTGTACGACTGCGTGATGTCGGGCGACAGGAAGTCCACGCCACCGATGTCGAGACCGATCGCCTGGATGGCGCGAATGGCCATCTCCGCGTTGTCGGGGTGGACGACGTCGGTCATGTCGGCCGCGGTACCGCCGGTGGACAGGTTCGCCGTGAGACGGAGATAGACGGTTTCGCCCTCGGGCGGAATCGTCTGTGGCGTATGACCACGCTTGGTCAGGATCCCCATCGCCTGCTCATCGAGATCGATCTGCGTCAGCACCTTCTCGTGTCCGATGCCTCGGCGGGGATCCTTGTTCACCTCGGCAACGAGCTGCTCGATGGTATGCACGCCGTCGCCGACGACCTTGCCGGGCTCGCGCTTCGAGACCGCCACGAGCTCGCCGTTCACGACGAGCATGCGATGATCGTGGCCCTGGATGTAGCTCTCGACGATGACGCTCTTCGAGTGTTCCTGCGCGCGCAGGAAGCCGGCGGTCACTTCCTCCGGCGTGGACAATCCGATGGACACGCCGCGGCCATGATTGCCGTTGTACGGCTTCGTGACGACGGGATATCCGATGCGCGACGCGGCGGAGACGGCGCGATCGGCCGTCTGTACCAGGCGCTGCTTCGGCACGGGGAGTCCGAGCCGCGAGAGGATGCGGTTCGTCTCCTCCTTGTCCGACGCGAGCTCCACCGAGATGTGCGACGTGCGGCCGGTGATCGTCGCCTGGATGCGCTGCTGGTTGCAGCCGTAGCCGAGCTGGATGAGGCTGTGCTCGTTCAGGCGCAGCCAGGGGATGTCGCGTGCTTCGGCGGCGTGGATGATGCTCGCCGTGCTGGGGCCGAGGGCCCGGCGCTGCGCGTAGCGAATGAAGTCGTCGCGGCGCGCGGCAAGGTCGAATTGGTCGTCGAGGTGGCCAGCAGGACGAAGCTCGCGCGGCAGCAGGTAGTGCAGCAGGTCGAGCGCGACGTCGGCCGCCTCGATGCCGACGTCCTCCTGCTCGTACTCGAACACGACGTCGTATACGCCGGGCCGCGACGTCTCGCGCGTCTTGCCGAAGGTCACCTTCACGCCGGCGACGTTCTGCAACTCGATCGCCATGTGCTCGAGCACGTGCCCGAGCCAGGTGCCTTCGTCCTCGGTCATGCGGCGGACGAATCCGCCGGGCTCACCGTACGAGCAGCCGTGCTCCCTGAGACCCGGCAGCGCCTCGAGCAGCGCATTCACGAATCCGTCGCCGAGTTTTGCCGTGGGCCATTGCTCGAGCGGTCCAAGGTCGAGCTCGAGCCGAATCACGGGGAAGTGCGCGTAGTGGCTCGGCCCGACGTAGGTGGACCGCTCGAGAATCTCCATGGACGTCCCTAGTCGCTGATGACGAAGGCGGAAGCGCCGTCGGCCTGCCGAGTGGTGAGATCGAACGTTGCGCCCCGCCCCAGCACGTGCACCTTGGCCCCGAGCAGCGTGATGGCCTCGCCGGGCTTCGCGTCGGCGACCGAGGAATACTGCACGTTGGCCGTGTCGACGATCGTCACCGCACCGGACCCCTGCACCTCGATGACGTCCTCGGGCGAGATGAACGCCGCCGTATCCTCGTCGACGCCGAGTCCGACGGCGAACGGGTTGTACGCGAGTGCCGTGAGCAAGCGGCCGAGGCGGTCGCGTTGGCGGAAGTGCTGGTCGACGATGACGCGGTTGGTGAGGCCGAGCCCCGCGCACATCGTCACCATGCCGGCGCGAGGAGTCGGGCCCTCGTCACCGAAGGCGATCATGTGCTCGCTCAGGAATGCCGCGCCGGCGCTCGTTCCAGCGACGTGCACGCCGGCCGCGTTGCGCTGGCGCATGAGTCGCGCGGCGAGCGTGCCACCCAGCGTCGCGGTGAGCTTGAGCTGGTTGCCGCCGGCGATGAAGATGCCCGTCGCGTTGCCCAGCCATTCCAGCCAGTCGCGATCGTCGCAGTCGCTGCGCCGCTCGAAGTGGAGCGACTTGGCATGCGCGACGCCGTGGCGAATGAAGTCGCGCTCGTAGAACGTGCCGATGTCCGGCTCGCTCGACGCGGTAGGAATGATGACGATGCGCGCCGTCGGTCCGCCGCACAGCGTGACGAAGCGGTCGAGGATCTCCTCGTCGACGAGCTTGCCGCCGATGGGGATGATCCAGCCGCGCGGAATCTCGGAGTGAGGGCGTGAAGGAGGCATACCCCGGGAAAGCTAATGTCGCGGTTCGCCTTTGTCGTCCCGAGCGCAGCGGAGACCGGGTCTGCTTCGCCTCAGATTGAGCTTACGGGTGAGCCATCAGCGGGAGTCCGAGCGTGAGCGTGAGCTTCCAGCCATCAGCAGATCAGAGCTTCAGCTCGGGCTCGGGCTTGAGCCCGAGCTGCGAGCTCTGACCTGCTGAGAGCTGGAAGCTCGACGCTCACGCTCGCGCTCATACAGGATGCTCGATCGACTTCGCTTGCGCATTGAAGAACTTCGGACCCGACTCCGTGATGTGGAGGCAGTCCTCGTGCCGAATGCCGAACTCGCCGTAGATCGCGATCGTCGGCTCGTCACTGAAGCACATACCTGGCGCCAGACGCGTGGTGTTGCCGCGGACGAAGTTCGTCCACTCGTGGCCGTCGAGGCCGATGCCATGGCCCGTGCGATGCGGCAGTCCCGGCACCTTGTAGTCTGGCCCGAAGCCCGCGTCGGTGATGACCTTTCGCGCCGCGGCGTCGACGGACTCGCACGTCGCGCCGACCTGCGCCGCCGCGAAGGCCGCGTTCTGCGCGCGCTGCTCGATGTCCCACACGTCGCGCATGCGCTGCGTCGGCTTGCCGAACACGGACGTCCGCGTGATGTCGGAGACATAGCCTTCCACCGTGCAGCCGGCGTCGATGAGCACGACGTCGCCCTCCTTCAACTTCTGCGGCACCACGCTGCCGTGCGGAAACGCCGTGTACTTGCCGAAGATGACGAGCGCACCGTCCGCGCGGCCGCCGAGCTTCTTCGTCGTCGTCGCGACGGATTCGGAGACCTGCGCGTTGGTCATGCCCTCCTTCAGCGACTTGAACGTGGCTCCGATGGCCTGCAGCGTGATGTCGCTCGCGTGCGTCATGAGCGCGAGCTCGGCTGGCGACTTGATCATACGGCAGCCCGCCGTCACGGGCGTCGCGCTGACGAACTGCAGCGAGGGCATCTCCTGCCGCACGCCGTCGTAGACGAAGAAGCGCAGGCGCTCCTCGATGCCGACTTTGCTGGCGACACCGCGATCCTTGAGGATGCCGGCGATCACCTTGTACGGACTCTCGTCTTCCTGCCAGACGCGGACGTCCTTCGAGAACTTGATGAGCTCACGAGCGCGCTCTTCCTCGAAGCCGGGCGTCACCCAGGCGAGCTCACCGCGCGCGGGAATGACGACGGCGAAGGTGCGCTCGCTGTTGCCCCAGCGCACGCCAGTGTAGTAGAACATGCTCGTGCCGCCCTCGAGGAGGATGGCATCCATGCCGTTCTCGATCATGAGGCGGCGTGCCTTCTCGATTCGCGCGAGACGCTCGGCATCGGTGATCGGGCCAGGCGCTGCGCTCGTCGACTCGGCGGCAAGCAGCGCTGGGGCGTCGAAGAGGTTCGCGTGTCGGCCGACGGCGGCGGCTCCGACGACGGCGGCTGATCTCGTGAGAAAACTGCGTCGTTCCATTGGTGATGCTCCTCTATGGGTTGTCGTCCCGAGCGTAGCTCACATTCTCGCGAGCCTCTTCAAGAACTCCGGCAAATCGCTTCTCGCCCTTCTTGGCCGCACGTCCGAAGCGCACGAACGACTCGAGATTGGTCTCGCCGAGCTTGCCGCCCTTCGAGACCACCGTACGAACACCTCGACAAGCTTGCCGATCGGACCGTCGAAGGTGCGTCGCGTGCCGGCGACCTTTTTCCGGCCAACGTCGTCACGAGCACCAGCGCCAGGGCACGTGATCTCATGGAACGCAAAGTTACGCCGGCGCTCGACGTTCGATAGCTTGCGCGCAACCAGGAGGAGTTCCCGATGCGCCGTGCCTTCGCTCTACTCGCCGTGATCTGGGCATCGTCCGTCGGTGCGCAGCAACCCGCCAAGCCGATCCCCATTCGCATCGAGACCTCGCTCGGCACCATCGACGCCGAGCTCGACTCGGCCGCTGCACCGGTGACGGTCACGAACTTCCTGCGCTACGTCGACGGACAGTTGTTCGATGGCGGCAGCTTCTTTCGCACCGTGACGCTTGCGAACCAACCGAACGATTCGGTGAAGATCGAGGTCATTCAAGGCGGCATCGCGCGCGAGAAGCGCGCGGAGGGCTTCCCCGCCATTCCGCTCGAGCGGACGAACGTCACGAAGCTGCACCATGGCGACGGCACGTTGTCGATGGCGCGCGGCGGGCCCGACACGGGCACCAATCAGTTCTTCATCACCATTGGCGAACAGCCGGCACTCGACTTCGCGGGACATCGCAATGTCGACGGTCAGGGGTTCGCGGCGTTCGGCCGCGTAACGAAGGGAATGGACGTCGTGCGGAAGATTCAGGCGCAGCCGGCCAATGGGCAGGCGCTCGCGACACCGGCGACGATCGTGCGCATCGTGCGGCGATAGCTGCCGCGACCGTTCAGCGTGAAGGTGGTGCCGTAGCACGACGCTGCCGCAGCACCTCGTACAGGGCGATCCCCACCGACGTGGAGAGGTTGAGGGATCGCACCCGATCGGAGTGAATCGGCATCGCGACCATGCGATCGCCGTACCGCGCATGGATCGACGCGCTGAAGCCTCCCGTCTCGCGGCCAAACACGAGAACAGTGTCTGCAGTCACGCCGAGCGGTGCGTCCCACAGCAGTCGCTTGGCCTTGGTCGAGAAGAAGTATGCGTCGCCGAGTGCCGGAAGTTCGCGCTCGAACTCGTCCCAGCTTTGCCAGACGCGGATGTCGACATGCTCCCAATAGTCGAGACCCGCGCGCTTCACCTCGCGCTCGTCGAGCGAGAAGCCCAGCGGCTTGATGAGATGCAGCGTCGCTCCCGCCGCCAGACACGATCTGCCGGCGTTGCCCGTATTCCAATGAATTTCGGGATGCACGAGCGCGACGTGGATGGCCACGGGCTTACTCGAACTGCTTTCGAAACGAATCGAGCTGCGCGCGGAGATCCGAGACTTCATTGCGCAACTCGTGCGTGAGCTGCTCGAGCGCGGCGAAGCGCTCAGTCGCTGCGACCGGCGCTTCGACGGCGACGTCGCTCTCCTCATACGTGACGTCGCCGCCGAGCAGGTGCGCGTAGCGTTGTTCCTTCTGGCCCGGCCGGCGAGGGAGGCGCGTCGCGGCCGGCACAGGCTCACGCGTGATCAGTGCGTCGAGCGCGGCCTGGATGCCGGCCGACGGCTCGTGCGGCACAAGTCGCGATGCCCGAGTGCTGACCTCGGCCATCGTCTGCGGCCCGCGCAGCGTGAGCACGCACAATACCGCCAACTCCGCGCGCGAGAGGTCGTCGGCATCGGCGAGCAGATGCTGGAACTTCGGCACTCGCTCTCCACTCCCCTGAAACGATCGCACGAGGCTCTGCCGACGCAGGAGATCGAGCGCATGCGACACCGCTGCGGTGTCGAGCGACATCACCGGATCGCGATTGGACGACTGGTTGCACGCCGCAACGAGTGAGTTGAGCGACAGCGGATAATGATCGGGCGTCGACAGCGCC
Organism: Gemmatimonadaceae bacterium; assembly: GCA_039915865.1. Taxonomy (GTDB): domain Bacteria; phylum Gemmatimonadota; class Gemmatimonadetes; order Gemmatimonadales; family Gemmatimonadaceae; genus AG11. The sequence continues at coordinate 9,523 of JBDSML010000036.1, read as the reverse complement.
TTCTCGATCAGCGATCCGAGCACGCGCACTTCGATTGGACCGAGCGTCTGAGGCAGCATGCGTCAACCGTATTGCGGGGCACGCCATTCAGCAACGACGCCGAGGCGGATGACGAAGACGGAAACACCCGCGCGGCCACAGCCGCGCGGGTGTTCACTCGGAACGACGCGCGAACGCTAGCGGCCGTTGTTCACATAGGAGACGCAGTCACCCTGGTTCTTGAACGGCGAGCCGTCAGCGCGTGTCCGCGTCTTCCAGCCGCCGTCCTTGCAACTCTCCCTCGACGTCGCTGTCACGAACGGCTCGAAGTCATACGTCACGCTGCCGCTGCCATACGAAATGGAAAGCGCATCGACTGCTCCATGGAGGCCTGCGTTCCCGCTGCCGGCGTTGATCCCAAAGCCGCCGGTGATCGTGGCGCCAGGGTAGCTCGCGAGGAGCGCGCTCCACGTGCAGGGGCTCGACTGCGGGCAGGATGTCACGCCCGTCGACCACCACCGTGCCGCGCCGCCATCGTAGGCATCGCGCAACTCCCACACGCCCACCGCATCCACGAAGCCGGGCTGGTTGTAGGGCTCGAACACCAGCGTGCGAAACTCCCCAGCATTCAGCGTCCCGCCGTTGATGTCGATCTCGATGTTGATCGACGGAAAGGGAAAGGTGCTCCCGGGGTTCTTGTACGTGGCATACGACAACGCCGTGATGCTGCTGAGCGCCGTTCCGACATGATCATAGTTGAAGAGGGTGAGCTTCTCGGTGCTCAGCGCGAGCTGGGACTGGAAGCTGCCCACACCGAGTGGCGGCGCGTCGGGGCCAATGACGAACTGACCGGCTGTCGGCGGCGTTCCGGCGCGCGTGTAGAGCACCCAGTTGTTGGTGGGCGGGGAGTTCTCCGGCTGGCGCACGACCGATGCCTCGGCAACCACCACCGTCGAGTTGCCCGTCAGCGACGCAGTGCGGGTCGACGCGGGGGCCAGCGAAGCCGGTTCGACCGGCGATCGCTCGCATGCCGCCGCCATGAGGAGGATCGGGAATGCGCATATCAGCTTTTTCATCGTGCCGCCTGGAGAAAGTGATGAAAGGGACCCGGGGAGTGACGAACGTGGCGAAACTCCCTCCCCTTGTCAAACGCGCGCCTAAACGACCTTCCCAGATGTGCGGTAAGGAAAGTCTACAGGAGCGCGTTGCGCGGCCCGTGGTCTCCCTGCGGCACGCCGCTATGACGTCGTGGTGCTACGCGACAACCGCTTGACCAGCTCGTACAGGAACGCATGCCCTTCAAAGAAGGACTGTACGCGCATCCGCTCGTCCCGGCCGTGAAAGCGAACGTCGTCGCGATCGATGAAGAACCCCTGCACGCCATAGGTCGGAATGCCAGCGGCGCGAAGCGCGCGGCCGTCGGTGGCGCCCATCACCATCATCGGAAGCGTGATCACGCCGGGCCACATCTGCTCCGTGATGCGCGTGACGGCCTGCAGCACATCCGGACGCATCGGCGACGCCGGGCCGGGCGATGGATTCCCCTGGATGGTGACGGTGACCTGCGTGTCGGCGACGACCTTCCTGAGCGTCGCCGCGACGTAGTCCTTCGCATCGTCCGGGAGCACGCGGCAGTTCACCGTCGCCGCGGCAAGCTGGGGCAAGGCATTCATGGCGTGACCACCCTCGAGCATCGTGGCGACGCACGTCGTCCGCAGCGTCGCATTCCACGGCGTCGACCCCTTGGCGATGCGATCCATCGCCGCCTTCGATCCGTTCGCAACCTGGAGGAGATCGGCCTTCACGGCGCCGCTCTCGATCTTCGACATCTGCTTGAAGTACGCGGCGGTCACCTCATTCGTCTTGAGCGGAAACGCGAATCGCGACAGGCGATCGAGCGCACCGGCGAGGTGATAGATCGCGTTGTCGGCGACCGGAAGCGAGGAATGCCCACCCTTGTTCCGCGACTCGAGACGGAAGTTGAGCACGTACTTCTCGCTCACCTGCAGGTCGTTCGCGATGCGCTTGCCATTCACCGACTCGCCCCAGCCACCTTCGTTGAGCGCGAAGTCGGCATCGATCCAATCACGATGATGCTCGAGCAGCCACGCCACGCCGTTGAAGGGCCCGCCACCCTCTTCGTCCGCCGTCAGCGCGACGATGATGTCGCGGTCGGGCGTGAATCCTTCCGCCTTGTACTGCAGCAGCAGCGTGATCCACACCGCCGCCTGGGCCTTGTCGTCGCCTGTCCCCCGTCCGTAGAAGTAGCCGTCCTTCTCGACGAAGGTGAACGGGTCCATGCTCCAGTCTTCGCGCTTGGCTTCGACGACGTCCGTGTGCGCGAGGAGGAGGATCGGCTTGCGCGCGCCGGTGCCGCGATAGCGCACGACGAGGTTCATCTTGCGCGGATTCGGCCCGTCGACGTGAATGTCGGCGTCGGCGAATCCCGCGGCCTTGAGACGTGCGGCCGCCGCCTCGGCGACCGGCGTCGTCGACCCGGTGGTGAAGCCCGATGGGATCTCGATGAACTCCTCGTAGATCGCTCGCGCAAGCGCTTGTTCGGCTGCCGGCCGCGTGACCTGTGCGTTCGCGGACGCTGCGACGACGACGAGCGACATCAGCAGAAGGCGTTTCATGATCGGATCGGGTAAGGGTGGTGGTTGTTGTCCGACAGCCTGCGGCGCATACTCCGCCGATGATCCTCCAGACCTTCGATCCGGCCGCTGCGACCGCAGCATATCTGGCGCAAATGCCGCCGGAAGTCCACACGAAGGCCACGGCGTACACGCAGGGCGGCCACTGGCTCCTGCTCTGGAGCTTCCTGGTGACGGCCGTCGCCACCATCATCATCGTTCGATCGGGCGTCCTTCGCCGCATTCAGCAGCGGCTCGAAGCCACACGCGCGCGGCCCGTGCTCGTCGCCCTCGCGGTCACCGGCGTCTACATGTTGTTCGCGTGGGTGATTTCCCTCCCGTGGGAGATCTATGAACGCTGGTGGCGTCAGAAGCAGTATGGGCTCACCAGTCAACCGTTCGGCGGCTGGCTCGGCGAATCGTTGATGTCGACCATCATCGGTGCGATCTTCGCCGGTCTGTTCTTCGCCGCACTCTATGCGCTGATGCGCCGCTCACCACGGCGCTGGTGGCTCTGGTCCGGCGTATTGGCGATGGTGTTCCTGCTGTTTGGCTTGCTGCTCGCGCCGCTCTACATCGAGCCGCTGTTCAACAAGTACACCCCCGCGCCGAATGGCCCGGTCCGCGATGCGGTTGTCGCAATGGCGCGCGCGAACGGAGTGCCGTCGGACAAGATCTTCATCTACAACGGCTCGAAGCAGTCCAACGCGTACACCGCCAACGTCTCCGGCATCGCGGGAACCGCACGCGTCGCCATGAGCGACGTGATGTTCCTCAAGGATGCCGATCTCGCGGAAGTGCGCGGGGTGGTAGGACACGAGATGGGACACTACGTCCGCCAGCACGCACTCTGGGGCGCACTCGCACTCGGCGTACTGGCGATGCTCGCGTTCGTCCTCGTCGCGCAATTCTTCCCTACGGCAGCGCGCATGCTCGGGACGCGGGACCTCACCGGCATCGCGGATCCTGTCGGGCTGCCGGTGTTGCTCCTGCTCGTGAGCCTGCTCGGCTTGATCGGCACGCCACTCACGAACACGCTCGCGCGGACGATCGAATCAGATGCCGACCGGTTCAGCCTCGAACATGTGAACGAGCCGGACGGACTGGCGAAGGCACTGATCAAGACGATGGAATACCGCGCGGCGACGCCGAGCGGTCTCGAGGAGATCATCTTCTACGACCATCCGTCGGTCAGCTTGCGCGTACGCCGGGCAATGGAGTGGAAGGCGGCGCATTTGGGATCTACAGGCGACTAATTGACCTCGACCAGATACTCGACGATCGCCTCGTAGCCCGATCCCCCGTACTGCGCCCAACCCAACGGCGTACCGTGATGTGCCGTATCGGCGACGTCGAGCCGGGCGCCGGCCTCGACAAGCACCCTCACCGTCTCGAGGGACTTTGACCATACGGCTTGATGCAGCGCCGTCGCGTGTGAATAGAGGTGTTCGCTGATGGCGTTGACGTCCGCGCCCATCGTAATCAGCCGACGCACACCTTCAGCATTGCCGCGCATGGCGTTGAGCGTGAGGGCAAACTGCTTCTGCGCGGCGGTCGCTGCCACGCCAAGCTGCGACGCCTCCTCCCACCTGCCGAGACAGAGCGCCAACGCCAGCGTGGGCGGTGCACCGCGGGCCACGAGGTGCGCCGCGGCGTCCACGTTGCCATTCACCAGGGCGTTGTTCGGTCCAGCATCCGGCGACGCGCCGGCATCAACGAGCACATCGAGCAGCGGGATCTGTACGCCACACTCGCGCGCGATCCAGGACCAGGAGACAAGCAGCAACGCATAGTCGAGCTGCTCTTTCAGCGTCGGCGCGCATTCCCGTGCCACGGAACGAATGATCGCGCGCGCCACATCGGCGATGTTCGCCGGCAGCGTGCCGTTCCGCACGGGATCTTCCGCGACAAACCAGAGCAGATACGGCCGCGCGAAGAATCCGTCGGTTGGCGCCTCGAGCCGCGTGCACGCGAGCGTCGGGTGCGCGAGCAGGAGCCGTTCGAGCTCGGCAACGTCCCCCGTATCGATTGCCGCCATCGCAGCGGCTACGAGATCAGTCATCTCTCTTCCCCATCGTTGGACTCGCCGATAGCGTTCGACGACCCCACCGTCACGAGTCATTTCATGCGCCTGCTCTGCACCGCGTTCATGTCGCTCGCACTCGCCTCGACCCTGCCCGCCCAGACGAAGACGGTCGCCGAGCGACTCGGCTACCCCGCGACCGCCAAGTTGTTGATCCTGCATGCGGACGACCTCGGCGTCGCGCACAGCGAGGACGCCGCGAGCTTCGACGCGCTCGACAAGGGCGCCGTGTCCTCGGCGAGCATCATGATGCCGACGCCATGGGTCACCGAGGTCGCCACGTACGCCAAGGCGCACCCGAACGCCGATTTAGGCCTCCATCTGACCATCACGAGCGAGTGGGAAACCTATCGCTTTGGTAGCGTCGCGTCGAAAAATACCGTGTCCAGCCTCCTCGATCCCGACGGCACCTTTCCGCGTGAGGTGAAGACGGTGGTGGCGAACGCGAAGCCCGCCGAAGTCGAGCGTGAGTTGCGCGCGCAGGTCGAGCGGGCAATTGCGCTTGGCATTCGCCCCACGCATCTCGACAGCCACATGGGCGCGCTGTTCGCCACGCCCGAGCTCACCGCGGTGTATGTGAAGATCGCGCGCGACTACAAGCTCCCCTTCCTCGCCACGCGCGGAGACCCGAGCATCCCGGTCAAGGCGCCCCTGCGCGACAGCGATGTGCTGTTGAACACCGTGATCGTCGCCAATCCGGACATCAAGCCAGCCGACTGGCTCTCGTTCTACGTGACCGCCGTGAGCAGGCTGAGGCCCGGCGTCAGTGAGATCATCGTGCATCTCGGCAACGACGACGCCGAGTTGCAGGCCGTGATGGTCGGGCACGAGGCGTATGGGGCAGCGTGGCGCCAGCGTGACAGGGACGTGGTGCACAGCGCCGCGTTCAAGAAGGCGCTGAAGGACAACAACGTCACGCTCATCACGTGGCGCGACATCCAGAAGCTCATCGCACAGCCGTGAACGAGCGACTTTTGATTCTCTCGATGACCGCCGGCACGCTGCGCTTTCGCGCGCGCCTCGAACGCGGACTCGCGCCGTTGACGTGCGCCGCTGTCGAGCGGATGCTGCCGATGCACGCGACGCTCCTCCACGCGAGATGGAGCGGTGAGGCGGGTTGGGTGCCATTCGGCGACCTCGATCTCGCGCTGTCGCCGGAGAATGCCACCAGCTATCCGGCGCCCGGACAGCTGCTGCTCTACCCAGGCGGTGTCAGCGAGACGGAAATACTCGTCCCCTACGGTCCAACGTGCTTCGCGAGCAAGGCCGGACAGCTGGCGGGCAATCACTTCGCGACCATCATTGAAGGCGAAGGACAATTCCAGGAGCTGGGCCGACGACTGCTGCACGAGGGTGCGCAGGAGCTGACACTCGAGCCGTTGGCCGGCTGAGCATACAGGATGCTTGCAGTTTCCTTACAATGATCGCGCGCCTCGCGCGCATTACACGATCATTGTCCACGCACGCCACAGCGTCCGTTTCCTGTCCAGGTGCGAGCACGTGCGAATGAAAGACATGCGCAGGAGAACACTCCGGGCCATTCGCCCCCTGAGATTGGCTGCGGTTGCCGCAGGACTGAGATGACCGCGTCGTCGAGCGTGGCCGCCGCGCGCATCCTCATCATCGAGGACAACGAGGACCTCGCGTTCGGGCTTCGTCGCTCGCTCGAGGGCGAGGGGTATCACGTCTCCATCGCGACCGATGGGTCGGCGGGCTTCGCGCACGTGCAGACCGACTGCCCCGATCTCGTCCTGCTCGACCTCATGCTGCCCGGCGGCATGGACGGCTACAAGACCCTCACGAACCTCCGGAACGGCGGCTTCGACTTTCCCATCCTGATCCTCACGGCGCGCGGCGAGGAGTCCGACAAGGTGCATGGCTTTCGACTCGGTGCCGATGACTATGTCGTCAAGCCGTTCGGGCTATCCGAGCTGCTGGCGCGCGTGAATGCGCTGTTGCGTCGTGCGCGCGCGATGGCCGATGAGGCGTCGCACGAGGAGTTCCGTTTCTCGAACGTGGTCGTCGATCCGATCGGGCGTATCGTGACCAAGGACGGCGAGCGCGTAGGCCTCACGCCGCGCGAGTTCGATCTGCTGCTGGCCATGGTCCGGCATCCCGGCGTCGCGCTGTCACGGATCTCCCTCCTCCGCGGGGTGTGGGAGCACCAGGCCGACGTCCTCACCCGCACCGTGGACATCCACATCGGTGAACTGCGTCGGAAGCTCGAGGACGTTCCCTCCAAGCCGAGGCACTTCATCACGGTGTGGAAGGCCGGGTATCGATTCGACCCATGACACGCGCGATGGCGCCGCGCACGCTCCGCCAGCTCGCGCTGTACATACTTTCCGGCGCAGTCATCATCGCGGCGTATCCGCCGGTCATGCGTCGCTTCCTTCGTCGCGAGGTGTTCGAGCAGGTGACGCTCGGTATGGCGAATGCCGTCGCCATCACCGCCGGCGAAGTGGATACGTGGTCGCAGGTGCATCGCGTCCAGGCCCTGACACTGGCACGCGTGGCGCAGCTCGAGCTCGAGGCACCGATGCTCCCGGGTCGGTCGCGCGAGGCGGCATTCGCTGAGCGCTTCGGCGCCACGATGGATTCCCTCACCACCGTCGGCGACTTCTCGGCCGCGTGGATACTCGGTCGCGGCAACGTTGTCCTCGCGCGTACACGTGGCGCGGGAGAGCCGTCGTCGACCGTCCTCGGCACACACGTGCATCGCGATGCGGAGGCTCGCGTCGTCATCGACTTCGTCGCGGGGGTCGGTGACAGCCTTGCGCCCCATGTGGTGTTGCGCACGACGCTCGAGCCCGGATTTTTCCGGCGGCTCAACCCGACGGCACTCGGCGAGACGCACACCATTCGCTCGTCGATCCTCCTGCGTCGTGGAGACTCGGTGTTCGTCGCCATCTCGGCGGAAAAGGCGGGGAACATCGTCGGCGCGCAGGCGTGGCCGATCGCCGATGCGCCCATTCCGATGCGTCTGGCCCTCGACAGCAGCGTGACGCGCGGGCTGGCGATGGGGAGCCGGGGCGCGCAGGTGTACTACGCCACCGGCAGCATTCCCAGCCTCGGACTTCCCATCGTTCGCGAAATCGACGAGTCGGAAGTCCTCATGCCCTTTCGCGGCCAGACGCTCCTGGAAGGCATCTTCCTGGCCGCACTGGTGCTCCTGCTCGCCTACCTGCTCCAGTCGCTCTGGAACGCGGCGCAACTTCGTCGCGAGCGAGAGCTGATGCGCGTCCGTGATGACTTCGTGTCGAGCGTGTCGCACGAACTCAGGACGCCGCTCACGCAGATTCGCATGTACGCCGAGCTTTTGCGCAGCGGCTCGATGAGTGGGGAGGAGGACACCGCGCGCGCGCTGCGCGTGATCGAGAAGGAGGCGCGTCGGCTCGCCATTCTCGTGGACAACGTGTTGAACTTCTCGCGCTTGCGTCGTCGCACCGAGGAGATGAACGGCATGGTGGCGGATGTCACGGAGGAAGTGCATCAGGTGATTGACGCGTTTGGTCCGCTCGCTGCCGAGCGTGCGATGACGGTTCGCGCCGAGATTGCCGAGCCGCTGCACGCGCGCGTCGATTCGCTCGCGCTCAGGCAGCTGCTGCTCAACCTGGTGGAGAATGCGGCGAAGTATGGACCGAAGGGACAGCAGGTGGTCATCGGCGCTGACGTGGCCGGCCATCGGGTGCGCATCTGGGTGGACGATCAAGGTCCCGGCGTTCCGGTCGCCGAACGCAGTCACCTCTGGGAGCCGTTCTTCCGCGGCGCCACCGCATCCGCGCAGGAGATCACCGGCTCGGGCATTGGCCTGTCGGTCGTGCGGGACCTCGTCGTGCGCCACGGCGGCGACGTCGCGGTCACCGACGCGCCGTCCGGTGGTGCGCGCTTCATCGTCAGCTTTCCGCGGGCTGAACCACAGCTCCGCCAGCGTATGATGCGGGCGCGGTAGCGCAACCTTTGACCGCGGGATTATACCATGCCTCTTCGCAGGACACTCGGCATTGCCGCGCTCGTCTGCTGCACCGCGGGCCTCCGCGGTCGTGAACATCCGCCGAACTTTCGCGTCATCGCGTTCTTCACCGGCAAGAACGATCAGGCACACATCAGCTTCCTGCATGAGGCCACGACGTGGTTTCCCGAACAGGCGGCCAAGTACGACTTTGCGTTCGACACCACGTCCAACTGGGATAACCTGAACGCGACGTATCTCTCGCGATACCGGGTGGTCGTGTTTCTCGATACACGACCCGAGGCACCGGCGCAACGCGAGGCTTTCCAGAAATACATGGACGGCGGCGGAGCCTGGATGGGCTTTCACTTTGCCGCGTTTGCCCTGACGCCCTCCACCTATCCGCAGAACTGGGACTGGTATCACGACACGTTCCTCGGCGCTGGTCAATACGCCAGCAACACGTGGCGACCGACGTCCGCCGTGTTGCGCGTCGAGGATCGGACGCACGCGGCAACACGTCACTTGCCCGCAACCTTCACGTCCTCACGGAGCGAGTGGTATCGGTGGGAGAAGGACCTCAGGAAGAATCCCGATATCGACATCCTGCTGTCGATCGACTCGACGAGCTTTCCGCTCGGCACGGGGCCGAAGCCGCATGAGATCTGGCACGGCGGCTTCTATCCCGTCGTCTGGACGAACCGGAAGTACCGCATGATCTACCTGAACATGGGCCACAACGACATCGACTACGAGCACAAGTTCGACATGACGAATCGCTCATTGTCGCAGACGTTGAACAATCCCGTTCAGGACCGGTTGATCATCGACGGACTGTTGTGGCTGGGCAGCGGAAAGACGCTGGCGCCTTAGCGG
>JBDSML010000278.1:0-4106 GCA_039915865.1 Gemmatimonadaceae bacterium | reverse complement strand
GCGCGACAACCGACCACCCAGCGCCTTGCAGCATCGTGGCACGCAAGGCGTTGATCGTCGCCGTCAGTGGCAGTGCCTGGATGAACGGCTGCGCCACCTTGGGGAAGTTGCTCGACGAGAAGAACACCCCCGACAGCACCCACATCGGCATCATCGTCAGGTTCATCAGGCCGGACACCCCTTCGATCGTCTTCGCGCGCGACGCGATGAGCAACCCGATGCCGCCGAACGCGAGCGCCGCCAGCAGACACACGACGAACAGTTGCAGCAGCGACCCACGTACCGGCACGCCGAACAACAGCGCGGTGCTCCCGAGCACGACGATGATCTCGACGATGAGGAAGAAGAATCGCGAGAAGAGAAACGACATCAGGTAGTGCGCCCTCGGCATCGGCGTCGAGACGAGCCGCTTGAGCAGGTTGCGACGACGCGCCTCGACGATGGCGAAGCCGAGTCCCCAGATGCCGCCGCCCATGATGTTCATGCCGAGCAGGCCGGGCACGACGAAGTCGATGTAGCGCGACCCCTTCTCCTGCACCTTCCGCTCGCTCACCGAAACCGGATCGCTGCGACCTGCCGCGCGCTGCAGTGCGTCATCCGTGAGTGCGCGCGCCGACCGGCCTTCGGGACGCGTGTCGTCGAAGTGATACTCGACGCCTCCGGTCGCATTCGCCGTCGCGACGAGCGCGAGTTCGCCCGTACGCAGCCCGCGTGCAGCGGACGAGTCGTCCATGTTCTGCACGCGAAGGCCCGGCGCCTTCGCCAGTCGCATCGCGAGAGAGTCGCCGACCGGTGTACCGGTGACGACGCCAATGACGACGACGTCCGCCGGCTTGTTGCGGAAGGCGACGCCCAGGCCGATCGCGAGGATGATCGGAAACGCGAACGTCCAGAACACTGCCTCGGGCTCGCGCAGGAATTCGCGGAAGCGAACGAGCGTCAATTGCGCGAGTGCACTCTCGCGCCACGAACGCTTCGCGCCCGTCGGCTCGTGCATCATCGGATCAGGCATCGCGCAGCTGTCTCCCGGTCAGCGAAACGAAGACGTCCTCGAGTGTCGCCGAGTGCGTCGCGAGCTCGCCAAGTGCGAGGCCGCGCGCGCGCAGATCCGCGAGCAGTGCCGGCACTGCGCGTGCCAGCTCGCTCACCTCGAGCATCCACCGTCCGTCGTGCTCGCGCGCGCCCGTCACGCCATCGAGTTCACGGAGCGACGCGACGTCCAGCGCATCAGCGGGTGCATCCGGCGCCGTGAACTCGACGACATGCTCCGCGCCGAGTGACGCAATGAGCTCACGCGGCGAGCCGAGCGCGATCACCTTGCCATGATCGACGATGGCCACCTGGTCGCACAGCTTCTCCGCCTCGTCCATGTAGTGCGTCGTCAACACGATGCTGCGACCACTCGCCCGCAGCTCGACGATGAGGTCCCACAGCTGCCGGCGCGACTGTGGGTCGAGGCCGGTGGTCGGCTCGTCGAGAAACAGCAGCTCGGGATCGCCGACGATGGCGCACGCGAGCGCGAGACGCTGCTTCTGTCCGCCCGACAGCTTGCCAACGCGCGACTTGCGCTTTTCGCCGAGCTGCACGACGTCGATCACTTCGCCGACATCACGTCCACGCGCATAGAAGCTCCGAAAGAGATTGACCGTCTCGTCGACGGTCAGCTTCTCCGCGAGCTGCGTCTCCTGGAGCTGGATCCCGAGCCGTTCGCGCAGCGCGCGCTCGTCCTTGTCCCAACGGCGGCCGAGGACTTCGACGACACCTGCGTCCGGCTCGGTGAGCCCCTCGCAGATTTCGATCGTCGTCGTCTTGCCGGCACCATTGGGACCGAGCAGCCCGAAGCATTCACCGGCGTTGACGGTGAGGTCGAGTCCATCCACGGCGACGACGTCGCCGTACGCTTTACGGAGGCCCGTGACGCGCAGCGCCGGCCCCGAAGAATTGAACGACATCTCCCGAAGATACGCTCAGGAATCGCGAATCGTGAGCGGACGCATTGGCGCACCGTCGAACCAATCACATCCAGTCGCGAGGAACTCATGCGTCGCGCGACCGTCGTGCTGCATCAACGCTTCACGCAGCAAGCGAAGCTGCCGCTCGCAGGCCTCGAGCGCGGCGATCAGCGCAGTATCGTTGTCCTCGACGATCGACGTCCACATCGACGGAGCGCCGCCGGCCAGACGCGTCATGTCGCGCCCGCCGGGTCCGAGTGCCGAGCGTTGAATGCCCGCTTCGCGCAGCGTGCGTGCGAGTGCCGTCGACAGCACGTGCGGCAAGTGACTGCGCCACGCCATCTGCTCGTCATGTGTCGCCGCATCCATGAACTCCACACCGGCGCGCAGTCCGCGCCAGAACGCCTCGGCGAGCTGTCGCGCATCGCCCGTCGACGTCGATGTCGGGCAGAGAAAGATGCGCGCCTCGTCGAACAGCGTGGCCCGCGACGCACGCCACCCGGAACGATGACTCCCCGTGAGCGGATGTGCGCCGACGAATCGCTCTCCGAGACCAGCCGCTTCTGCTGCGCCGACGATGCTGCGCTTGGTGCTGGCGACGTCCATCACGAGCCGCGCGTTGCGCAGCTTCGGCGCCATGCGCGCAATCGCCGACAACGTCGCATCGACTGGAATCGCGATGACGACGATATCCGCCGTCTCGATGCCGTCGAGCTGTGCACCCATCCTCTGCTGCACGATCCCCTCTCCCTCCGCGGCGTCGAGCGAATCGGGCATGCTGTCGTAGCCGAGCACGCGTACATCGCGCGCAGCGAGTGCACGGGCCAGCGATCCGCCGATGAGACCCAACCCGACGATCGCCACCCGTTCGATTGGCTTCATCGCACCTCTTCCTGGGCTCGGCGCGAGAGACCCACCACCTGCCAGAACATCTCGCGTACCGCCTCCACCGGCAGGTCGTGCTCGCGTGCCGTCGTCACCGCTCGGCGAATCACTTCCGCTTCTCGCTGTGGGTCGAGGATGGGCAAACCGGCTGCGCGCTTGAGCGTCGCCGTGCGCTTGCCAAGTGCAACGCGCTCGGCCAACAACCCGACGAGCCGGCGATCGAGCTCCTCGATCTCCGAGCGACACTTCGCCAGCGCGACGAGCGGATCGCTCGCATCGTCGGGCGCGGTCATGCGACCGCGACTCCTCGTATGGCGGCGCGCGGTGACATCGTCCGGCCGGCGGCGGCGGCGAAGGCGGGAATGCGTTGCATCAGCGCCGCGAATGACGGGATGTCCAAGGACTGATCACCATCAGAGAGGGCGATTTCTGGATTGGGATGCACTTCGATGATCAGGCCATCGGCGCCGGCCGCAATCGCGGCGAACGCAAGGGGCGCGACGAGCTTCGCGTCGCCGCCAGCATGGCTGGGATCCACGATGACGGGAAGATGTGTCTCGCGCTGCAAGACAGGAATGGCCGAGACGTCGAGTGTGTTGCGGGTGGCGCGTTCGAAGGTGCGGATGCCGCGCTCGCACAGCACCACGTTGTGATTGCCGTGCGCCATGATGTACTCGGCGGACATCAGCAGCTCGGCGATGGTGGCCGAGAGCCCGCGCTTGAGCAGAATTGGTCGCTGCACGCGGCCCAACTCGGCAAGCAGGGCGTAGTTCTGCATGTTGCGCGCGCCCACCTGCAGCATGTCGGAATGTTCGGCGACGAGATCGACGTCGCGCGTGTCGAGCACTTCGGTGACGACCGGCAATCCGTGCTCGGCGCGCGCTTCGGCGAGCAGTTGCAGCGCTTCGCGGCCGAGTCCCTGGAAGGAGTAGGGAGAGGAGCGCGGCTTGAAGGCGCCGCCGCGGAGGATCGTGGCGCCGGCGAGGCGGACGCCGGCCGCGGTCTCGTGCAGCATTGCGCGGTTCTCGACGGAACAGGGGCCGGCGATGACCGTGAGGTTGCCGCCGCCGATGGATGCGTGCTCGCCGATGCGGACGACGGTGCGGTTCACGACGAACTCGCGCGAAGCGAGCTTGTACGGCTTCAGGACGGGCATCACCGACTCAACGCCCGGTATGGAGCGGAGCGGCAGCTCCATGAGCTTCGCCTCGTCTCCGATGCACCCGACGATCGTGCGGTGCTCGCCGCGCGACAGGTGGGTGTGCAGGC
>JBDSML010000091.1:0-22136 GCA_039915865.1 Gemmatimonadaceae bacterium | reverse complement strand
TGATCTGTCCCTGCTTCTGCGCCATCTGCTGCATCTCCTTCAACATCTCGCTGAAGCCTGACGCGCTGTTGGCATTGTTGGCTCGCTCGCGATCGCGCGCAAGCGATGCAGCAGCCTTCGTCAGCGCATCGGCCGCTTCGCTCAGCGCGGCCGCCTGCTTCTGGCCGCTGCTGTTCGGCTGCGTCACGCTCTCCGTCGCCTGCGACACCTTCTGCTTCGCGTCCTGCATCGCGCGCTGCGATCTCGGCGACAGGAGCGCGCTTTTCTTGCCCGCACCTTGCAGTCGCTCGTTCGCCTTGTCGACGCCCTGTTCGACCGCGCTCTGCGCGCTTCGGCGCTCCTCCTGCGACGCCCCGTTGCGCGCCTTCTGCTCGAGCGAACGCTCTTCACGAGCGAGCTGCATCATCTCCTGCGCGGACTGATCGAGCTCGGACGTGAGCTCCTGCTTCCACTCCTTCACCTGGTCGCTGCGCGCATCCTGCATCGACTTCGCCGCCTTGTCCATCTCGGCGGCCGCATCGCGCGCCTGCTGGCCGCCTTTCTCACTCTTCTCGCCCTTTTCGCCCTGCTGTCCCTGTTGGCCTTGCTGTCCCTGCTGACCCTTCTCTCCCTGCTGTCCTTGCTGGCTCTTCTCTCCCTGTTGTCCCTGCTGGCCTTTCTGTCCTTGCTGTCCCTGTTGCTCCTTCTGCCCGGCCTTCTGCTGCGCGTCGCCGCTCTTTGATTCGGAGCCCGGCTTCCCCTCAGCCGACTTCTCTTCGCCCGCCTTCGGCTCACCGCCGGGCTTCGTCTGTCCCTCCTTCTCGCCCGACTTCATCTCGCTCGCCGCCTTCCGCATTTCCGTCTCTGACTTCGACGCATGCTGTGCCGCCGCATCCGTCTTCGACGCGCCTGCATCAGCCTTGTCCTTGGAGAGACGTTCCTTCAGTTGATCCATGGCTTCGCGCAACCGCTCCGAACGCTCGGCAAGTTCGCGCGCGTCCTTCGCATCGCTGGGCGTCTTGGACGCCTGCTGCCGATCGGCGAGCTGCCGCTCCTTGTTCGCCAGCTCCTTCGCCTCGTCGCCCAGCGTCTGCATGGAGCCCTCGTGCGCGGCACGCTTCAGCATCTCCGCACTGCGCTCGAGCTGCTCGCGCATCTTCTGCTGCATCGCCGCGAGATCCTTGAGCGCGTCGCGCGACTGGTCGCTGTTCATCTGCTGCGACGCCGACTCGAGCTTCTGCATCTGCTTCATCAACTCCGGCGTCAGCGCCTGCTTCAGCAGCGACTGCGCTTCACCCAACTGCCGTTGCAGCGACGAGTCAAGCGCACCGGCCGCCTTGAGTTGTTGCTCGAGCTGCTGCGTGGCCTGACGAAGCTTCTGTACGCGATCCGCCATCGCACGTTGCTCCTGCGCGAGGCTCCGTGCCTTCTCGGCGTTCTCGAAGTTCATCGCCTTCTGCTGCGCGCTCTGGCTGCCGGCGCTCTGGTCCTTTGCTGCGCCTTGTCGTGCTTGCGCGCGCGCCGCCTCGTCTGTCCGCTGCGCGAGATTCTTCTGCGCGTTCGCGGCGGCCACCGCTTCCTTCACCGCAGAATCGCCGAGCGCGCGCGCCTGGGTGCGCTGTTCCTCGCTGGTGGCACGACGGAGCACGATCTCCCGGCTCACCCCACGCTGTCCCCATGGCGACGCATCCACCGCCTCGACGCGAACCCGCACGGCGTCGCCCGGCGCGAGATGCAGCGCGCCGACGTCGACCGATGCGGCGCCGCCCCAACTCGTGCCCACGGCACCGGCGAGCGACTGCATGATCGGCGCGGCGTCCTGCGTGCCGGCGCGCATGATGCGCAAGGCGATGGACGCGACGCCGTGGTCGTCAGAAACGAGAATCGCGATGCCGACGGGTTCTGCGGAGACGAGCAGCGTGTCGGCGGTCGGCTGTGCGATGACGACGTGTGGCGCCGAGTCGGCGACGACGTCCACCTGCAGTGGCTCGGGAAGATCGGGCACCAGACCACCCGGACCACGCGCCGCCCAATGCAGCTGCATCGAATGGTCGGGGGTCATCTGTCCGCTGAAGGTCTGGCCCGTTGCACTGAGCGCGATGCGCTCACCCGTCTGTGCCACGAGCGCGACGTCGGTGAGCGGCACCGATGCACGGCCGGCGATCGACAGCACGCTGCCGCGCGGCAGGTGCAGTGGCTCGCCGATCGGAAGCGACTCCGGCGTGCGGCCGAGGTACGCGGGATAGCGAACGTTGAGCGTGACGGCGCCGACGAACGGGCGGTCGGCGGCGTGAATGACGACGCTGTCGCTCGCGGCGCGGCCGTCCGACGCGACCAGACGCAGGTCGCCGCGCAGCGCATCGACCGTCCATGGACCGCTGCCTGTCTTCGGATCGATCGCGATGGTGTCAGTGTGCCAGGCGTCGCCCGTCTGGCGGACGTCGAGGAACACGACGCGACGTCCGGGAGCGTGCACCATGACCTTGAGTGCCGAACCGCGAAGCAGCTCGGCCGGCGCGCCGTCGATGCGCGGACGGTCGAGCAGGTTGCCACGCCATGCGTCGATGGGGCGAAGGACCGCGCGCAGGCCGTCGCCAAAGAGCGGCGTCGCCGTGAGCAGCACGAGAATGCCCGCTGCCGCCGCGCCGGCGCCGATGTACGCGCGCCGCGAGCTGGCGCGTCGCATCGCCGGAGCAAGCGGCGCGCCGGACGGCAGCGTTCCGCGCACACCGCGCGCGGCGCGCTCGGCGAGCGCACCGCTACCCTCGAGCTCGAGCACGCCCACCAGCGCTCCACGACGCATCCCCTGCTCTGCCTCGATCGCCAACGCGACGTCGCGACGCGTGCCATCGCGCCGCAACCGGCTGCGCGTGCGCATGGCGAGAATCGCCACGGCCGCCACGACGAGCAGCCACACGACGAACGGCAGCGCCCGCGGCAGCGCCAACCAGCGCGCTCTCCCCAGCACCACCGCAAAGCTGGCCAGCAGCACCATCGTCGCTGCGGCACCGAGCAGCGCGCTGGCGGCCACCTCGGCGCGCCACAGGTGACGGCGCTCTCGCTCGACCAGGTTCTTGATCGTCATGGGACGGGGCGGCTGGTGACGGCGTACACGAAGAGATTGACTCCCATACGCAGCGCCGCTTCATGCAGCGCTGCAGAGTCATGATAGGTCTCGGGATCTTCCCACCCGTTTCCGAGATCGCTCTCATAGGTGTAGTACACCGCGAGACGATCGCCGAGAAAGATACCGTAGCCGCGAGCGGGCTTGCCGTCGTGCTCGTGAATCTTCGGGACGCCCTTCGGGAAGTCGTACACCGAGTGGTAGATCGGGTGCGTCAGCGGAACGTCGACGAGCTCGCGGTCGGGAAACACGCGCTTGATCTCGCGACGGAAGCTTTCGTCGAGTCCATAGTTGTCATCGGCATGCAGGAACCCGCCGCGCTGCAAGTACTCGCGCAGCCTCACGACTTCCGCGTCCGTGAACTTGACGTTGCCGTGTCCCGTCATGTGGATGAACGGGTAGTCCCACAGCCTGTCGTCCATGAGCGTCACGCGCGCCTCGGTCTTCTCGACGGGCAGCGTTGTACGCTCGTGAATGGCGGCGAGCAGGTTCGGAATGCTGGAGGGATTGGCGTACCAGTCACCACCACCGTCGTACTGCAGCCGCGCGACGGTGAGCCGCGGCGCCACGCGCGCACCGGCAAGCGGGAGGAGAAGCGCGGCGACCATCGCCGTCGCGCGCAGGAGACGAACGGGCGACATCATCACTCGTGCGCCAATCGATAGGCGAGGTTGCGCGGCGCGCCCATCTCGGACGTCAGCGCAGCCGCCACGTCGCGCGACGAATGGCCCTGCTCGCGCAGCTCGGCGGCGCGCGAACGCAGCTCGTCCTCCGTTGCGCCCGCGGGCGCAGCGCCTCCGGCAATCACGATCACGACCTCTCCCCGTGGTGGTGCACCGAGGTAATACGCCGCGAGCACGGCGACCGTTCCGCGGCGCAATTCCTCATACTGCTTGGTCAGTTCCCGGGCGACGACAGTTTCCCGCTCCCCACCGCCCGCTGCGGCGAGCTCGGCCAACGTATCCGCCACGCGGGATGGTGCCTCATAGAGGACAGCCGCATGGCGCAAGGCGACGACCTCCGCGAGCGCCTGCCGCCGGTCAGCCCCCTTTCTCGGCAGGAAGCCGTAGAAGGTGAATCGGTCGAGATCGAGGCCTGAGGCGACGAGCGCCGCCAGCAGCGCCGACGCACCCGGCACGGGCGAGACGACGATTCCCGCCTCGACCGCCGCGCGGACGAGACGCGCACCGGGGTCGGACAACAGCGGCGTGCCCGCGTCCGAAATGAGGGCCAGCTGTTCGCCACCGTGCAGCCGGGCGACGAGGCGCGGGATGGACTTCGCCTCGTTGTGTTCGTGGTACGGCACGAGTGGCGTGGCGATCTCGTACCGGTCGAGCAGGTGGCGCGAGTGCCGCGTGTCCTCGGCGAGCACTGCAGCGACCGACTTCAGCACCTCGACCGCCCGAAAAGAAAAATCCCCCATGTTTCCGATGGGGGTGCTGACCACGTACAGCGTGCCCGGCACCTGCGGTGTCACGCCAGCTTCCACGAGAGGCGGTCGAACAGGCCGGCCGATTGAAAGAGGTGGCGGCGCTCGTGCGTGAGCTCCTTGAGCATCTGCTCGGGACCGCCCCCTTCCTGGTCGCTCGCCGTCCACAGCAGCTCGTTGATCAGCGCCGCAATGGCGACGGTGAGCGCATCCGCGTCGGCGACGACGGCGCGCGGCGTCCGTCCATTGAAGGAGAAGCCCTCGAGCGGCGGATGCGCCTTCATGAGCGTCGTGCGCGCGTGCTCGGCGATGGCGGGCGCGCTCTCGCGACCGTCGGCGACGAGGCGCAACACGAGCGATGTGGCGAGATCGCGATACGCCTGCACCAGCCCCGTTGGCGCCTGGACGGGCAATGGCGAAGGAACTGGCCAGTGGCGGATGTTGACGTGCAGCGCACGCCGATCGCGATCGAAGATGCGGCTGACGCGTTCGATCAGCGTTCCGCTCGGCGTTCCGGACAGGTAGGCCGTGTGCGCCGTGCCGTGGCGAAAGAGCAGGTAGCTCACCTCACCCTCCTGCGCGATCTCGACGACGCCATCGAAGGTCGTCGCCATGAGGTGTGGAAAGAGCGACTTGGGGTCGGACGAGCGCAGCTCCGGCGGCCACGGGATGGGCGCCGTCGTCTGCGAGGCGTACATGCAGCTGAGCTGCTCGTCGTCCGCTTCGTGAAAGCAGATCTCTCCGTACTCCGGCTCGTTCGGCACCTTTTCCAGCGCGGCGCCGATGGCGATGGGACAGAAATCCCTGCCGTTGTGCAGGCAGGCATTCACGAGCTCCCCGTGCTGCAGGTAGAGCACGAGGAATTCCTCCGGGAGCCAGATAGCCACGTAACCCGACACGCGCGCGGAACGATCGCGCTTGGCGTCGGTGAGGAGGTTGCGAAGGTGGACGTACGCCAGTCGCGTTCGCGGCAACAGGACGCGCGAGTGCGGATAGCGGAGGCCGGCGACGGTGGCTGGCATCAAGGAAAGGAAAGGGCCGGAGCGCAATCGTCGCTCCGGCCCAAATGTGCGCCGCTACTCACAACCGTGCAACGGCAGTGACCGTCGTGTGAATTTTCTCAGACAGCCGCGACGACGTGCTGCTTGAGCTTCGCCTCGATCGCCTGGCGCGGAACGGCGCCGACGATCTGGTCCACGACCTTGCCTTCCTTGAAGAACAACAGCATCGGAATCGAACGCACGTTGAACCGCGTCGCCGTCTTGATGTTCGCGTCGACGTCCAGCTTGGTCATCTTGACTTGCCCCGCGTAGTCCACCGCAAGCTGATCCAGGATGGGCGCGATCATGCGGCAGGGGCCGCACCAGGTCGCCCAGAAATCCACCACCGTCAGACCAGGCTGCTGCTCGACCTGGCCCTCGAAATCCGCATCAGTTACTGCCGTCGCATTCGACATCGCTCGTTGTCTCTCCCCGCGGCCGTCACGCGTGCCGCTTCCAGAATTAGTATTCAGCGCGGGCGAACCCTTCCCCACCAGCGCACAGGTCATGACCCACGAATCACCACGTCCAACTCGCATTGCCCACGTGGGCATCGCCGTTCAGTCTCTTGCCGAGATCCTGCCCTTCTATCGCGACCTGCTTGGCATGCCCGAGGTACAGCTCGATGACGCCGATGGTGCGAAAATCGGTGCAGTACAGGCCGGCGATTCGCTCGTGGAGCTCCTCGAGGCCGACTCTCCCGATTCACCCATCGGCAAGTTCGTCGCCAAACGGGGTCCTGGTATCCATCATATCTGCTTCGCCGTCGATGATCTGGACGGTACGCTGACCCGATGCAGGAACGCCGGCGTTCGCCTCATCGACGAAACACCGCGCATCGGCGCCGAAGGGAAACGTATCGCGTTCCTCCATCCAAGCGCCACCGCTGGCGTGCTCGTCGAGCTCAGTGAATTCTGACGGCGTCGTGATGTCTACTTGGCCGCGCAGAGATCCTTCACCGGGTCCAGCGCGAAGGTCCGCACGTACCAGCGGTCTCCGCCCCGTGCCAATGAGAAATCCGTCGACTTGGCAACAGTTCCCCGTACCAGCTCGACGCGAATCAGCCGCTCGCCATCCAGGGCCGGCTGGTCGCCAAGCACGCGGAAGCTGTCGTGCTTGAGGCAGCGGATGAGATACAACTCACGCTGTTCCATGTCTTCGCGCGACATCACCTTCGCGTCACGCACGGGGCCGTTCTTGTCGCCCCACACGCCGGACATCGCCTGGAGATCCTGCGCACGAACGGCGCCGAGGAAGGCGTCGAGCGCCAGGCGCGGCGACGCGGCACCCGGCGCACTGTTGCCGGCGACCGGTGCAGGCGTCGGAGCAGTATTGACGGGCACTTCCACCGTGCGCGACTTGCATGCGCCCGCGAACAACAGACCGACCAGCAGCAGCTTTCTCACTCGTCATCTCCTGAAGATTGGTGCGAAGCTAACGTGACCCGCCTTTTTACGGCAACCACGCTACGGACTGGACAGGCAACATGACGCAACGCCAACGGCTTTACATCAACATCGATCACATCGCCACGGTGAGGCAGGCACGTCGCGGACATGAGCCCGTGCCCGTCGACGCGGTCGGCGTATGCGAGCGTGCAGGCGCGGATGGCATCACCGCACACCTGCGGGAGGATCGTCGTCACATCCACGACGCCGACATCGACGCCATCTCCGCCGCCGTCACCACCGCCTTCAACCTCGAGATCGCCGCCACCGACGAGATGATCGCACTCGCCGAGCGCATTCGCCCCCTCGAGGCGACGATCGTGCCGGAGCGGCGTGAGGAGGTGACCACCGAAGGCGGACTCGACGTCAATGCCGCACCAGCGAAGTTGGAGCGCATGATTCGCCGCCTTCGCGACGCCGGCGTGCGCGCCAGCCTCTTCATCGATGCCGACCGAGACAGTATTACCCGTGCTCGCGAGTTGGGTGCCGACGCCGTCGAGCTCCACACCGGACGCTACGCCCACGCCGCGTCCGATCCGGCGACGATCGGCGCACTCCGCGACGGCGCTGCCCTCGCGGCGTCGCTGGGCCTCGCCGTGCATGCTGGACACGGCCTGACCACGTCGAATGTCGGCCCGGTCGCCGCCATTTCCGAGATCGAGGAGCTCAACATCGGGCACCACGTGATCTCGCGTGCGATCTTCGTCGGACTCGATGCCGCGATCAGGGAACTGCGTGCCGCGATGGACGCAGCGCGCGGGCGGCCCTAACTTCGACCCACAGATGCAGCCGAACATCACCAGCTCGGAGCGGGCATGACGGCCCCTACCCCCGTCGGGTTCCTCGACTTCTTCATTCTCGAAGCCAGCGACTACGTCGAGCAGCTCGACGCCTTGTTGCTCGCGGGCGGCGGCGCCGGCCCCGAGGCCGACACGCTCCAGCGCGTGGCGCGAGCGCTGCGCGGCAGCGCGACGATGGCCAAGCTCACCTCCTTCTCGGAGATGGCGGCTGGCGTCGAGCGGGTTGGACGCGCGCTGCGCGAAGGCGCGCTCACCTGGGATGCCGGCCTCCGTGGAGTGGTCGTCGCGACGGTGGACGACTGCAAGCTGCTCCTGCGCAACGTGCGCGCGTGGAGCGAGGCCGACGAGACGCGCGCCCGCGCGCGCATCGACGAGCTGACGAGCTACGCCGCTGTGCGCGGTCCGACGCCGATGGCATCGCCGACCCTGCAGGGCCACGACAGCTATCTCGCCACCGAAGCCGCGAACATCGGCGCGGGACTCGAGCTTCTCGCCACACGCCCGAGCGACCGCGATGCCGCGTCGAACGTGCTGCGCCGCGTGCGCGCACTCCGCGGCATCGCGAGCGTGAAGGACCACGCCGCGCTCGCCGACGTGCTCGAAGCGGCAGAACAGGCGATCCATCCCCTCGAGATCGGCGAGCCCACCCTGAGCGGCGAGCGCGTCGCCCTGCTCGGCGCAGCGGCCACCGTGCTCCGCAGTGTCGCGATGTCCATTCGCACTGGAACGCCGGCCGACGCGCACTCCGCCGACGTCGCGCGGTTCGCCACAGCCCTCGATTCCATGCGCGAGCGCGAGACGGGATCGGAGCGTGTCGTCCCCATCTCCGAGCTCTTCTACGACGACGGCGGCGTCACCGTCGTCGACAAGTCGTCGAGTCCACCGACGACCCCTGCCGATCGCTTTCGTCTCGAGGTGGTGAGTCAGGGCGAGCATCTGCGCCGCTTGATCTCCGATGCGCGTGGCGCGAACGACGAGTTGGCGCGCGAGCGCGTGCGGCGCGCGCTGCGACAGGCGCTGCGCTCGCTGCATCAAGCCGCCGAAAGCTTTGGCGAGAATGACGTCGCCGAGTTCATCACGTCGCATCGCGAGGCAGCCGATCGCCTCGACGCCCGCGCGCTGCGCTCGCTCGACGAAGTGGCGACGCTGCTCGCACAGCCGGGCTCCGCGCCCGCGCCGATCGGCGAGCGCATCAGCGCGCTCAAGACCTCGCGCGCATCGATGATGACGCCGGCGATTTCGTCGCTCGCCATCGCTGAGCCAACGCTGGAACCGCAGGAGAAGGTGAGGCCGGCCGCGCAGCAGGTGGCCGAAGAAGTCGCGCACGCCTCACCCGCGGCGCGGCAGAGCGACCTGCTCGGCGCCGGCATCGACAAGCTCACGTCACTCGGCGGCACGCCGCTCAGCGCCCCGGTGGCGATTCCCGCGCAGCCCACCATTGCCATCGATGTGTTGCTCTACCGCGGCCGCTCGGCGATTCTGCGGGCAGTCGAGATCCGCGACGAGGCACGGCAGGGCGGCAAGACGGTCGAAGGCGAGGCGCTCGACGAGTTGCTCGACCTGCTCGATCTCGCACTCACGAACTGACATCGGGCAATGAAATTCGGCTGGCGCAGTGCGCTCGGCATCGTCCTGAGTGCTGTCCTCCTTTATTTGGCGTTCAAGGACATCGAGTTCGCCAAGGTCATCGAGAACATTCGAAAGGCGAACCTTGGCCTGCTGATTCTCTCCGCCGTCACGGCGACGCTCACCTTCCCACTGCGTGCGCGACGCTGGCGCCCGATCCTCGATCCGGTTGCGCCGGGCCTGCCCTTCGAAGCGCTGTGGCGCGCCACGGCCATCGGCATGATGCTCAACAACGTCGCGCCGGCACGCGCAGGTGAGCCGGCGCGTGCGTACGCGCTGTCGCGCTTCACGAGCAAGGTGTCGTTCCCCGCGGCGTTCGCATCGCTCGCGGTGGATCGGCTGTTCGACATGGTCGTCATTCTCCTGCTGATGTTCGGCGCCATGCTCGACCCCGCCTTTCCCACCGGCGCGAAAGTGTTCGGCTTCTCGATGTCGAGCATCGCGACGAAGGGGTTACTGCTCGTCGGCGTCGCCCTCGTCGGCATGTATGCGATGGTGTTGTTCCCTAGCCGCGTGCTCGCTCTCTACGAGCTCGTCGCGCGGAAGATTGCGCCCAAGCTCGAGGACAAGGGGAAGGTGGCGCTCGTCGCGCTGATGCACGGTTTGAGCGTGCTGCGCTCCCCAAGCAGGTTCGCGGCGATTTTCGCGTGGACGGTGCTGCACTGGCTGGTCAATGCACTGGCCTTCTGGATTGGATTCAAGGCTGTCGGCATCGACGCACCGTACTCCGCTGCGCTATTCCTGCAGGGCGTCATCGCCATCGGCGTTGCTGCGCCGCAGGCACCCGGTTTCTTCGGCGTGTTCGAGTTGTTCGGCAAGGAGGGATTGCGGCTGTACGGTGTGGGCGCCGACGCCGCGGTGACGTGGGCAATCAGCTTTCACTTTCTGTCCTTTCTGCCCATCACCTTCATCGGTGGCTGGTACTTCCTTCGCGCGGGACTTTCGATGGCGCAGATCGGCAGCGTCGAAAAGAACGGCGCGGCCGAGGAGATGCAGGACTCACCGCCACCGCGCGGGTGAGTGTGCCCGAGCGGCCTCGCGCCGTGCAGGTCGCCGCGCAGGCGAAGATCAACCTTCGTCTTCGCATCCTGGCTCGCGAAGCGACCGGCTACCACCAGATCGAGACGATCTTTCACCGCATCGCGCTGGCGGATGTCGTGCGCGTGCGCCGCACCGGTGGTGAGCGCTCGCTCGATATCACCGGCGATGTCGATATGTCGGCCCTTGGTCCGACTGAGCGCAACCTCGCCTGGCGCGCCGCGGAATTATACCTGAGCACGACCGGGATGAGCGGCGGCCTTGCGATCGAGATCGACAAGCACATTCCGATTGGCGGCGGCCTCGGCGGAGGTAGTGCGGACGCCGGCGCGGTGCTCCGCGCCCTCGATGCGATGGCCGAGCGTCCGCTCGGCGAGGCGCAGCTCATTCGTCTGGCAGCGGTGCTCGGGTCGGATGTGCCATTCCTCGCCAGCGAGCACGCATTTGCGCTGGCGTGGGGGCGCGGCGAGCGCATGCTCGCGCTGTCGCCACCCCCGATGCGGGATGTGCGTCTGCTGTTGCCGCCCTTCGCGGTGAACACAGGTGAGGCGTATGGCTGGATCGCGGCGGATCGCGAGCGCGCGAATGCCACCTGGGACGCCCTCGTCCTGCATCCGCTCCAGTTCGAAGGGTGGGACAGCCTGGCTCGCATCGCGATCAACGACTTCGAGACCCCGGTGGTGCGGCGGCACCCCGCAATCGCGCACGCGCTTACAGCGCAGCGTGGCGATGCGTCAGTTCAGTTGGCGATGCTCAGCGGATCCGGCTCGTCGATGTTCGCGATCGGGCGCGGCGACGTGCTGCTGGGTGCGGGGCGGGCGATAGATGACGCGGGCATGCGATCGGTGATGACGCGCACCATTCTGCGAGTTGAGCCGCCTACGCGTATCGAGTAACTTTACCGGCTGATTCGAGCTGATGCCCCTTCGTCCAATGGCAGGACAGCGGCCTTTGGAGCCGCGAATCTTGGTTCGAATCCAAGAGGGGCAATCGCGTTGACATAAGTCTCTATCCCACCTTACTTTACAAGGTTCTGCATGGACGGCCTCGCGGTTCCTGCTCACGGATTCAAGCTGTTGTCGGGAACGGGAAACCGTCCGCTGGCAGAGGAGATCGCGAAGCAGTTGGGAGTGGATCTGGCCAAGCTGACCTGCAACCGGTTCGCTGACGGCGAGATTTTCGTCCGCATCGATGAAAACGTCCGCGGCAATGACGTCTTCATCGTGCAGAGCACCAATCCGCCCGCCGAGAACATCATGGAGCTGTTGCTCCTGATCGATGCGGCGAAGCGGGCGAGTGCGGCGCGGGTCACGGTCGTGATGCCCTACTACGGGTACGCTCGGCAGGATCGCAAGGATCAGCCGCGCGTCGCCATCGGGGCGAAGCTCATGGCGAACATGATCGTCGGCGCCGGTGCCGATCGCGTGTTGGGCATCGATTTTCATCAGCACCAGTTGCAGGGGTTCTTCGACATCCCCGTCGATCATCTCTATGCGATGCCGGTGTTGACGGCGCACTTTCGGAAGAAGCAGCTGAAGGACACGGTGGTGGTGGCGCCCGACGTCGGCTCGGCGAAGATGGCGCGAGGGTTCGCGAAGCGGTTGGACGCGTCGCTCGCCATCATCGACAAGCGGCGGCCGCGCGCCAACGTGAGTGAGGTGGTGAACGTCGTCGGTGAGGTGGAGGGGCGCGATTGCATTCTCGCCGACGACATGATCGATACGGCGGGAACGATCACGGAGGCGGCGCTGGCGTTGATGCGGCTGGGCGCGCACTCGGTCTACGCCTGCGCGACGCATGCGTTGCTCAGCGGGCCGGCCATCCAGCGGCTCAAGGACTCGCCGATCGTCGAGTTGGTCGTGACGGACACGATCAACCTGCCGCCTGAACGTAAGTACGATGCACTGACGATCCTGTCGGTGGGAGAGCTGTTGAGCAAGGCAATTCGCTACACGCACGCCGAGCAGTCGGTCAGTTCGCTGTTCGATTGATTCTGTGGAAGGTTGAAGTCCCCGCGTTGTGCCCCGGTGGGGCACCGGTATGGTAGGGCGGACGCAGCCGCCTGAGAGTAGCACCGGCATCGCGGTTCGCTGCAGTCGAAGAACGCACGACCAGGAATACAGCACATGGCATCCGCATCCCTCAGCGCCGAAGCGCGCACTGAATCCGGTAAGGGCGTCGCCCGCAAGCTTCGCGCGGCCGGCCGCGTCCCCGGCGTCATCTACGGTCACGCCCGCGAGGCGCAGTCCCTCTCGCTCGTCGCGCGCGATCTCGAAAAGCTCCTGTCGCAGATCGCCGTCAGCAGCACGATCGTCGAGCTTTCGCTCGCCGGTGCCACGACGCGCACGCTGATTCGCGAGATCCAGCGGCACCCATTCAAGAAGCACATCCTGCACGTCGATTTTCAGGAGATGGTCGCTGGCGAGAAGATCACGGTGAAAGTGCCGCTCGTGTTCGTCGGCGTCCCCGAGGGCGTGCGCCTCAGTGGCGCGCTGCTCGAGCAGATCCTGCACAGCATCGAGGTGCTCGTCGATCCGGCGAACATCCCGAATCACATCGATGTGGACGTCACGCACCTCGCGATGGGCCACTCGCTGCACGTTCGCGACCTCGTCCTCCCCGAGGGCATCGAAGTCCTCAGCGACGAGGATGCGACGATCTGCGCCGTGATCGCGCCGCGCGCCGTGGTGGAAGCCGCCGCTGAGCCGGGCGCCGCCGAGCCGGAACTGATCCGCAAGGCGAAGGAAGACGAGGACGCGAAGTAACATTCGCGCATTCCTCGCAGCATTCATTCGGCGGCTCCGCCCTTCCGGGTCGGAGCCGTCGTTGCGTTCAGACGACGAGACAACGCCGATGAAGGTGATCTTAGGGCTGGGGAATCCGGGGAAGGAGTACGAGCACACGCGACACAACGTGGGGTGGTGGCTCATCGACCATCTCGCCGAACGCTGGCAGTTCGACGGGTGGAAGAAGGACGGCCAGGCCAGGATCGCGCAGGGACATCTCACCGGTGTGAAGGAGACGGTGCGTCTGGTGAAGCCACAGACGTACATGAACCTCTCGGGCGGGGTGCTGGTGCAGTACGCGCGTCGGCCGTTCTGGGCGGCGGCGAACGACCTGCTGGTGGTCGTGGACGACGTGGCCATTCCCGCGGGAACGTGGCGGCTGCGGGCGGAAGGCGGCGCAGGTGGGCACAACGGGCTCAAGTCGGTGGACGGTTCGCTCGGCACCCAGAAGTATGCGCGGCTGCGAATCGGTGTCGGTGATCCGGAGCGGACGCCAGGCGGGCCGCTGACGGATTTTGTGCTCGGTGCGGTGGGAAAGCGCGACGGGCAGGCGATTCGTGAGTTGTTTCCTGTTATCGAGGAGGCAGTGGCGACATGGGTGCGCGAGGGTATCAAGGGTGCGCTCGACGTTCAGTCGCGCAAAAACTAGGCTGGAATGCGACCCTGAGGCTGAGCACTAAGGCTGAGTGCTGATTGCTGATGGCTGAGCTGGATCAGTGCATCAGCCATCAGCCTAAAACATCGGCCATCAGCCTGAAGCTTCAGCAATCAGCTGCAGCCATTGCGAGCTTACAAACGATCAGCGCTGGTCCGTTTCCTTCGGCGGCTCGCGGTTCTCCGAGTCCGAGCCCGGATTCTTTCGGACCGCGCGGATGTAGCAATCGAGCACTCGACTCACCTCGTCGATGGGCCTTCGGGTTCGGACGAACGCGGAATCGCGCCCGATCCACATCGTGGTCCAATGACACGGCGAATGCGTGCGCCTTTTGCCACGCGATTATCTTCTGGAAGTCTCTCACGCGCTGACCATGATGCCGATCGTCGGCAGAAGGCGCACCGGAGCCCTGCACCGCGAATCAATTCAATGCTCAGACTCGGTATCGTCGGTCTCCCCAACGTCGGTAAGTCGACGTTGTTCAACGCCCTGACCAGTGCCGGCGTGCTCGCGGCGAACTATCCCTTCGCGACGAAAGATCCCAACATCGGCCGCGTCAACGTCCCTGACGACCGCCTCGATGTGCTCGCTGCGGTCGTGAAGCCGCAGCGGACCGTGCCTGCCGCGGTGGAGTTCGTCGACATCGCCGGTCTCGTCGAGGGCGCGAGCAAGGGCGAGGGGCTCGGCAACCAGTTCCTCGCGAACATTCGGGAGACTGACGCGATCGTCCACGTCGTCCGCTGCTTCGACGACGACGACATCCTGCACGTCATGGGCTCCGTCGACCCCGTGCGCGATCGGGAGGTCATCGAGTTCGAGCTCGCGCTGGCCGATCTCGCCACGGTGGAGAAGCGCCTCGACCGCGTGAAGCGCTCCGCCAAGACGGGCGACAAGGAAGCACTCGCCGAGCTGCCCACGCTGGAGCGGGCGCACGAGTTCCTCAAGGAAGGCAAGGGGCTGTGGGAGGCGACGCTCGACGCCGATCAGCTCGCGCTCCTCAAGCCGCTGTCGCTCATGACGGCCAAGCCGATCCTCTACGCGGCCAACGTCACCGACGCGGAGCTCTCTGGCGACGAAGGCCCGCACATCAAGGCGCTCCGTGCTGCCGTCGCCGCGAGCGGCGAGCATGCGGAGATCGTGTCCTTCTCCGCGAAGATCGAGAGCGAGCTCGCGGAGCTGCCCGCCGAGGACCGGAAGGACTTTCTCGCGTCGCTCGGACTGGAGAGCGCGGGACTCGACCGGCTCATCAAGGGTGGCTTCCATCTGCTCGGCCTCCAGACCTACTTCACGGCGGGCGAGCAGGAGGTGCGCGCGTGGACGATCCATCGCGGTGACACGGCGCCGCAGGCGGCGGGCGTCATCCACTCCGACTTCGAGCGTGGGTTCATCAAGGCCGAGACGGCGGGTTACGATGATTTCATCGGCAACAGCGGGTGGAAGGGCGTAAAGGACAAGGGTTTGATGCGGCAGGAAGGCAAGGAGTACGTCGTGAAGGACGGCGACGTGCTGCTGTTCCGGTTCAACGTCTAGGCAGGAGTTGGGGGGTTGCGCTGAAGGCAACCAAGCTCGGCCTGGGGAATAATCGCATCAGTAGTGTTGCGCTCCTTCGACACATCGGGCGTGTAGGCAAAACAAAAAAAATCTCTGGGCTTCGTGCGGCGCTGTAAGACGTTGTCACCGAACAAGTTGAATTTCTCTCATGTCGGGAGCACGGAGGTACAGAGCATGCACAGCACCTCTGTGTCGAATCAAAGGCTCCGATCGGTCCCCCCAAACAAGTTCTCAGGAGATTTTTACATGGCACAGGTCTCACAAGTCACGCGTGCCTCCGCGCGGCGCATCGCATCCCTAGCAGCGGCGCTGATGGTTTTCGCGGCTCCTGCTGCGTCCGCGCAGTTCACGAACGGCGGTTTCGAGAGCGGCTTGGCGGGCTGGACGCTCGATGGCTACAAGACGTCAGTTCCTTTCGCGACGGACATCACGACGAACACGAAGCACAGCGGTCTGCAGTCCATGCGCCTGACGCGCGCTGATGTGGCGACGTATGGAGCGGGCTACGGCACCTATCTGTATCAGTGGGTCAACAGCACGACCTCCACGTCCTTCACGCTTAATTGGTGGGTCCGTGGTGCCGGCGGCGCAACCTCGTACTTCACCGCGTGGGCTTCGGACGGCGCCACGGCTTGGAACGACGTGTCCACCACCTATGGCACCATCAATGGCTGGACGAACTACTCCGCGACGTTCACCGGCTACGCCGGCCAGACGGCGATCGGCTTCCAGTCTGAGAGCGACGCCGACGGGTACTTCCTCGATGACGTGAGCCTCGTCTCTTCGGTCACCGCGACCCCCGAGCCGGCCTCGATGGTCCTCCTCGGCACCGGCCTCCTCGGCGTCTTCGGCGTCGCACGCCGCCGTCGCAAGGCCTAAGCACTTCCGTAGCACATCAAGAAAGGGGCGGACCTTCGGGTCCGCCCCTTTCTTGTCGTCCGTACCCCCGCCGTTCACAGCACCAACCAGCGTTCTACGCCGATCGACTCGAGAAACCCTGCGGATGCTCCCCGCCCAGCACGACCGCGAGCGACGTGCGCAGTCGCTCACCTCCGCTCAGCGTACCCACCTGCCGAAGCGCCGCCTCGTCCGAGAAGAGGAATCGCGCGAAGGCATAGCGAGAGGCCGTGGCGTCCATCGGCTGGTGCATCGCGCGGAAGTTCTCCAGCACCGAGAGCCCGGCGTCGAGCCCCGCGCCCTCCTGATCCAGGTACGCAGTTTCCTCGTCGGGTAGCCGGCGCACCCTGCCGTTCTCCGGCGCCCCTGCGCCCCGCGGTGCGCCTGACGCTCCGGAGCTGACCGAGGCCGAATCGTGCAAGCACGGCCGCGACTCGTTCCGGCAGATCCCAGCCGTCGTCCACCAGCTCGAAGTCGTCCGGGACCGCCTCGCCCGCATCGAGCCGGCGCAACGCCGACATCCGGTGTTCGACCCCGAGGACGACGGCCAGGTGCGCCTCCGCCGAGGGACGGAAGTCCTGGGGAAGTACGGCGATGGTCCCGACGCGATGCACGGTGCCGGCCGTCGGCGCAGTTCCCCTGACGGCAGGCGAATGAGCGTCGTCTTCCCGGAGCCGTTCGGTCCAATCAGGCCGGTGCGTTCCCGGCTGAAAGCGATATCGAGGTCGCTGAAAAGTGGGCGGCCGTCAGCCGGCGCGTAGGCCAGTCGTTCGGCGACGATGCGAGCGTCGCTCGCGGCGTGTGCTCGTTGTGGCATGCAGATGTGCTCCGGTCCTATCGGTTTGAATGATGTGAACACCGATCGGGAGCTTCCGCATACGAACCTCTACACGCAGTTGCACCGTCCCACACGGTCCGGCGCCTCGTGCTCAGCGCCGCCGTGGGGCATTCTGATGACGATTTGATGACACGTGTCGAGTCAAGTCACGGCACATAGGCATGGCCGAACACGCGATGGTGATATATGTCGAACGCCGCCTGGAGTGCGATGAGCGTAAAGAGCGCGGGATAGCCGACGGCGAGCCTCGGCGCATCCTTCGAGCGACGCAGCAGGACCCACCCTGTAATCACCATCGACGATTCCACGACGAAGTCCAGCAGCTGGAAGCGATAGAGACCAAGGCCGACCGACGGCCCGCCGAACCAGAATGGCTTGAAGCCGGTGGTGAGGTCGAACAGCGCGTGCACGCACACAAGCGCTCCGACGAGCAGCGCGGTTGCGCGACGATGCCAGATGGCCCACGCGAGCCCACTCGCCGCAACGGCGAGCACAAGGACGGCAGGAAAGGCATGCGTGTACAGTCCGCACGTCGTGCGGCACTGGTTGCCCTGCGGCAACACGAAGTCGGCGAGGTCGGGAAGGATGGACGCAACGAGGAGCGCGACGATCTCCGAGCGCGGAAACTTCGCTCGCGCGATGTACGCAGTGCTGAGATGTCCAGTGACCACATGTCCTCGTCGGCGCTAGGGCGATAACCCGCGGTGGCTATCGCAAGTTCTGTTACATCTCGACGCGGAACGTCGTGCCGGTGCCGAGCGCGCTTTCGACGCGCAGCGTGAACCCCATCATCTCGCAGAGCGCGCGCGAGATGGACAGTCCGAGCCCGCTGCCGCCATAGCGCCGCGACGTCGACGACTCGGCCTGCTCGAACGCGGCGAACACGGCCTCGAGCCGGTCGGCGGCGATCCCGATGCCGGAGTCGGCGATCTCGATGACAGGGCGATCCGACTCCGAGGTGAGAATACGGACGGCGATTGCTCCCGTCGGCGTGAACTTGATCGCGTTGCCGACGAGGTTGAGCAATACCTGCTGCAGCTTCGCGGTGTCCGCCACGACGACGAGCGACTCCTCCATCGTCATGAGCGAGATCGCGAGACCGGCCGATTGCGCGCTCGACTCCAGCTGCGCCATCACGGTTCTCGCGAGCGCAACGATGTCTATGGGCCCCAGCTCGAGCGACATGTGGCCCGACTCGACCTTGGCGATGTCGAGGACGTCGTTCACGAGCGCGAGCAGGTGCGTGCCTGCCGCCGACACGCGATGCAGATAGGCGATTTCCTTCTCGTCGAGCGCATTGCGCTTGTTGCGCAACAGGATCTTCGAGAAGCCGATGACGGAGTTGAGCGGCGTACGGAGCTCGTGACTCATCTTCGCGACGAATTCGGTCTTCGCGAGATTGGCCGCCTCGGCCGCTTCACGGGCGCGTCGTACTTCGGCATCGGCCTCGACGCGCGCGGTGACGTCGCGCACGGTCACCGTCACACCGTCGCCGAGTGGAACGATCTGCTCCTGCATCCACCGTGTGCGTCCGTCGACGTCCGCCGTCTCGCGCTCCTGCTCGATCGGCGCGCCGGTCTCGACGACGTCAGCGAGCACGGAGAACGGCGCGAGCTTTCTCGCCGCTTGCGCGAGCGAGTGGAGCCGCCGTCCCGCGTAGGAGCCATGCGGCAGGTTGCAGAGTTCTTCCGCGCGGCGATTCGCGTCGAGCAGGGTGAAATCGATGATGCGCTTGTCCGCGCTGCGGACGGCGCCGAGGATGAACAGGGCGTCGAGGGACGCGTCCATGGCGGCGCGGAACCGCGCTTCGCTCTCGCGATGTGCGGCCTGGGCTCGCGCCCGTTCGGCGAGCAGCGACCGTCGTGTCTCCGCAGCCTGGGCCTGGGCGATGGGCCCGCCGACCAAAGTGGAGACCATCGCGAGCGTCGACGCGCGCTGGTCGTCGAACGCATTGGGCGATCGTGCGAGGGCAACCAGCCACCCGATGGTCGCGCGGTCGTTGAGGATCGGGATCGCGAGAACGGATCCGACACCAGATCGATCGCAGACGTCTCCCAGGATCTCGGCGGACTCGTGGCTCTGGTCGTAGCGGAGGCACTGGAGCCGCGCGCCGACGGTGGCGCCGCCGTGGGGCATGAGGAGCGAGCCGATCGCGAGGTCGAGGTCGGGCACACCGTCGTGCGCTCGGGCAAGCTCACCGACGCCGTCGCGGAGCTCGATGACGGCCGTGTCGGCGCCGGTAATCTCCCGCGCGCGGAGCGCCACGCGGGCGAGCAGCGCGGCGAGGTCGACGCTGAATGCGCCAACCTCCTCGCGTATTTTGGCCAGCACGGCCAGCTGCGCCGAGCGCGCGCGACGGCGTTCGTCGCCTTCGCGGTGCTGCGAGAGGTCGCGCGCCTGGACGGAGAACGCTGTGATGCTTCCGCCGGCGTCTCGCATGGCGGTAATGACGGTGTCGGCCCACACGCGGGCACCGCTTTTCTGCACCAGCCACGTCTGCGCCTCGGCGCGCCCGCCGTGGGCCGCGGAGGCGAGGTCCGAGGCGGGATGACCACCCGCATCGGCGGCGGGTGGATAGAGGAACGCAAGCTCGGACCCAATGACCTCTGCGGCGGTATAGCCAAGGAGGCGAGCGGCATGCGGGCTCCACCCGGCGATCCGGCCAGCAGGATCGACGATGAAGATGGCAGCCGTGGGGTCAGCCGCCGGGTGACCGGCAGCGTGCGCATTCGGGGAGTCGCTGATCGACGTCATCGTGAGGGAATCAACCCGTCGAGTATCGGCGTACGACGCAAGATGCTGAAGCGAGCGATTCCCCCTTCTCGCAAACGTCTACCTCGGCTATCTTCAAGGGCTTACACAACCTGGCTGCCACGCCTCTGTGGCGCCCGGAAAAACTTCCCCTCCTCCCGCTTCGGCAAACCAGCGGGGGGCTGGTTACGTCCAAAGGGAGGATTGCCAGGACATGCCACGTCCATACGAGGCGGTCTACGTCTTCGACTCCACACTCGAAGACAGCGCCGTCACCGAGAAGCTTGACCGCTTCCACCAACTCCTCGGCACGACCGGGGAAATGAAGGTCGATCACTGGGGCCGCCGGCAGTTGGCGTACCCGATCGGTCCCCGCGAGAACGGCTATTACGTCGTTGCGCGGTTCGAGGCCGAGACGGCCGGCATTCCCGAGTACGAGCGCGCGCTCAAGCTCGACGAAGGTGTGATCCGTTACCTGCTCACCATCTTCGAGCATGAAGTCGGCGCCCCGCCGATGACCGAAGAAGAGCTCGCGCTGGCGAAGAAGCGCGGCGAAGACGACGACGAGGATGAGGAGTAGACCATGCGACGCCCATCGAAGGCTTGCCCATTCTGCGAGACTCGCGTCCGCTTCGTCGATTACAAGGACGAGCGCACGCTCGGCCGCTTCATCACCGATCACGGAAAGATCCTGCCCAGCCGCTTGAGCGGCGTGTGCGCGCGGCATCAGCGTCAGCTGAGCACCGCGATCAAGCGCGCGCGCTACCTCGCACTGATTCCGTACACGAAGGGTCTGCAGGGCTGACATGCAGGAAGCCGCAGTGCCGGCGCCGTCCGAGCGTGGGTGGGGGAAGCTCCTCCTCGCGCTCGCGGCGTTTCTCTTCATCCCGTGGACACCACCGCTTCGCGCGTTGCTGCCCGTGGACGAGACGCTGCTGCTGCTCCTGCCCGCGCTCGCCGCGTGCTGTCTCGTCGGGTGGTGGGCGCGCGGCCGGTTGTTTCTTGCCGTGATCTGGGTGGGGCTTGCAGCCTGGGCCCTCGCCCAACCCGCGGTGCCGGGTTCGTTCTACAACCTGGTGCGCGGTTGGAGTCTGCTGTTGTCGGGTGCGTTCGGACTGGTCTGCCTGCTCGGAGCCCAGCGTCCGTTCTTCTCCCGTGCGTTGGCGACGCTCTCGCTGTCGCTCGTGATCGTGCTCGTCATGGGCGCGAAAGGGCCGCTCACGCCTGCGCGGGCGCGAGATGCCGTGCAGGTGGAGTTCGCGCGACGCAACGCGGAGTCGATGGTGATGTTCCGGACGTTCGTCAAGGAGCATCCGGAGATTGTCCAGGCCATGCCGCAGATGGGGGCACTGCCAGACGAGTTCGATCACCAGTTGAAGCTCATGGCGCAGACGGGAGTGGGACTCTTCCCCTCCCTGCTGTTGCTGGAGTCGCTGGTCGCCCTCGCGTTGGCGTGGGCAACGTATCATCGCCTGTCGCGGACACGCCTTGGCGTCCCGCTGGGGCACTTGAAGGATTTTCGCTTCAACGACCAGCTCGTCTGGGGGTTGATCGCCGGCCTTGCGATCGTGTTCGTGCCGGCGCTCGATTTTCTCGGAGGGGCGGGACGCAATCTGCTGGTTTTCTTCGGCGCGCTTTACGCGATTCGCGGGTTCGGTGTGCTCTCCTGGTTTCTTGCTCCCGGAGCGCTCGCTGTCTCGCTACTCGTCGGGTTCGCCATGTTGTGGTGGCCGGTGCTCAATGCGGTCGCCGTGCTCGGGTTCATGCTCCTGGCGCTTGCCGCCTTCGGGCTCGGCCTGGGCGATACCTGGGCCGACTGGCGCCGCCGTGCGCGCCCTACCACGTAACTAGAGGGTCTTACTCATGGAAATCATCCTTCGGCAGGCGATCGAAAACCTCGGCGGTCCCGGGGACGTCGTCACGGTCAAGAACGGCTACGCACGCAACTTCCTCCTCCCGCGCGGCTTCGCCTACGAGGCGACGGCGGGCAACCTCAAGCGCATCTCCGCAGAGCGGTCGCGTCTCGAGGCGGCGGAGAACGAGCGCCGTGGCAGCGCGTCCGACCTCGCCAAGCAGCTCGAGGAGGTGCAGTTGACCTTCTCGGCGCGCGTCGGCGAAGAGGGCAAGTTGTTCGGCTCGGTGACGTCGGCCGACATCGCGGAGCAGCTCGCCGC
>JBDSML010000207.1:0-5675 GCA_039915865.1 Gemmatimonadaceae bacterium | reverse complement strand
CCCACAGCATCGCGATTGCGCGCATGCCCTTCGTGAAGTTCTCCATGCTCATCCATTCATCCGGCGCGTGCGCATTCTCGCCGGGTAGCCCGAAACCTACTAGAAGGACGGGCGCGCCGAGAATACGTTCGAAGTCCCCGACGACGGGGATGGAGCCGCCCTCCCCCGTGATCACGGGCTCGCGCCCGAACGCCGCCGCCAGCGACCGGCGCGCCGCGTCGAACAGTGGGCCATTCAACTCGGCGCGCCAAGGACGTCCGCCGTGCAGGTGCGTGACTGTGACATTCACCCCCGCCGGTGCGACATGCTGGACGTGCGCCTTCATCAGTCGCTCGATCTCGGCGGGATCCTGATCCGGCACGAGACGACAGCTCACCTTCGCCATTGCCTTCGCGGGAAGGACTGTCTTCGCGCCTTCACCCGTGTAGCCGCTGAGCAGCCCGTTCACTTCGCAGGTGGGGCGCGTCCAGAGTCTCTCCAGCACTGTGTATCCCTTCTCGCCGCCAAGCGCTGGCGCGCCCACCTCGGCGCGGAAGGTTTCCTCGTCGAACGGCAATCCGCGCATCTGCTCCCGCACCGCCGCGGGCCATTCGCCGACCGTGTCGTAGAAGCCCGGAATCGCGATGCGGCCGTCGACGTCGTGCAGCGTCGCAAGGATCCTCGCGAGCGCCATGGCCGGATTCTCCACTGCGCCCCCGTAACTGCCGGAGTGCAGGTCCTGCGCGGGGCCCTGCACGTCGATCTGGAAGTAGGCCATCCCGCGCAGCGACGACAGGATGCTCGGCAAGCCGGGGGCGAACATTGCCGAGTCGGAGATCACGACCGCATCGCACTTGAGTCGGTCAGCGTTGGCCTCGATGAACGGCGCCAGATGTTCACTGCCGACTTCCTCTTCGCCCTCGGCGAGGACGATGACGTTGATCGGCAGCTTTCCCCGCGCTCCGAGGTGAGCCTCGAGTGCCTTCACGTGCAGGAAGAGTTGTCCCTTGTCGTCGACCGAGCCTCGAGCGTAGAGGCGTCCATCGCGAACGGTGGGCTCGAACGGCGGGCTCGTCCATAAATCGAGCGGTTCGGCAGGTTGAACGTCGTAGTGGCCATAGATGAGCACTGTCGGCGCACCGGCCGGCGCACCGCGCCACTCTCCCAACACGACCGGATGGCCGGCTGTCGAATGCACCGTCGCCTCCAAGCCAGCCGCGCGCAGTGAATTGGCGGTCCATTCCGCCGCGCGCGCGGTATCCGCGTCGTGCTCGGAGCGTGCGCTCACGCTGGGAATGCGCAGAAATTCGAACAGCTCGGCGCGAATCCGCTCGTCGTTCGCTGTGAGGAACTGATCGAGGTCAGATGTGATCGGGGTCATCGCGAAATTCGATGAGAGTGACAGTGTTTCGCCGGAGAGTGACAGTTATTCACCGGGCGCGGGAGTATAGACAAAGTGTTGCAGCAGCATGCACATCAACAGCCATCAACCTTGTCGCGATGTCTCGCGTATAGACAACGGAAAGGCGCATATTGTCGGGTCAATCATTCGATCGAAATCGTCACCCGCACGCACGAGCCCGAGCCGCGGCAACGCGGAAGTACTAACCTCGACGCAAGACACGATGCCCACGAAGAGCAGTGCCCTCCGCGACGAAATCAAGCAAACGAGGCCATTCAGCTCACCCTCGCACGAGGCGCTGGTCAGCATCCTGCGCACGGCTGCCGTCGTACAACGACATGTCTCGCAAGTCGTTGAAGGCAGCGGTGTCACGATCCAGCAGTACAACGTGCTGCGCATCCTGCGCGGTGCAGGAACCACTGGCCTTCCCACACTGGCAATCCGGGATCGCATGATCGAGGAGGCGGCGGGACTCACGCGGCTGCTCGACAAGCTGGAGTCGGCAGGTTATGTGGTCCGTGAGCGCTCGACGCCCGATCGGCGCCAGGTGCTCTGCCAGATCACACCAGCGGGCCTTCGGTTGCTCGCCGCGCTCGACGAGCCGGTCGATGCGGCAAACGACCTCGCGCTCGGCATGCTCGACGACGCGGAGAAGCACACGCTCGTCGATTTGCTCGGCGCCGTTCGCGCCGGATTCAGCGCGCCGCAAAAGAATTGATCGCTGCGGCTACCGCGCGGGCCAACCGCCGCGGTAGCCGGCCAGCATCCACACTCGACGCACGCTCACAGTGTCTGCTCCGCGCAACAGCGGAGCGAGCGCGCCACGCGTTGCCGTCGTGAAGAAAGGTGAGAGCGCTTTCACAGTTCCGTGCACGTCGGACGTTTCGTCGAGCGCGAGAACGAGGTTGTCACCGGGCTTCGCGACCGCTGCGTAGCTCGGCCACAGGTCGTACTGGTTGCGGCGTCCGGACACGCAGATGCAGAACGCCTGCGGACGACCCGGCAGGTGATACGCGAGCTCGCTGACGTCCTGATATCGATCCGCGCCGGCGAACGTGTTCGGCCCGAGCGCGGTGCGCGCGAGTTCGACGCTCGCGGCGAGCTCCTCCCAGCCGGCGCTGCGTGCGACGGGATCGCGCCGCGCCGGCAGTGGAAGGATCGGTACAAGAGCATGCAGATAGATGATCCCGACCATCACCGCGGCGAGGACGATGCCTCGCTTGATCCACCTGTCGCGTGCCGCAGTGGACGCGAGCGCCGCGAGCAGCGCGATACCCGGCACGTACGATGGCGCCGGCCAGTTGGCTTCGACGGAGCGACGCATCGCGCTGTAGGCGAAGAAAATCCAGCTCCCCACCGCGACGACGGCGAGCAGGAAGCGCGCGTCGTCGCTCGGACGTCGAAGCGCGCGCCACACGGCATGCGCCGCAAACGCGAAAATGATGGGGGAGACGAGGCCGAGTTGTCCGCCGATGAGGTCGAGCTCACGCTTGATCGCCGAGCCTTTCGGCGTACCGAGTCCGTGCTCGATCTGGAAGCGGAAGGAGATCCAGTCGTGCTGCGCGTTCCAATACAGGACGGGGAGGAACACGATCGTCGCGATGATGCACGCGAGGTAGGGACCTGGCTCTCGCAACCGTGTCCGCAGCGACGGCCGCAAGAGCACCGCTGCGGTGACGGTGATGGGCAGCAGGATGCTCGTGTACTTCGACGTGAAGGCGATGCCGAGCGCGAGTCCGGCGACGCACCAGTATTGCCACGCCTGTGCGGAGCCGCGTGGCGCCTGAACGGCGCAGACGACGAAGTACAATCCTGCCGCACTCGCGGCGAGCAGCGACGCATCGGGCGTGGCGAGGACGAGCCCCGTCGCCGCGAGCGGCATGAGCGAGAAGACGATGGCCGCGGTGCGCGCGGCTCGACCACCGGCGAGACGTTGCGCGATCTTCACCGCGAACAGCGTCGCGATACCGCCGGCGAGCACGGGGAAGAACCGGATCGCCAACGGTGACGGGTCGACGCCGACGAGGTTGGCCAACGCGGTGCCCCAGTGAATGAGGATCGCGATGGCCGGCGGGTGATCGAAATAGCCGCTGGCTGGGTGCCGAGACCAATCCCAGTAGTACGTCTCGTCGGGGAAGAGGGGCAGCAGGGTCGCGAAGACAAGCCGCACGACGACGGCGGCGAACGTGATCAGCAGCGCCGCGCGCCACTGCCGTGCGTCGTCATCCGTGCTCAGGGTTTCATCGAACTGCTCGGACATCGAGTCAGGCGTCTGCGGTGCGGTTCGATCGCGCGCGCCGGAACCGCCACATCAGATAGATGGCGGCAGTCCATGCGAGCCAGACGATTCGCTCGTCGCCGGAGAGCGAGCGCAACATGCCCCACGCGATCAGCGGCACTGTGAGCGGAAGGGCGACGCCTGTCTCCGTATCGGCGATGTACCGCTCGACGACGCGCGTCGATTTGCGGCCGCCGCCGCGAATGATCCGGCTGATGTTGGCGGAGAGCTGATCAGAGGTGGCGGCGCGCCACTGCGGCAGGAACATCAGCGTCCACCCAGCGGCGGTGTGTCCCCACCCGTGATGATTGCTCCCGGCGACGAGTGCGAGGTTCGTGCTGTCAGCGAGATGGACGATGCGCGCGCGCTCCTCGCGCGTCTGGCCGAGTCCCTTCGGTGCGCCGTCGATGACCTCGATGGCGCGGATACCAGCCGTGCCCGGCCCATTGGCAGCGATGACCTTCGAGAGATCGCCTGGGAAGGTCTCGATGAGGACCGGCTCGTTTCCCGGCAGCGAGCTCGCCAGGGTGAGTGCGGACTCGTCGATGTCGCGGAGCGTCTCGGTGAGCAGACCGCGGAACATGCGATCGGCGTCGAGGACATTCACATGCTCTCCGCGCCACACGACTTCGATGCCGGGCAGCAGCACGGTGCCGGTGCCGGCCGAGACGGGGTTGTTGGCCCATGCGTCGCGTGCGCCTTCGAAGGTGCGATGGTCCGTGACGTAGGCGACGTCGAAGCCCGCGGCGCGATGCCATGCGCGGACGTCCTCGGGTCGCCAGTCGGGCCGGCCGTCGTGCGAGAACTTCGTGTGCGCGTGGAAGTCGATGACCATGATGTCGAACGACGTCTCGATCCCGGCCATCGGGCGCGGCACGATCATGGCCACGACGTACACGCCGATGATCACGACGAGACCAACGCCGATGCGTGCGACCTCACGGAGCCAGCGCCGGTTCGGCGGCACGGCGGCGAGCGGCGCGCGTCCGAAGAACCACCACCAGACGGCGTAGCAGACGAGAATGGTGGCGAACAGCGCGATGTGCTGGCGCAGGCTCAACAGCGTGAGCGTATCGAGGATGTTCGAGACGGGCGCGAGGAGCAGGTAGCCCATCGGGCGGCGCAGGGAGGCTTCGAGGACGGGTTCGAAGGTCACGGCGTCCTGAAGCGGGCTGCGCGCAAAGAGCGCCGAGATCGCCACGAGCGCGACGACCGAGATCAGCCCGAGCGGGAGAGCACGGAGGCGGACGGGGAATTTCATAGTCTGGAAACTTGGTCAGATGGAGCGCGCGAGAACAGGATGTCGCGCCCCGGTCGGTCGCGCAGAGATCCCGAACGAACCGCCAAAGGCATTAGCTTCGGAGATGGCAAACCATCTCGCATCCGAGACCAGCCCGTACCTCCTCCAGCACGCGCACAATCCGGTCGACTGGCACCCCTGGGGCGACATCGCGCTCTCCCTCTCGCGATCCGAGCGCAAGCCCATCCTGCTCAGCATCGGCTACGCGGCGTGCCACTGGTGTCACGTGATGGAGCGTGAATCGTTCGAGGACGCGGAAGTCGCGCAGCTGATGAACGAGCACTTCGTCTGCATCAAGGTCGACCGCGAAGAGCGCCCCGACCTCGACGCCATCTACATGCAGGCCACGCAGGCGATGACGGGCCACGGCGGCTGGCCGATGACGGTCTTCCTCACACCGGACGGCGAACCGTTCTTCGCTGGCACCTACTACCCGCCCGATGACCGTCACGGCATGCCAAGCTTCCGGCGGGTGCTGCTCGGCGTCGCCGACGCGTGGGAGAATCGGCAGGACAGCGTGGTGCGAACGGCGGCGCAGATGCGCGAGCTCTACGCATCCAGCACCGAGCGGACGCGTGCGACCGGAACGCTGGGTGAAGACCTGCTCACCCGCGCGGCTTCGTCGCTGAAGCAGCGCTACGAGCCACGGTTCGGCGGCTTCGACGGTGCGCCAAAGTTTCCGCCGACGATGACGCTCGACTTCGCGCTGCGGCAAT
>JBDSML010000182.1:0-5810 GCA_039915865.1 Gemmatimonadaceae bacterium | reverse complement strand
ACGTGCCAGGGTGCTGAGCGACGAGCGCCATCCGTGCACACTGTGCGTGCCGGCCAGCCCGAGCGTCACCCGGTAGGCTTTCTCGAGACTCTCGCGCGTGATGTGTGCGTTGCCCATCGGCGACGGGAAGACGAATGCCCCGCCACCGGTGGCGCGCTTCCACGTGCGCAGCTCGGCGGCGATCGTCGGTCCGAGCGGCATATCGTGATCGTGCTCGCGGTCGGCGACCTTCATGCGCTTCCGCGGGATCCGCCACATCGGCACGTCGTTCTCGAGATCGAACTCCGACCAGGGCGCATTGACGACGTTGCCGATGCGTGCGCCCGTAAATGCGACGAGCCGATGCGCCATCCGCACCGCCGGCGAGATCGGCGCGACGTCGGCCTTCCGAAGCACCTCGCCCAACGCGGCGAACGTGAGCAGTGCCGGCCGCTTTTCGTGCTGGCGCTTCTTCGGCAGCTCCTCGCGAACGGGTACGGCCGGATTGGTCGACGTCCAGCCGCGCGCCTGAGCGAGCTTGAAGATGCCCACCAGGTGCCAGAGCACCTTCGAGGCCGTGTCATGCGCGCCGCGTTTCGATATCCCCTCGATCGACTTCGCCACCATTGCCGGCGTGATCTCGGCGACGGGCAGCTTGCCGAGCAGGGGCAGCACGTCGCGCTCGAGCGCCTGGCTCGACTTCGTGAAGTGAATGCCGCTCCAGTCAGCCTTTCGCTTGGCAAGCCACGCAGTTGTCACGCCCGCCAGCGTCGTGTCGGCCGCGGTCACCGCGCTCACCCGGCTCAGTTGGCGCATCTGCACCGGATCGCGTCCGTCGCGGAGATGCGCCTTCACGCGATCGCGCTCGACGCGCGCCTCCGCGAGTGCAATCGTTGGATAGGCGCCGACTGCATACAGTCGCTCAGCACCTCCGTATCGGTACTTGATGCGCCACATCGCGCTGTCAGACGGCGTGAGCGTGAGGTACAGCCCGCCTCCGTCGCTCAGCTTCGTCGTCGTCGCAGTGCCCGCGCGCCGTTTCGTGAGCCATGACTTGATCGCTCGATCACTGAGCCGATCCGTCGACTGCGCCCGTCGCTCCATACCCCCACTCATGAGCAGGTCCGTTTGAGGTTCGAGGCCAAACGTACCCCCAATCGTACCCCCGTCGCACTGAGAACGCCAGAGACAGCACGAGACGTGCTGAGACGCAACCGCAGAGGGAGAAACGACTCACGGCGCCCTTTTGAGGCGCCGTGAGAAGTCCTGAGAACATTACTAAGTGGAGGCGCG
The DNA here is from genome assembly GCA_039915865.1 of Gemmatimonadaceae bacterium. Classification (GTDB taxonomy): domain Bacteria; phylum Gemmatimonadota; class Gemmatimonadetes; order Gemmatimonadales; family Gemmatimonadaceae; genus AG11. Next base: position 4,538 of record JBDSML010000182.1, on the reverse strand, counting down.
GGGAATCGAACCCCGGTCCGAAGCTAGATCTACCACAGGCACTACGTGCGTGTCCCTCTGATTGATGTCCCCTACGGCTGGCCAGTGGGCAGCCCACCGCAGAGTAATCTCCCTTTGTTTTGCCCTGCCGCCGAGAGCGCTCGACAGGACTAGCCCAGATTTGCGTTACCCATCAAGCCGCCCCGGGCGGGCTTCCTGTTGGGCACCTCACAGGCCTAACTAAAAGTTAGGCGGCAAGGGCGAAGTTGTTGTTCGCAGTTGGAATTTTCCCGAGTGTTTAACGAGGTGCCCGAGGACCTCGGCACGCGCCCACAGCTTCACCAGTCCCGTCGAAGCCAGTCGCCCCCTAAGTGCGTAAACCTAAGGCATCCATCCCCTCGAGTCAATGATTCCGCGCCCAAGGGACCAAGCTGCCGCAAACCACTCAACTCCCAGTCTAACCTAGCTTTGCGAGCCTCATCTCATCTGCTTTCTCATCCTGCAGCGCCTGTCGAGGGCGTCGAAACACGAACTCGTGGCAGCCGGATCCGAACAGCCCGATGGACGACGGACCCAACAAACTCGCGCTCTACGTCGTAGCCGTGTCTGCGCATCATCTCGTGTGCCTCGTCGGGCGTGATCGACTCGTACGGGTATCCGCCCAGCCAATCATGGACGTCGTGGTAAAAGTCCATTCCGCGCGTATTGCGGTAGTTGGCCACGTGAGCGCCGAAGTCCTGCCCAGTGAACATGAAACGGCTTCGATACAATGCCACATACAGGGTCCGAATTAGCCGCTGTCGGAGACGCGGGCTGAACGTGTACGCACGTTTCTCGAACCGCCAGAACGGACAGAGGAACGTCTTGGCGTACAGGGCGAGACAGAGAATGCCATTGGGCGCCACCAGTCGCTCCGCGGCAGCGATCGCGCGCTCCATTGCCCCAGCGTGATGCAGCACGCCCCAGGAATACACGACGTCGAACGTGCCGTATTCGGTCGGCGACAAATCGAATACGCTGGCTTCACGCACTTCAAATGATGCGCCGCCGCAAAGCGCTCGAGCGTCGCTCGCGTGGTTGAAACGCTGACCGGATCGATGTCCGTCGCGCAAACGCGGCTCGCGCCGAGTTACCGCAGTCATGTGTTAATGCGCACTAACTCGCTGCACGACCTTTAGTTGCAGGCTTCGCCCTCACGCAATTCCTGCCATCGTGCTTCGCGATGTACAACGCCTTGTCCGCTGCCGGAAATAGCTGGTCCCGCACCTTCACCGTCTCCGGGTACGTCGCCACGCCGAACGACGCCGTGCAATGGATCTCGCTCGGCCCATGCCGGATCGGCGTCCCCGCAATCCGAATCCTCAGCCGCTCCGCCACCTCCACCGCATGCGCGCTGTCCGTCTGGCTCAACAGCATGGCGATCTCCTCACCGCCGTAGCGCACGCAGATGTCGACTGCTCGCACGCCGTCCTGAAGCACCCGCGCCACGTGCTTGAGCACCGTGTCCCCTGCCTCGTGACCCCAGGTGTCGTTCACCTTCTTGAAGTGATCGATGTCCATCAGCACCAACGACACCGGATGGTTGTACCGGTCCGCCTCGGCAAGGATGCGCGTCAACTGCTCGCCGAAGTGCATGCGATTGTAGAGGCCCGTGAGCGCATCGGTCCGCGCGCGACGATCGACTTCCACGAACTGCCACGCCATCTCCAGCGGTCCGGCGACAACAGCGCCTAAGACCGTGAGCGGCCTGGTGTCCTCGATGGTCAGGGCGCCAACCTCGTCGGCCTCGAGGACCAGGGCGCCGAGCACGCGGCCGTCCTTGCAGAGCGGAATGATGGCGACCGACCCCGGCTCGCGGATCACTCGCGACGCGCCATACAGCGCCTGCCCTGACGCCGCGCCTCTCGCGTCCTCGAGAACGTGCAGCTTGCCCGTCCGACACACCTCGGCCACCACGCTCGCGGCGTCCAGCGGAGTCGGCGTCCGGAGTCCGGTGCCTTCGGTGGCATAGTGCAACTCGCTCACCTCTGTGTCGCCGTCCCAACGGACGAGCACCGCCCCACGAGCGCCCGAGACGTCGAGCGCCGTTTCGCAGAGCGCACGCGCCAATCCTTCACCGCCGCGATCCCCCTGCAGCCGCTGAACGGCGTCGAGCAGCGCCTGGCTTTGGCGCATGTGACGTCCATAGCGACGCCGGACGCCGAGGAGGTCGTTGAACGTCGCGAGCTGGTCGGCCAGCCGCGGCATCCATTCCTTGAGCGAGGCGCGTGGCAGCGCCAATCCTTGCGTATGCGTGAGGCTCAAGACACCAAGGAGCGCGTCCTCCCGCTTCACGCAGGCGGCGGCGACATGGATCGTCTCGTCCTGTCCTACCGTCTGGACGACGCCCGTCTCCGCCGACCACTGGACGAGTGGACCCCATTCGGCGACGTCGAAGTACTCGGGCCGCGGCGCTTCGCTCGACCACACCGCGGGCGACAGTGAATCACGGTCGGCGCGCCAGCGCCAGAAGATGGCCTCCTCCGCGCCGGCCACGTCGCGGAAATCGCACAGGAGCGATTGCAGCAGCACACGATCGTGCTCGACTCCCTTCTGCTCGAAGTTGACGCGAACGTCGCGCCGCAGTGCCTCGACTCCAGCGGGTTGCTCGTCGTCGTTGCTCGGCATTTCGGCATCGATGCGCGCGAGGCGCGCATGGGCCGCATGCAGATCGCGCTTCGATTGCTTTGCCTGGCGCAGGGCGTAGCCCGCCGCAGCGAGGGCGGCGATGGCGAGTACGATGGCCGCGGCAAGCAACATTGAGGCGAGGTTCTCGTCGAGCTAACGATGCAGTATGCGCGCTGCGGCGACCGCCGCGCCGAAGCCGTTATCGATGTTTACGACAGTCACTCCCGCGGCGCAACTGTTCAGCATCGTCAGGAGCGGTGCGAGTCCATTGAAGGACGCGCCGTAACCCACACTCGTCGGCACGGCGATCACCGGCACCCGTGCCAGACCGCCGACCACGGACGCCAGCGCACCATCCATCCCGGCGACGACAATGATCACTCCCGCCTGGTCCAGCACCTCTCGGCGGGCGAGCAGGCGATGAATGCCAGCAACGCCCACATCGGTGAGTCGCTCGACGCGACAGGCCATTGCATCTGCCGTGATTGCCGCCTCTTCGGCCACCGGGAGGTCGCTCGTCCCTGCGGTGACGATGAGCACCGCGTCGTGCGATTTCTCAGCGGGCGTTGTTGCCCGCAGCAATGCCGTCCGCCCGATCGGGTTGAACTCCATCTCCGCGAATGCGTCGCCGAGTGGAGCAACCGCATCCCCTTCGACACGCGTGATGAGCACTCCGTCGCCACGCTCGGCGATGCGGCGCGCGATGGCCACAACCTGATCGACGGTCTTGCCACCGCCGAAGATGACTTCCGGAAAGCCCTGGCGGAGCGCGCGGTGGTGATCGATTGTCGCGAAGCCGAGCGATTCGACCGGGTCGGCCGAGAGTGTATCGAGAGCGCCGTCGACGGGAAGCGACCCTTCGGCAACGCGGGTGAGCAGCTCGCGCACCCGCTCGCGCCTCATGCGGCGTCCGCCTCCATGCCGTCGAGCGCGTCGTGGGTCTCAGTGGCCGAGTGGAGCGTGGCGTACCGGTCGGCGTTCTCGAGGTAGTCGGCGAAGATGCCCTCGACCTCTCCGAACGAGGTGACCGCATAGAGCTTCTTGCGCAGGTCGGCGCCGCCGTGAAGCCCCTTCGCGTACCACCCGAGGTGCTTGCGGAACTCGATGGCCGCGCCGCGAGGATCGGTCTCGTACGCCATGACCTTGCGGGCATGGTCGAGCGCGATGGCGAACCGTTCGGCAACGGGCGGCGCTGGGCGCTTGGGGCGTCCGGCCATGAGGTCCTTCACCTGGTTGAAGATCCACGGCTGCCCGTACGAGCCGCGCGCGATCATGATGCCCGCGCACTGCGTCTGCTGGTGCATGCGAATGGCGTCTTCGGCGGTCTTGATGTCGCCGTTGCCGAGCACGGGGATGTCGAGTGCGGCGGCGACAGCGGCGATCTCCTCCCAGCGCGCACTGCCCGTGTACATCTGGGTGCGCGTGCGCGGATGGAGGGCGAGCACGCGCGCACCGGCATCCTGACAGCGGAGGCCGATTGTCACTGGATCGCGCATCTCCTCATTCCATCCACTGCGGATCTTGCAGGTGACAGGCAGGTGCGTCGCGGACGACACCGCGCGAATGACCTGCTGGACGAGGTCCAGGTCGCGGAGGCAGCCGGAACCGCCGTTGCGACGGACGACCTTCTTCACTGGGCAGCCGAAGTTGATGTCGATGAACTCGGGCTGGAAGACATCAGAGACGAAGCGTGCGGCCTCGCCCATGGCCACGGGGTCGGCGCCGAAGATCTGGACGCCGATGGGTCGTTCACCGGCTCCAAAGCTGAGCTTGTGGATGGTCGCTTCGTTCTCGCGCCGGATGCCTTCGGCAGACAGGAATTCCGTGACGACGACGTCCGCGCCGTGCTCGTGGCAGAGTTGCCGGAACGGCGATTCCGACACGCCGGCCAT
>JBDSML010000179.1:0-4906 GCA_039915865.1 Gemmatimonadaceae bacterium | reverse complement strand
GGCAGCCGTTTTATTGCGCGCTCGTAGCTCAATTGGATAGAGCATCTGACTACGGATCAGAAGGTTGGGGATTCGAGTTCCTCCGGGCGCATGGGCGGTAAGGTTTGTCGGCGGGGCGTAGCGTAGCCCGGTAGCGCGCCTGCTTCGGGAGCAGGAGGTCGCCGGTTCAAATCCGGCCGCCCCGACCATTGAAAGTTCAGACATCGAGCTCCCCTGACGGCCTTGGCTGTCAGGGGAGTTCGGCTTTAGTCTCTCGAGTGCGGCACCGTCCGGTCTCATGGCGGCTATTGATCTTCGTCAGGATTGACGCGTTCCCCCCACGTCTTCATCTGCGCGCCGGCAATGCGCGCCAAGTTCTCCCAGCGCTCGAGCGGCGGATCAGGCATGATCGCGTTGACATTGAGGTCCTGCTCGTCCTGCGCAAGTAAGGTTGCCATGTCGACGTTTGGCGTTGCACTTCCGGCGGCGGTGGCGACCGCTATTCGAAGCGCGGAGAACCGTCGCTCGAGATCGAACACGTACGCGACGAGAAACCAGATCACCTCGTCTGGTTTGTTCTGGCGGTTCTCCATCAGGCTCTTTAAGTCCGCGTACTTGTCGTGTCCCTTAGTGTGGCACGGCCACAACATACCCAACTCGGCAATGTTCGCGAATGCCTCTCTGACGCTTTCCATTTCGTCTGGCATCATGCCCTCGGATGGCGGGAATACACGGTACAGCGGGTGGGAACGGCAACTACTTCGGGCTCGGGGTGAGGAACAGGCCGTCCGCAATCGCCCACGAGCGTCGAAATGATGACGTGACCAGGTCCACACGTGCCGGCGGCGCCCCAGTCAGTCGCAACAGATCAGCGAGGAGCTTCCGCTGCATGGGCAGGGCAGCCAGTGGATGAAAGGCCACATACGGCGCGTTGGTCTTCAACAGAAGGGAGCGCAGTGTGGCGATGGCCTGAGTGGTATCGCCACGCGTCAGAAATGCGCGCACCTGAAGACTTTGTCTCCAGTTGTCGAGTGATGGGCTCGCGGAATCGGACGCGAAGCGCACCTGACGCAATGAGTCCATCAGCATGACTGCGCGCGTGCCCGCCGGCTCGTCGAGCGCATCCTGCACCAGGAACTCGAGTGCCATGGAGCTCGGCGCAAACGGATCTGCCAGAGCGCGCTCGGCGAGCGGGGACGGCAGGCTCTTCCACGCCGACACGCGCAGCTGCGGACGATGCGATGACATCATCCCGGCGAGCGCCGCGGCGGCGACCCACCCATCGAAGCCCGTGTCGAGTCTCGCTCGCGCGATATCCGCAACCGCCTCTACCTCGCGACCAAGTGCGGGAGCGAGCGCGAGTCGGTACTCGAGGCCAGTCCTGCGGGCCTCGGGTGTCCGGCTGTCGCGAATCATCGCTCGCGCGGCCCGGTCCGCGGCGGCCACATCGTCGAGCGTGCGGCTGAACCCGAGCACGAGCTCGGATAGCGTGTACTGTGTTTCGCCATCGAGGTTGTTCAGCAGCGCGTCGCGCGACTTCGCGTCTCCCAGCATATACGCCGCGAGAAGTTCCTTGCCACGACGCGACGGCAGGTCCCGGTTCATGCGGCGGAGCACTCGTCGAGCCGACGTCGTGTCGCCGGCGGCGAGGGACACGTCGAGCAAGTCACCGTGGACCTGAGCGAAGGACGAGTCAAGCCGCATGAGTTGGTCGAAGGCGCCTTTCGCGTCCTTGGCGGAGTACCCGATAATCCATCCGCCGTAGTACATCGCCTGCGCGAGCCCGAACCAGCCGTCCACGTTATCAGGATCATCAGCCACCGCAGCGCGGAACTCGGCGACTGCACTGTCGGACCGGCTCAACGCCACGTAACGCTGGCCTCGCAGCAAGTGGCCCATGCGTGCGTCGTCGGGCGACGCGCGGCGTAAGCCTATGTCCGTGAGCCGCAGCGCCTCGCTGAACTGCAACCCGAGCGACGCGATCGCACCGAGTCGGTGCAGCGCGAGGACGCAGAGGGAATCGGCATCGAGCGCCCGTAGATACGCATCGCGCGCGGCTTTATCATCGCCCTCACCGAAAAGGCGCTGCCCATCTACCATGTGCTTGAGCGCGCGGGACGAGCGTGTACTCTTGAGCAGCGTGCGGTAGGCCGGTGCAAAAAGCGAGTCACGCGCCGAGATGGACCGCGCGATGGTCACCGCGATGTCCCATCCGATGTCAGCGACTGACGCATGCGATGCCGAGCGTGAGACGTCGCTTGCGATCTCCTCACCCGTGCTCACGTCCAGCACGTCCACGCGAATGGTCGCCGCACTGCTCATGTGGATAGCCGCGACGTACTGCGCGTCCACCTCCCTGCCGACCGCTGCAATGCGCCCGGCATCGAGGGGTGATCCAACGTCGCGCACAGACAGCGGCGCGACAGTCACGGAGCGCATTCCACCAATGCGACGCACGCTGGCCGCGACGGCGTCGACGAGAGAATCGGGTTGCCCGAGGCTTCCTGCCTTGATCACCGGAACGACGCCGACCTGAATCCCCTGACGCTTGACCACCCGCGGTGTCCCGCCCGCACGCCGATCCAGCATGGTCTTTCCGACCGCGCCAGAGGCGAGGACGCCGAGGAGCACGAGCCCCAGTATCGCCCCGCCGCGGCGCTTGCGTGGGTGAGCCACCGCGAGAGCCAACGATGGCTGCGTGCTCTCGGTCCGTGCGTCACCCGGCGGAGACCAGCGCGCCGCCCTTGCAAACTCCGTGACCGACGTAAACCGGTCCGCCGGCACTTTCTCCATCGCGCGGAAGACGGCAGTCTCCAGCGCCGCCGGCGCCGAGCGTCGACGGGCGCGCAGCGAGGGTGGATCTTCCAGAATGTGGCGCATCGCGACCGCGCTCACCGTAGGGCCCGAGAATGGCGGTTCCCCGACGAGCATCTCGTACAGCACGCACGCCAGCGCATACTGATCAGCCTTTGGCCCGACGTCCTTCTCCGCCGAGGCTTGCTCAGGCGAGAGATAGTGCGGCGTGCCGACGGACAGGCCGGAGGCGGTGAGCCGTTGCGCGGTCACGTCGCCGATGGCACGCGCGAGGCCGAAGTCAACGATGTAGGCGCGTCCTTCCGCGAGGATGATGTTCTCCGGCTTAACGTCGCGGTGCACTACGCCGTGGTCGTGCGCGTGCTGAAGCCCGTCGGCTACTTCGGCGGTTATCTTCAGAGCGTCGTCAACGGACAGCTGTTTCTCTCGCTTCAGCCGGTCCCGCAGCGACTCGCCGCCCAGGTAGTCCATGACGTAAAAAAGGTGTCCGTCCGCCTCGCCGCATTCATGGACGGCGACGATGTGTGGATGATGCAGGTTGGCGGCGATGCGTATCTCGGACTGAAAGCGCGCGACCCCGAGCTCGGTGGTAATGCTGGGGTGCAGCAGCTTGATGGCGACGGGGCGTTGCAGCCGCACATCGTAGGCACGATAGACAGTGCCCATCGCCCCGTGTCCGAGTTCTTCCTCGAAGCGGTAGCGCTCGACCAGCGATAACTCGAACGAGCCATGCCTGGCGATCACACCTGGGACCTCTCGCATGCTGGACCACGTCGTCGTGGTGCCACCCGCATTCGAGCGAGGCAGCGGACCGAACATACGTTCGTCCGTTCATGGATGCCAGTATAACTGTTCACCGGCTATTGACATCATCTGGGGAAGTTCAGGAAGGCTGGGCCGCGGCTTGTGATCGGCTCATCCATTCCTCGTTGACTTGCATACGACTTCGAGTTGGGCACGTAGCCTTGTCACCCGCCGTCGCCTGCGGCCCGGGTGCAACTACGGTGACCTCATCTGCGACGATCGTCACAAGGTGATGCGTCATGGCCTGCGTCGGCCAGGAAATCTGTTGCAGCCATTCCGGACCTTGTTGACGCGGCGCGGGAAGTTTGCGTTGTTGGACTCCGGGAGATCATGGCGCGCTGCGAATTTCGAATGACGAAGTTCGGCTGAGCGGTGACTGGAAATCAAAGGAGTGAATCCATGAGGCGGAGCTTCAAGCAATGCGCGATTGTCGTCGCAACAGGCATCATGGGACACGCGATGCCAGCCATTGCCCAGGTCAAGGCGAGCGAGATCTCAAGGCTGTCTCAGGTGATCGATGGGACGACGATCACCATGCAGTATTCGCGGCCTCGCGTGCGGGGAAGGAATCCCCTGTTCGGCACGCCGGCGGTGCACTGGGGCGAGGTGTGGACGCCGGGTGCCAACTGGGCGACGACCCTGGAGACGGACAAGGCGATCACGCTCGACGGGCGCGCCATTCCCAAGGGCAAGTACTCCGTGTGGTTCGTGGTGCGGCAGTCCGGCGACTGGACCATGGTGCTCGACCCGAAGTGGAAGCAGTTCCACAACATGCCGCCGGATTCGACTCCTGCGCAGATCCGCTTTGCGGTGCAGGCGCGCGAGGCCCCATTCGCCGAGGTCCTCACGTGGTCGATGCCCGCCCTCCGCGTGGATGGCGGCACGCTGGCAATGAACTGGGACAGGACTGCCGTTACGCTGAACGTGGGTGTGTCGCCCACGCTCACCACCACGATGCCACTCGCTGACGCGCAAGACTATATCGGGCGCTGGGACTTTTCGGAGGTCGATTCGACCGGCAAGGTGACGAGCACGTCTCCGTGGGTCCTCGACTACGAGAATGGCACACTCAAGGGTCGGGTGGGGCTCTGGAACAACTACTTGAAGCACTTCGCGATGGTCCGCGTGGCGCCGGACTGGTTCGTGCCCGCCGTCTATGACGAGAAGGGGGTGATCTACGAAGTGCTCCGCCCGGATGTCACCATCGAGTTCAAGCGGGAAAAGGGTCGCCCGATGACCTTCGAGTGGCGCGGAGAGGACGACAACGTGTTCGCCAGGGGAACGCGGCGGCCGTAATCCGGCAAGCCGA
>JBDSML010000169.1:0-5835 GCA_039915865.1 Gemmatimonadaceae bacterium | reverse complement strand
GTTGTGGTGCCAAGGATGGTCTGAATGCGCGCCGGATGCCGGCTGATCCATGCGACGGCAACGGCGGTGTTCGTGGCGCTTCGCTCCTTGGCGATGCGGTCGATGACCGCGTTCATCTCCGGAAACTTCGGGCTGTCGAGAAAGACGCCCTCGAAGAGACCATACTGGAATGGCGACCATGCCTGCACGGTGATGCCTTGCAGCCGACAGAAGTCCAGCACGCCGCCATCGCGCACCACCGCAAACTCGTCCTTGTTGTTGACGTGAATGCCCGCGTCGATCATCGGCGTGAACGCGATGCTGAGCTGGAGTTGATTGAATATCAGTCGCTGTGAGACTGAACGTTGCAGAAGCTCGATCTGCCTTGGATTCTGGTTGCTGACGCCGAAGTGCCTCACCTTCCCCGCCTCCTTCAACTTCGCGAAGGCTTCGGCGACTTCATCCGGCTCCACGAGGGCGTCGGGCCGGTGGAGAAGAAGGACGTCGAGGTAGTCGGTCTGGAGCCGTGCGAGAATGCCGTCGACCGACGCGAGGATGTGCTCCTTGCTGAAGTCGAACATTCCTTCTGCCGGGCGGATGCCGCACTTGCTCTGAAGCAGCATCGACTCGCGCGCCAGGCCGAGCCGAGCGACGGAGGCGGCGAAGACTTCTTCGCTCCTTCCCTTGCCGTAGATGTCGGCGTGGTCGAAGAAGTTGATGCCGACCTCGAGGCTTGCCCTGAGGAGCGCGTCCATGTTCGCTGGAGGGAGCCGATGGATGCGCATGCAACCCAGGGCGAGCTCGCTCACCGTCAGCGCGGCGGTCGCGCCCGTGTCGACTGAAATCGTTCGCATCTGTAGTGGAGGATGAGTCGTTGCTTTCGAGTCACTCTACGATGTGCAGCTCCTCGCATCAGTGCAATGAGGCGAGGGAAGAAGGACGTATCGATGTACTGACCGACATCAGAGATTGATGCGAAGATCTCGGCGCGCGCAACTCACGAGAGCGTCGCACGCTGCGACAGGCGAATCGTAGACGTTCTGCGAGATGAGACCGGGCAACGACAAAACCCCACACGCTGCCGTGTGGGGTTTTGCTCACTGATGTCGAGAAGTGCCGCGTGAGCTTACTTCGATGCCGCTGCGAGATCCTTGATGGCCGCCGACATCCACCGCACGCGCTCGGCGTCCTTTGCACCGTTCGCATCCGTGTCGACCTGCTTCGCCAGCGCGTTCAGCGAATTCCGCCGAGCGCCACCGTTCTGCTTCTCGGCCGAGTTGAGCGCGGTGGCGATTGCCGTCGTGCGATCCGACGACAGCCCGTCATTGCGCACGAGCTGGTCGAGATACGAGCGGACCACCGGGAACGCCGCCGGCCAGATGATCTTCGGCTGGCTCTGCGGATTGTAGTCCGTGAAATGCACCAGCTTCGCCGCCGCCAGCTCATTGGCCGACAGCTTGTCGCTTGGCGTCAGCTCGAGGATGTCGAGACCGCGCGCCATCTCCGACGAATAGACATAGCCGTTCCAGTAGTACGCGCCCCACGAGCCACCGATCGTCCCACGCGAGCGGCTGTTCGCGACGGCCGTGTCGCCCGGCGCTGGCGGCGCATCGACAGCGCCGCGATCGAAGTAGGCGATCTCGAACGGATGGTCCGGATCGGTGAAGTCGCTGACGTCGACGCCGCCCTGATACCAGCCCTGCACCATGATGTCGCGGCCCGGCACCGGCAGCAGTCCACCGTTGTGCGACACGCAGTTCTCCTGCGCGCTCTGCGCCGAGGGAAGCTTGAAGTACGCATGCTGCTTGTACTTCCTGCCGTCGGCGATGGTGAGGACGGTGTTGCCCCCCATCTCCATCATGCTCGTCGCCTGACACATCGGCGACGTGCCGCCGCCCCACTCATCCGTGAAGACGACCTTCTTGCCGTCGTTGCTGAACACCGCGGTGTGCCACAGCGAGAAGTTCGTGTCGGCCGCTGCGTCGAGACGCACCGGCCTTTCCGGATTCGAGATGTCGACCAGCAGGCCGTAGCTGCCGCATGCGCCGGCCAGGAGGTTCATCGCCGGATAGGCGGAGACGTCGTGACAGTTACGTGGACCAGTCGGCATCGGCGGTGCGACAGGTGCGGCACCGGCGGCGGCGGGGCGACCTGCGCGTTGCGGACGACCCATCGCGTGCGGTGCTGCCATCATGCCCGTGAAGATGCGGGCGCCCGTCACGACCTCGGCCTGCTCCGGATGCGCGAGCGGGACCTTGATCACGTCGAGGCGGTACATCGAGTTCGATTCGTCGGCCGGATCATCGCCGTTCTTGCAGCCGGCGAGCTCCGTCTCGGGACGCGCGCCCTGGCTGCCGGAGACGTAGAGGTACACGACCCCCTTGTCCGTCGGGCTCGGGATGAGCGTGTGCGTGTGTGAGCCTTTGCACGTCTGGACGTTCTTGATCAGCTTCGGGTTCCGCGGATCGGCAACGTCGTAGATGCGGACGCCGGCCATGTGATCCGCCGGATTCATCACGCCGCCCTTCGCGCAATCGCTGCGATTCCCGCCGCCTTCCGCCGAGATGAAGAGCAGATGTCCCACGACGGTGGGATCACCCTGCGACGTGATGCAGGAGACCACCGACATGTTCACGGGCTTCGCGGGGTTGCTGACGTCCCAGATCGAGAAGCCGGCGAAGTTGCCCTGATAGACGTACTTGCCGCCGCCGAAGGCGACATCCGAGTTGACGAAGGTGAGGCCACGCGCGGTGTCGAACGCCGCCGCCTTGGGCGTGAACGAGACCACGCGCATGTTGCTGATCGCGACGCCGGCATCGAGGAGGCCCGTCTTCAATCCGTTGCGCGGATCGTTGCCGGTTGGGTACGACTGCGCGTGCACCACAGGCACCGCTGCGAGCGTGAGCGAGAGCGCGATGTTGCTGATCCTTCGGGCATTTCCCATCAGACGCGACTCCATTGTTCTTTAGAGGTTGGCGAGCATTTGCTGCATGATGTCGATCTCGGCCGTCTGCACCGTGACCACGTCGTTGGCGAATACGGAGACATCGACGTCCTGCGCGGCCTGTGCGGTGGCGAAGAGGTCCTTGACCATCCGCAGGGCGCCGTTGTGATGCTGGATCATGAGATTGAGGAACTGCCGGTCGAATTCGACCCCATGCGACGTGTCGAGCGTCTTGAGTTGCTCGGGGGTGAGCATCCCCGGCATCGACATCGTGCGCCAGGATTCCGCGACGGGCGCGGTCTGCTTGTTGGCGACCAGCCATTCCTGCATGAGGCGGATTTCGGTGCCCTGGGACTGGTCGATCTTGATGGCGAACTTGAGGACGCGTGGGCTCGCACCGCGTGCGGCGGCCAACCGTGACATATAGATCGCCTGCCCATGGTGCGCGATCATGCCCTGCATGAATTCGACGTCGGCCACCGTGTAGATCGCACCCTTGGGAATGGTGATCGGGGCGGACATGCCGGGCATGTCGGCCATGTCATGGGCATGCGTGGTGGTGTCGGCGCGGGCGATCTTTTTGGCGGGCGGGTTGCCCGATTGGGCGGCGGCGGCGAGCGGGAGCAGCAGGAGCGCTGCGGCGGCGACGCCGAGCGAGGTCAGCGGGGGGAGCCTTTTCACGTCTGGCGGAGTCTTCGCGATGAGGAAGGGGTGGAGAGTCGCATAGTGATACTACGGCGCTCAGCGCGGTGACGTTGGATGGCCGAACACGCGCGTCTGGCTACTTGAGTGAGTGCCAGATGCGCCACGGTAGTGGTGTCGATCTGCGCAACCGGCGAGTAGCGATCATTGGTGTAGTCGCGTCCGTATGACGGCCAGCTCGCGCTGTCCGCCATCGCGTGGCGGATCACACGGTCGACATCAGCGGCATGCATCGGCGGCGAGACCGGTGGCCGCCCCGCCTCACATGCGACCATCACGAACGCGGCCGCAACCAATACAATCGGTAGCGAAGACACGAACGATGCTCCGAACCTGGTGACGCAATCGCGACTCGCGATGCGCGACGCGAACAGCGTCGGTTGTGCAAGCGGCTGGCGCAAAAACGATTCCGCCGTCAGCCGTCGGCTTCATATATTGTTTCTCGATGAGCGAGGATCACGCAGACCAACTCCTGATGCCCGTGCCGCCACGCCGCACGGCCTGGCTGGACCGCATCGCCGAGTTGGTCGAGGACCTCCGGCGCGAGGAGGATCGCCTCGCGTTACTACTCAGCCTGGTCATCGGCGCGCTGGTCGGTCTTGTCGTCGTCGCCTTCGTGCTGCTCACCGGCCGTCTCGCGGCACACATGTATCCGGCGGGCGGCGCGGGCTGGCGACGCATCCTGGTGCCGACGCTCGGCTCGCTCGTCAGCGGTGTGCTGTTGTTCAGGTTCTTCCCCGACGCACGTGGCAGCGGCATTCCGCAGACGCGGGCGGCGATCTTCATCCACGACGGCCGCATCTCCTTCCGCACCGTCTTCGGGAAGTTCGTCTGCTGTGCGACCTCGCTCGCGAGCGGGTTGGCGCTCGGACGCGAAGGCCCGTCAGTCCACATCGGCGCGGGCATCTCCTCCGTGATCGGGCGGCGCCTGGGTCTCAGCAACGCGCAGGTGAAGTGGCTCATTCCCGTCGGCGCGTCGGCGGCGCTTGCGGCGGCGTTCAACACACCGATCGCTGCTGTGCTCTTCTCCCTCGAGGAGATCATGGGTGACCTGCACGCGCCGATCCTCGGGTCGGTCGTGCTGAGCTCCACCACGTCGTGGATGGTGCTGCACCTGCTGCTCGGCGACGAGCCGTTGTTCCACGTGCCGGACTACCACCTGGTGAGCCAGGGCGAGTTGCTGATCTACGTCGTGCTCGGCCTCGTCGGCGGGCTCGTGTCAGTGGGCTTCGTGAAGATGCTCCTGCGCATGCGACGATTCTTTCTCGCGTTGCCACGGCGCACTCGGTGGATCCAGCCGATGGCCGGCGGGCTCGCGGTCGGCCTGCTCGGCTTCTTCGTGCCGCAGGTGCTCGGTGTCGGCTACGATCAGGTGGATCGTGTGCTGAGCGGGGACATGGTCTTCCGGTTCGTCGTGGTGATCGCCGCGCTGAAGATGTTCGCGACGGCGATCTGTTATGCGTCGGGGAACGCCGGCGGCATCTTCGGGCCGAGCATGTTCATCGGCGCGATGGTCGGAGCGGCGGTCGGCCATGTGGCGCACGCCGCGTTTCCCGATGTCACGGCGGGCGCGGGCGCGTACGCACTCGTCGGCATGGGCGTCGCCTTCGCGGGGATCGTCCGCACGCCGCTGACGTCCGTCATCATGATCTTCGAGGTCACGCGCGACTACACGATCATCGTGCCGCTGATGATCGCGAACCTCATCGCGTTCTACATCTCGCAGCGCTTCCAGAAGGAGCCCATCTACGAGGCGCTGGCGCATCAGGACGGCATTCACCTGCCGACGGGCGCGTTCCGCACGCACACGCGACGGCTCGGTGTGAGCGTCGCGCAGCGCAATGCGCCGACGCCGATCGATGCTGCTCTCGACGTCGCGGCCGCGGCGCAGATCGTGGCCGCGGGCTCGCTCAGCTCATGGCCGGTAACTGACGCGCGCGGTCTGATCGGCATGGTGCGCGAATCCGATCTCGCTGCGGCGCTGATCGCCGGCCGCGGGGCGCAGACCATGGACGAACTGCTGCACATGGTCGCGGCAAGGGATCCCGCCGGCGCTCACGAAGACGACGTGGCCCACGTGCATCCAGACCAGCCACTGGGACAGGCGCTCGTGCGGATGGGAGAGACGCGGCACAACGTCCTGCCCGTGGTGAGCCGCGCGAACATCAGGGATCTCGTCGGGATCGTGACGCTCGAGGACATCCTCGCTT
>JBDSML010000072.1:0-13994 GCA_039915865.1 Gemmatimonadaceae bacterium | reverse complement strand
ATTGAGCTAAGGGCGCTCAACTACACACATCCAACGTGGCGCGCCAGGAGGGAATCGAACCCCCGACCCACAGCTTAGAAGGCTGTTGCTCTATCCAACTGAGCTACTGGCGCTTCGTTCGCGCAGGCCGGCCCACAACTGCTGAGCTCCCTGCCAGTCGGGGCGCCCGGATTTGAACCGGGGACCTCCTGCTCCCAAAGCAGGCGCGATACCAGGCTACGCTACGCCCCGCATGAGAAACCAACAATAGCGAGTCCGACACTGACGGTCAACTCCCTCACAACGCGAAACTTACGCAGTCAGGATTCCACGCGCATCCAATGCCGCCAACAGTCGCACAAACGCTCGACCACGGTGACTCACACGCTCCTTCTCCGCCACCGTCGCCTCCGCAAGCGTCATCCCGAGTTCGTCGATGTACACGTGCGGATCGTAACCGAACCCGTGCGTACCGCGACCGTCCTTCACGATCCGACCCGTCACCTCGCCGCGCTCGACGAGTTGGTTCACGCCATCGCTCCACGCGGCCGCGCAGACGAACCGCGCAGCCGGATCCGACGCATCACCCATCCGCGCCAGCAGCAAAACGTTGTTCGACGCATCCAACGCAGCGCCGTGCAAATCCCCACGGCCGCTCCACCGCTTGCTGTGGACCCCGGGCTCGCCGCCCAGCGCATCCACCGCCAAGCCTGAGTCGTCCGCGACGACGATGCGTCCCGGCAGTAGCGCCGAGAAATACCGCGCCTTGGCGAGCGCGTTCTCCTCGAATGTCTCGTACGCCTCGACCGCATCCTCCGCGATCATGTCCTCCTCGACTCCCGCGTCGCGGAGATCGATCACGTCGATCGCGTGCGTCGCGAACAGGGCACGCAATTCACGCAGCTTGCCGGCATTTCGCGTCGCGAGAATCCACGGGGCGAACGCCACGATCCTACAGTCCCAGCGCCGAGCGCTGCAGCGCATCCAGCTCGAGCAGTCCCTTCGTCGCGAGATCGAGCAACACATTCAGCTCGTCGCGACTGAAGGTGGCATTCTCGCCGGTGCCCTGCACTTCGACGAAGCCGCCCTCGCTGCTCATCGCGACGTTCATGTCCACGTCGGCGACGACATCCTCGATGTACTCGAGGTCGAGACGGGGCTCGCCCTTCACGACGCCGACGCTCACGCCGGCGACGCGTCGCTTGACGGGCGAGCGCTTGAGCTTCCCATTCTCAACCATCCACGCGAACGCATCGTACACGGCGATCGATGCGCCCGTAATCGCTGCCGTGCGCGTGCCGCCATCGGCCTGCATGACATCGCAATCGACCTTCAACGTGTACTCGCCCCACGCGAAGTCGTCGATCATCGCGCGAATGCTCCGGCCGATCAACCGCTGAATTTCCTGCGTGCGTCCACCGATCTGGCTGCGCTCGCGCGACGTGCGCGTCTTCGTCGCACGCGGCAGCATCGCGTACTCCGCCGTGATCCAGCCTTCGCCTCGGCCGCGCCGCCAGCCGGGGACGCCGTCCTCCACGGACGCTGTGCACAGCACACGCGTCGCACCGAAGGAGACGAGGCACGAGCCCTCGGCGAAGGCCGCGACACCGCGCTCGAGACCGACGGGGCGAAGTTCGTTCGCCGCGCGACCGACGCGGATGGGATCAGCGTGAGATGGATTGGCCACGAAGTGCCTGAATGATATTTGTCGTTGATTGCCCGGGCGTGAGCGGAATGACGCGAACGTCGCCACCCCAGCCGCGGACTTCGGGAGCGCCGACGATCGTCGCCTCCGTGTAATCGCCACCCTTTACCAGCACATCCGGCCGCAAGGCGTTGACGAGCTCGATGGGAGTGTCGTCCTCGAAGAGGACGACACAGTCCACCATCTCGAGCGCCGCAAGCACGTATGCGCGCTCAGCCTCGTTGCGAATCGGACGCTCCGGGCCCTTGAGACGCTTGACCGAAGCATCACTGTTCAAGCCGACAATGAGTGCGTCGCCGCCATTGCGCGCACCAAGCAACACGTCGACGTGACCGGGATGCAACAGATCGAAGACGCCGTTGGTAAAGACGACGCGTCCCCGTTGCTCCGCACGCCAACGCCGTGCGTTCTCCAGGTCGCGCACCTTCGTCGCGGGATCCCGCGACGCGCCGTGGCTCAAAAGATTCCTTCGGCGTGCGGGTTGAAGCGCACCTCGCGCACCATGAGCGGAAGCTCGATGTGCACGTAGTACTCAGACTCGACTTCGATGTGCCGGCCGTCGCGTTGCAACGTGACTTCACCGGCCGCTTCAGGAAGCCCGAGTGAATCGGCACGCTCGCGCAGGTGGCGCAGGATCAGCGCGTCGCTGTTGTGGGCGGCGAACTTGACCTCCTGGCGCATCGAGTCCTGGTACTGGTAGAAGCGGAAGTAGTGCTCGCCAATGTTCACACCGAAGTAAATCACGGCGGCGGCCAGCAACAGCATGAAGAGGCAGCCGAGCGAGCTGAGACCGCGACGCGATGTCACCATTGAGACTGGGCCCCTTCGACGATGTCGTTCACCACGCGCTTGATGGCTTCGCGCCGCCCGCCCACTTCGTCGCGCTCGGCGTATTCACCTTCGGCGCGCAATCCCTTCTTCTCCCAGAGCGTCTTGCCGTTCGTCTGGTCGATGATCTGGACGTCGAGTGTGATCTGGAGCTTCCGCCGCGATGTCACGGCCTGCTGCTGACCGGTTGAGGCGCTGAAGCCGACAGGAACGTCGGCGTCGTACGTGCGCACAACGCCGCGCACGAGCGCGTCGGCCCGCTCCTGTGGCGCGTCGCGCACACCGAGGCGCGACTGTAGCTCCTTGCGCATCGCCTCGAAGAGCTCACGCTGCAACTCGGGAGTTGGCGTCTCGTTGTCGAAAGGCTGGATAGCCATGGTCCGGATGTTCGACGGCAGGCCGCCGCCCGCGAAACCGTAGCGCGGAACGCACGCGCCAAGGATCGCGAGGAGCACGAGGCTACAGATGCCAGATCGACGGATCGAAAGGAGCGACGACATCAGATTGAAGAATGACGAGCGAAAGGGACCGGCGCGCCGCCTCATTGCGGTACTGTACCTTGTGATCCGCGGAGCGTTCGACCCACTCCTGCAAGCGGCCACCGTCGACCCGCTCGAGTCGGCTCAACGTGTCACCGCGAAAGGTTGCGCGCCAATGAACCGGTGCCCCAATGTCGGCCCGGAGCACGGCCCCGTCAACGCGCACGACGGTATCGGGCTCGACCGGAACGTCGAAGCGGCCGAGCGCGGCCCAGAGCAGCGCCCTCGGCGGGACGAGCTTACGTACCATGTCGGGACCCGGCACGCGGAGCGAATCACCGATGAGGACGGCCGAGCCGCCGCCCATCCCTCCGCCCACGAAGAAATCGAGGCGAACACTGTCCGGTGACGCGATGCGGGCCGCGCCATCACCGCGCGCGGAGATATCGCCGTCGCGAAGCTCCCACTGGAAGACGATCTTGCGCCGCCCGTCCGGAAGTGTGCCCTTGGGCAACATCTGGACAGGTGCCGCCGCGCCCGAAAGCGGTTCGACGCGAGGTGGCCGGCACGCGACGGCGCCGACGAGCGCAACGGCGCAGAGGCTAGAATACCGTAATACCGACAATGCGATCTCCCTGAACGATGCGATCGAGCGCGTCTCCGCCTCGAAGAAGCTCCCCAAACACGGTGTAGCCACCATCGAGATGCGGCTGCGGCGAATGCGTGATGAAGAATTGGCTTCCGCCGGTGTTGGGTCCGGACAGCGCCATGCCGAGTGTGCCTCGTCCGTACCGGCGCCGATTCAACTCATCGCGAATGGCATACCCGGGTCCGCCGCTGCCATCGCCACGCGGATCTCCGCCCTGCACCACGAAGTTGGGGACGACGCGATGAAAACGCTGGCCGTCGAAGTAATTTTTCTGCGCGAGCGAGACGATGTTGTACGTGGTGAGGGGCGCCTCACGCGAGTAGAGCAGCACCTCCAACGTCCCATGTTGCGTCTGGATGAGTAAGGTGGGCTGCTTGCCATCGGCCTCCCGTGCTCGTTCCTCGTACCATGCGAGTGGCCTGGCAGTTCCCGTGCTGTCGCGCCAGGAGGAGAATCGCGGAACCCGTGCGGCGGCGAGACGCTCGAGCGGGTCCGTGGGGCGCTGCAGAGCACCGAGGGAACGCTCGACCGAGTCGGGCAGTGATCGCCGCGCGGTGGCGGAGTCGACGAATCGCCAGAAGGCCAATCGCGCGTCGTTGTCGCGGTCCGCTGTCGCGATCGGGAACGAAGAGATGGCGGCCGCAAGATCCGACGTCGTGGCGCCGCGCATGAGACCTTCGAGACTTGCCGACCGAACGCCGACGTCGGAGTCGGTGAGTGTCGCGCGCAGGCGTGTGCGCGCGACATCTCGCGTGGCGACGCTGTCGGCGAGCCTGACGAGCGCGCCTGCCGCGACGGCGCGCACGCGTCCGTCGGGATCGCTACCGAAGCGCCCGAGTCGCACGAGCGCGGTCGGCGCCGCCCCACGGCCCGCAAGCTCCGCCGCCGCAGCGCGCACCTCCCATTCGTCGCTCGTCGCCCAACCGGCGCCCTCGGCGAGACTGATGCCTTTCCTGCTGGCACCGTCGGCCACGGCGCGGCGGATGGCGAAGTTGGTGTCGACGTCGAACGCGCTGTTCCACCCCGCGGCAGTGGCGTCGAGCACGGGCTCGAGCGACTGCGCGGCGACCAGCCGCACGCCCATGTCCGGATCGCGCAGCGCGGCCACGACCGCCGTCTTCACCGGTGCCCCATACGTCGACAGCGAGCGCACTGCGTTGACGCGAACGCGGGCGCTCGAATCGGCGATGAGCCGGACGAGAATACCGCGAGCGATCTCGCCAAGCGAATCACCGGCGATGGACTTCGCGGCGCCGCGAGCGACCTGTTCCCGCACGCTGGCCCATGGCGAACGCGCGACGCCGAGCAAGGCTCGTGCGCCAGCGACGCTGCGACCGCGGGCGAGGGCGTACGCCGCGCGCCATGCGAGGGCACTGTCGGTGCTGGCCAGCAGCGGAGTGATGGCCGCGGTGGGCACCGGACGCAGGCGCGTCGCGGCGAGCAGCAGCGCACCGCGTGTCGCCGGCGCGATCGTGGCGTCGCCCAAGCCGGCGACGATCGGCAGGCGTCCCGCCTCACCGAGCTCTCCGAGTAGCCATGCGGCTTCGGTTCCCTGCACGGCACCCATGCGCAGCGCGGTGGCGGCGATGATTGCGGACGCGGTGTCCTTCATGAGGCCGAGCGAAAAAAGCGCGTTGGCCGACGTTGCCGTGTCAGGATCGGTGGCGAGGCGGCGGAGCGTGGCGAGATGGGCACGGGCGTCGATGCGACCGACGGTGAGGGCGGCCGCCGCGCGCTCGGGGCCAGTGCGAAGCGTGAGCAGCGAGTCAATGAACGCCGGCTCGTCGCGGCGGGTATCCTCGATGCGCAGCAGGCGCGCCTGGACGGCGAGCTGCGGAGATGGTGTCGTGGGTCCGGCGAAGCGACAGGAGCCGAGCGCTACGAGGAGCGCGGCGCTAGAGCACCCATTCCAGCGTGTCACGAAAGTTCTGCGGAATCGCGGCGAGCCGGCCGTCGCGATCGACGGACACGAGTGCGGTGCGCGCGGTCGCGAGTCTGGCTCCGGTCTCCGCATTGGTGATCAGGTAGTCGAAGGTGACGGCGCGTGACCGGACGCCGGTGAGTGTCGTCTCGACGCGAACGCGATCGTCGAAGCGTGCGGGAGATAGATAGCGTACGGTCGCCTCGGACACGGCAAGACCAATTCCTTCCGCCTCGAGTACAGCGTAGCTCCGACCGAGCGATCGCAGGAGCTCGACGCGACCCACCTCGCACCAGACGAGATAGTTCGCGTAGTAGACCACACCCATGCGGTCGGTCTCGGCATACCGAACCCTGAGCTCGGTCGCGTGCGTATGTGTCATACAACTGGTAGAGGTGAGGCGCGAAGTTGCCCGGGCTGGCGGTGTTTGTAAAGACCGTGCGCGCCGTGTAGAATGCTCCCGTGCTTCAGCCGCCCTGCTATGTGATTTCCGACGTCCACCTTGGCCACGCGCCTGAGCACGTCGAGCGATCGCTGCTCGCCTTTCTTCGTTCGCTGCCTGGTCGCGCCGGTTCGCTGCTCATCAACGGCGACCTGTTCGAATTCTGGTTCGAGTGGAAGAGTGTCGTGCCGCGCAGCGGCGTGCGCGTGCTGGCGGCGCTGATGGACCTGCGCGACGCCGGCGTGCCGATGACGATGATCGCCGGCAATCATGACTGCTGGGGCGGCGACGTGCTGCGCGAGGCGGGGGTGGATTTCATCATCGGTCCGCTGCGTGCTCCACTCGGCGGATGGAAGGCACAGGTCGAGCACGGCGATGGACTGCGAGACGTGGAGGATCGTGGATATCGGATGCTGCGCCGGGTGCTGCGCAACCGTGTTGCCATCCGGGCGTACGGCATGCTGCATCCTGACTTCGCGTCGCGGCTCGCTGTCGGCACGTCGCAGACGAGCCGCAGCTATCAGCCGAAGGACGCGGGGCGTGGGCTGCGGGCCGTGGCGGGACGCGTGCTGGCAGCAGATCCGTCGCTGGAGTTGCTCGTGTATGCGCACTCGCATGTGGCCGCGCTCGAGCGCATGCCGAGCGGGAACGTGTATGCGAATGCCGGAAGCTGGCTCGATGCGTACACGTATCTCGTCGTCACGCCGGAGCAGATCGCACTTCGTGAGTGGACCGGGTCAGCCGAAGGTCCGGATCTCGACATGCTCCAGCGCGTCGCCGAAAAAGCGCTGACCTAGCTCGAGAAACTGCGCCGGATCGTCGGAGGCGATGAAGCGATAGCGTCCCTCAACCTGCGTTCCGAGGATGTCGTTGTCGGTGAGCATGCGCCTCGTGTCGGCGGCCGTCTCCTCGGCACTGTCGATGAGGCGCACCTCGCGCCCGACGATCTCGCCGATGATGCCCTTGAGCAGTGGGTAGTGCGTGCAGCCCAGCACGAGCGTGTCGACATCATCCTTGAGCAGCGGCGCGAGATATTCCTCCGCGATCACCCAAGTTGCGTCGTGATTCGTCCATCCCTCCTCGACGAGTGGAACGAAGAGCGGACAGGCGAGCGCGGTGACCTTGGCGGTCGACGATTCGGCGTGGATGGCGCGCACATAGGCGCCGGACCTGATCGTGCCCTCGGTCCCGATGACGCCGATGTGTCCGTTCCGCGTTCCCTTGACGGCCGCGCGCGCACCCGGACCGACGACGCCGATGACCGGCACGGGTAACTCCGCCTCGAGCATGGGCAACGCATGTGCTGTGGCGGTATTGCAGGCGACGACGATGGCCTTCACGCCCTGCTCGAGGAGAAAGGCGGCGATCTCGTGGCTGTAGCGCCGAACGGTCTCCGGCGATTTGGGTCCGTACGGCACGCGCGCCGTGTCGCCGAAGTAGACGATGCTCTCGCCGGGCAGCTGGCGCATGATGGCATGCGCCACGGTGAGCCCGCCCAGTCCGGAGTCGAACACTCCGATTGGCGCGTTGCGATCGACCGGCGCGGTCACCAGCTGAAATGTGCGGCGAGCACGCTGGTACCGTTCGGCATCTGCGACACTTTGATCTGCGCCGGCAAGTCCCAGAGGTGTGCAGCGACATAGGCGTCGGCGCCGGCGAACAGGTGATTCGCGATGAGGAAGGCAATCCAGTCCTCGACGTGCGACTTGCGGATGCTGATCAGCTCATCGGTGTACGACGAGCGGTGCGTGACGGGCGATCCAGTGACGGGATCATTGCCGATGGCGACGAGCGAGTCGGTGCGGAAGGCGCGCGCCTGACGAAGGTCGGCGGCCGACTCGCGCAGCATGGCGATGGCGATCGATTCCGTGAAGACGAAGATCGCGCCGGCGACCGGACGCCCGAGCCTGGACTGTGCGAGTCCGGGCGCCGCGAGCGAATACAGGAAGGCCCGCTTCGGTGACAACGGTGGCTTGATATTGGTGGCGACCGTGTCGATGACGGGCAACTTCGGCGTGACGCGCGTGCTGTCGACGCGTTGCGCGCGAGCGGCTGTCCCGCCGAGGCTTGTCGCAGCCAGCGTGACGAGCAAGAGGATCTTCGACCCAGCAGTCATCAATGGTTCTCGCAGTCGGGAGGCATTCCTGCTACACCGGAAACTACCCGGGTGCCCTTCGGGAGACGATCCCGACTCAGGAGGTGGCCGCGCATGGAATGCCGCACGCCAGGTGGACAGCGAACGGCGTCGACCGCCACACCGTGGCGGGAGTGCATGGGAATCGAACCCACCCAAGACGCGATGCGCCTCGCAGTCGTTTTGAAGACGACGGCAGCCACCAGGCCACACCCACTCCCCACGATTACTCCAGCACCACCAGCGCACGTCCGCGCGGTTCGACCATACCGACGCGCACGCTCCCTTCCACCGCGGCCAGATACTGTGCGACCCGACTCGGCGACAGGGCGACCAGAAGTCCTCCCGACGTCTGTGGATCGAGCGCGAGCGCGACGTCCTCAGGCTGTGCCGCGGACCAATCGACCAGCGGAGCGAGATACCGCTCGTTCCGCTCCGCACCGCCCGTACGCACGCCGCTGAGCCACAGCGCGCGCGCTCCTGGGAGCTCGGGAAGACTGCGCCCATCGAGACGAACGGTGACGTTGCTGCCGCGCGCGATGTGCGACGAATGACCAACAAGCGCGAAGCCGGTGACGTCGGTGGCGCAGCGCACACCGTGCGCAAGCGCCGCGCGACTGGCCGTGGCGTTCAGTGCGCGCATGGAGGCGTGCAGCGCCTCCCGCGACGGCGTGTCGAGACGGTCCAGCTTTCCCGCCGTGGCGAGCAGCCCCGTGCCGAGCGGCTTGGTGAGGACGAGCACGTCGCCAACGACGGCGGCCGCGTTGGTGAGCAGCTTCTGCGGATGCGCCTGCCCCGTGACGCTGAGCCCGAACTTCAGCTCCTCATCGATGATCGAGTGTCCACCGACGAGTACCGCGCCCGCCTCACGCACTTTGTCCGACCCTCCACGCAGGATGTCGGTTAGAACACTGAGCGGCAGCTTTCCCGAGGGAAAACCGACGATCGCTAACGCGGTGAGCGGCTCTCCACCCATGGCGAAGACATCGGAGAGTGCATTGGCCGCCGCGATCTGCCCGAACTCATAGGGATCGTCGACGATCGGGGCGAAGAAGTCGACAGTCTGCACGAGCGCGAGATCATCGCGCAGCATGAAGACGCCAGCGTCGTCGAAGCCCTCCCGCCCGACGAGCAACCGGGGATCCTCATGCACCGGTACACCACTCAGCGCTTCGGCCAGATCACCCAGGCCGAGCTTGGCGGCGCAGCCCGCGCACCGCGCGAAACTCGTCAGCCGAATGACATCATCCTGCGTGTTCGTCATCGACATCGGTCGCTGTGTCGGGCTGCGGTCAGCCGTCGCTGGGAATCGCAACGACGAGGTCGATCTCCACGAGCACACCACGTGGCAGACCAGACACCTGGACGGTGGACCGAGCGGGACGCGAATCGCCCATCACGCGCGCGTAGACCTCGTTGACGTGCGGAAAGTCCTTCATGTCCATCAGGAAGACGGTCGCCTTGACGACGCCTGTCCAGTTTGCGCCAGCCGCGTCGAGGATAGCCGAGAGGTTCCGGAAGACTTGCTCGGTCTGTGCGACGACGTCACCGGCGATGACCTGCGCGGTGGTGGGATCGAGCGCGATCTGTCCGGCGGTGAAGAGGAAGCCATTCGCGATGATGCCCTGTGAATACGGCCCGATGGCGGCCGGGGCATGCTCGGTGTGCACGGTTTGCAGCGGCAAGGCGACGTCTCCTTCGCGATCGTGAAGTGATGCGGGCCGCATTCGCGCCCGCGGGCGGATTCTAGCGAGTGCGCCGGTCTACGCCAGCCCAAAGAGTCGCCGCGTGTTCGCTGCGGTGCTCGCACCGAGCGCCGCAGCCTCCACCCCGCGCACCGCAGCGAGCCGAGCGACGGTGAAGCTGACCCACGCCGGTTCGTTGCGCTTGCCGCGATGTGGCACCGGCGCAAGGTACGGCGAGTCGGACTCCACGAGCAGTCGATCGTCGGGCACGACGCGGAGCAATGCCTCGTCCGTCCATTTCCTGAACGTCACGATGCCGCTGAACGACACATGCCACCCGCCGGACAACGCGGCCTCGGCGAGTCCGATGCTGCCGGTGTAGCAGTGCAGCACGCCGCGCACGCCAGACGCGGCGGCCTCGCGTACCATCGCCAGCGTGTCGTCCTCGGCCTCGCGCGTGTGCACCACGACCGGACGGTCGAGCTCACGCGCGAGCGCGAGCTGCGCACCGAAGGCGGCAATCTGGCGGTCGCGAGGCGAGTGGTCGTAGTGATAGTCCAGACCGCACTCACCGATCGCGACAGCGCCGTTCGCCACATGTTCGCGAATGCATGGTACGTCGCGCTCGGCGACGAACTCCGCAGCGTCGTGCGGATGCACCCCCGCGGTGTGCCAGATGAAGCCTGGATAGGCGGCAGCGACGCCAGCCGCGCGATCGGCCGCGGCCAGCGATTCACCAATGCAGACGATGGCGGCCGCGCCTGTCTGCCGGGCGCGCGCGATCACGCCGGCGCGATCGGCGTCGAAGGCCGGATCGGCGAGATGGGCGTGGCTGTCGATGAAGGTCGTCATGAATACACGAACCGCCGCGCGAAGCGGCGGTTCGTACAGCACGAGCAGGTTCCTCGCTTCGTTCGGAACGACAAGGTTCTGCCGATCAGCGAGTTGTGCGTGCGGCCACCGGCGGGCGCGTTGCGGGCCGAGTGGGTGCGACAGGGTTCGGCTTGTTGTGCGACGCACCCCTTTCGCTGCGCTGACGCGGCCACTTGCGCTCGATCCAGAGGAGGATCGGACCGGCGACGTAGATCGAGCTGAAGGTACCGGTGACGATACCGAACAACATGATCCACGCGAAGGGACGAATGACTTCGCCCGCGAAGATCAGTAGCGATAGCGTTGCCGCCGCCACGGTGACGTGCGTGAGGATGGAGCGCGGCAGCGTTTCGTTGATCGAGCGATTGAGAACGTCGTACAGCGGCTCCGGCCTCGCCTTCTTCAGGTTCTCGCGCACGCGATCGAAGATGATGATCGTGTCGTTGAGCGAGTAGCCGATGACGGTGAGGAGTGCGGCGACGACCGTGAGCGAGACCTCGAGTCGCATGATCGCCAGGAAGGCGAGCGTGCTGAGGAGATCGTGCGCCGTGGCAAGAACGGCGGCGACGCCGAAACGCCACTCGAAGCGGAAGGCGAGATAGAGCATCGTGACGAACAGCGAGATCACGATGGCCATCAGGGCGTTGCGGGTCAGTTCTTCGCCGACGCGCGGTCCAACGACATCCGTCCGCGCGACGATCGGCTCCTTGGGACCGTACTTCGCGTGTAGCGCCGTCTCGATGTCCCGCGCCGTCTTCTCGACAGTGGAGCTTGCATCATGCCCCGCCGCGCGGATGGTGAACTCACGCGGTGAGCCGAACGGCTGGATCTCCGAGCCGGGATAGCCCGCGGCGTCAACGATCTGGCGCAGCTGACCCGCGTCGGGCGGCTGCTTGAACACGACCTGCATGAACGTACCGCCCGTAAACTCGATGCTCCGGTTCAGGCCGTGAATGCCGAGGAAGATCAAACCGGCGGCGATGAAGACGGCCGTCGTGCCGACGGCGACCCGCCACCACTTGATGAAATCGTACTTGGTGTCGTGAAGGATGCGCAGCATGTTGGCCTCAGATGCTCAGCGTCTGGGCACCGCGGGAGCGGTTCAGCCACAGGAGGAAGAAAGTGCGCACGACGAAGATCGACGTCACCATGGAGGCGACGATGCCGGCGATGAGTGTGACGGCGAAACCCTTGACCGGGCCCGTGCCGTACTGGTAGAGCACGGCCGCCGTGAGGATCGTTGACACGTTGGAGTCGATGATGGCACTCATGGCGTGACGGAACCCTTCGTCGATGGCCGTGCGCACCGTCTTGCCGCGATCGAGCTCCTCTCGAATGCGCTCGAAGATCAGCACGTTCGCGTCGACGGCGATACCGATGGAGAGCACGAAGCCGGCGAGGCCAGGCAGCGTGAGCACCGCGTCGAAACCAGCAAGCGTCGCGAGCGTGTACAGCACGTACAGCACGAGGCCCGCGACGGCGAGCATGCCGGAGAACTTGTAGTAGCCGAGCATGACCACGACGACGAGCACGACAGCGATGATACCGGCGATGAGTGCGTTGCGAATCGAATCCTGGCCAAGGCTCGGACCGATGGTGCGGACCTCGGCAACCTTGAGCGGCACCGGAAGGGCGCCAGCCTTGAGCACGAGCGACAGATCCTGCGCAGCCTGCAGGTCACGGCCCTGCCCCATCGTGATCTGGCCTCGCGTCTGGATCGCGCCATTGATGATCGGTGGGAAGCCCATGACGATGTCGTCGAGCACGATGGCCATGTAATCCTTCAGGTGCTTCGCCGTCTCACGGCCGAAGAGGCGGCCGCCCTCATTGCTCAGGGTGAACTCGACGACCGTTCCCTCGAGCGCCGACGAATTGGGCTTCGCGTCGATCAGGTAATCGCCGGTGATGATCGGCTTGCGATCGAGCAGATAGAGGAAGCGATAGATCTTGTTCTGCACCACGGTGGAATCGCTGCCGAAGCGCAGCACCTTTCCAGGCGGCAGCGCCGCCTGCACCTCGGGCGCTTCGATGAACTTCTTCAGCGTGTCGTAGTTGTTTTTCTCGAAGATGAACTGGCCGGGCATCTGCCCCTGCAGGATCATCTTGGAGATGACGCCGCCGGTGACACCGGGAATCGACGCGGAATCGGTCTTCGCGCTGTCCTTCTTCGTGCCAGCCGCGACCTTCGCCGTGTCCGTCCCGCTCGTGAGCAGTCCGCCCAGCCCGCCGTCGGGCTTGGCCTCCGCCGGCTTGCCGTCCGCCCCCGCTACGGCGCCGAATCCGGTCTGCTTGGCGATGGCGTCGAGACGCGGAAGCACCTTCTCCAGCGCCTGCGTCTTGTCGGTGATCTGGAACTGCAGGAAGGCCTGCCCCTGCACCATGTTGATGGCGCGCTCGCGATCGTCGATGCCGGGGATGTCGATGATGATGCGGTCATTGCCGGCCTTCTGGATGACCGTCTCCGAGACCCCGAGCCCTTCGATACGCGTGCGCACGACCTTGAGCGCACGGTCAATGGCTTCGCTCTTGTTCGCGATGACGCCCTTCGACTCATCCACCTCGAGCGCCAAGTGCATGCCGCCCGACAGGTCCAGACCGCGGCGAAGCGGGATACGACGGCTGGTCGTGTCGTAGAACGTTCCATCGGCGCGACGCTGACGGGTTTTCACGTCGCGGGGGAACAGTGCCCACAAGGAAAGCAGGGAAAGGACGCCAATAATGGTCAGGCGCCACTTCAAATTGGACATGCGACTACGGGATGGAGGGAGGAAAGTGCATGAAGCCTTTCAACTTACCGGATTCGGCAAGGAGCGTCAACGCGCGACGTGCCCCCTTCTCGTCATCGGCAAGCTGGGCCATGAGGACAGTCACGGAATCGAATTTTTTCGTATCGCGCAGGCGAGCGACGAATCCCACCTGCACGGCGCAACCATAGAAGTCGCCGGACGCGCCAAAGAGGTGTGCTTCGATGGTGCGACGCTCGTCCTCGAAGGTGGGCCTGCCACCGAGATTGAGCATGCCACCGAAACTGCCACGAGGCGATTCGACATAGACCGCGTACACCCCATCGGGAGGAAGAAGTTTCCTTTCCGATTCCGGCAACACGTTGATCGTGGGAAATCCGAGCGCCCGTCCGCGTGCCTCGCCAGCCACGACGGTCCCGGACACCGAGTACATGCGCCCCAGCGCCGCCTCGGCGGCCTCGAGATCGCCGGCCAGGACGGCGCGACGAATCCGCGTACTGCTCACGGGCTGACCGTCGTTCGTTTCGACCGGAGCGACGACGTCCACCGCAAAGC
>JBDSML010000071.1:0-2638 GCA_039915865.1 Gemmatimonadaceae bacterium | reverse complement strand
GCCGACGACAATGTGCATGTCGGGCCGGCGGCGGCCGTTGCTTCTCGCGCGGCGCTGTGCCTTCACTATGACCCCGAGCGCCTCTCGCTCCGCCAGATTGCCGACATCGCGACGCGCACTGGCGTCGGTCTCACGATGCGCTACGCGCACGATGTGATCGCGATCAAGTTCATCGGCGCCGAGGATAGTGCGTCTCGACTGGAGGACGGACTCAAACGCCTCGACGGTGTCACGGCGGCAACGGTGAGCCTTCCCGGACAGGTGGTTCGGGTCGAATACGACACGACTGTCGTCAATCGCCAGGCCATCGATGCGCGCCTGCAGGAGTTGGGTGCTCATCTCGTTGAACGGCCAGCCGTTCACGCGTCGGCGTCGACGCGGGTCGATGCTGTGCCCGATGCGCAGGTGTCGCCTGAGCACGCGCAGGAGGAGACCGCGAGCTGGTACACACGCAACCGCGAGCTCGCGTGGAGTCTCGGAGCCGGGATGTTTCTTCTTCTGGGAGTGATTGCTCAACGCATATCCACGAGCGCAATAGTTCCCCTCACGCTGTTCGCCATCGCGTACGTGTTCGGCGCACGAGACAACGTCGGGCATTTCCTCAAGGACGTGCGCAAGGGGCATTTCCGATTCGATATCGACCTGCTGATGGTCGTCGCGGCGGTGGGCGCGGCGATACTCGGGCAGTGGCGTGAAGGCGCACTGCTCCTCTTTCTATTCAGTCTGGGTCATGCGGCCGAGCACTACGCGATGGGGCGCGCGCGCAACGCCATCAAGGCGCTCGCCGATCTCGCGCCGAGCGAAGCCTCTGTCATACGCGACGGCGTAACGCAGCGTATTCCTATCGCCGAGGTTTGCCCCGGCGATCGCGTGGTGATCAAGCCTGGCGAGCGCGTGTCGGTCGACGGCGCTGTTCGAGAAGGAACGTCAGCCGTCAATCAGGCGCCGATCACGGGAGAGAGTGTTCCCGTGGACAAGGTCGTGGGCGATTCGGTGTTCGCCGGATCGGTAAATGGCGACGGCGCGCTCGTCGTCGAGGTGACCGCCGCCACTGGCGACCGTACCCTCGACCGCGTGATCAAGCTGGTCGCCGAAGCACAGACGCAGAAGGCGCCGACGCAGCAGTTCACCGACCGCTTCGAACGCATCTTCGTTCCACTCGTGCTCGGCGGTGATCTACTGCTGATGATCGCGCCTCCGCTGCTCGGCGTATGGAGCTGGCACGAGGCCGTGTATCGTGCGCTCACGGTGCTTGTCGCATCGTCGCCCTGTGCACTTGCGCTTGGTACACCAGCCGCTGTGCTCGCGGGCATCGCACAAGCCGCGCGCAATGGAGTGCTGATCAAGGGGGGCGCACACCTCGAAAGTCTGGGCGCGATTCGCACGCTCGCGCTCGACAAGACGGGCACGATCACTCGCGGTACGCCCCAGGTGACGGATGTCATCGCGGCCGATGGTGTCGCTGACGACGCGTTGGTGACTGCTGCAGCTGGCGTGGAGGCGCGCTCACAGCACCCGCTCGCGCATGCGATACTGGAAGAGGCGAAGCGGCGCGGCGTGACTGTCGCGGAGTCGACCGACGTCGAGGCCGTGTCGGGCAAGGGTGTGCGCGGATACGTCGGTGATGTGTTCGTCGAGGCGGGGCGCGCGTTGTTCTTTGAAACCGCTGGTCAACCCTCGAGTGGGGGTTTGCCTGCCGGCATCCGCGACGCCATCGGTCGCGTCGAAGGCAGCGGGCGCACCGCGATTGTCGTACGCCAGACGGGGGGTCGAGGGAAGGATTCGCCGCAATGGTTGGGCGTACTCGGCGTGGCCGATACGGCGCGAGCAAATGCGCTCGTCGCGATTGAGCGACTCCGCTCGGTGGGCATCGAGCGCGTGCTGATGCTCACAGGAGACAACGCGCGCGTCGGCCACGCGGTCGCCACAGAGGTGGGCATTCAGGAGGTTCGCGCGGATCTGCTACCCGAAGACAAACTGAGCATCATCAAGGACCTCGTGCGCGAGGGCCCCGTCGCAATGGTTGGCGACGGTGTAAACGACGCGCCGGCACTCGCGCATGCCACGGTCGGCATCGCCATGGGCGGTGCCGGCACCGCCGCGGCATTGGAAACGGCGGACGTCGCACTCATGGGCGACGATCTGGAACGGCTCGTGTTCGCGATTGGTTTGAGTCGCCAGGCTCGGTCGGTCATCAGGCAGAATCTCGCGATCTCTCTGGGTGTGATCGTCGTGCTCGTGGTAGCGGCCGTAACTGGACGCGTCGGAATCGGAACGGCCGTTGTCTTTCATGAAGGAAGCACCCTGGTGGTGATCGCCAACGGCCTTCGCCTGCTCGCGTATCGCAAGGGCCTCGATGTGACAGCAGTCAAGAGCTCCGCTGCTGCGCTCCGTGAGCCATCTCTACCACCGGCCAGCACGAGCCCATGACCACTCGAGAGCTACTCCCTGCGAGTCGTGCAACGTCTTGCGTTGCTTCTCTAGGCTATCGTCGAGGTGCGTCCCTATGGCGCGTTCTCGCCACGACTTCGGTTCTTGCGACGTCCCTCGCATGCAACGAAGGCAGTGACAAGGCCTATGGCGGTCGGACAGCCGCGGCGTGGGCCGTCGACCTTCGCAGCCCCGAGATCGGTGTGCG
>JBDSML010000068.1:0-41536 GCA_039915865.1 Gemmatimonadaceae bacterium | reverse complement strand
AGCGGCGACGCGCAGGGCAGCCAGCGTGGACTCGAGTACGACACGATGTCGGGACGCTACGCGGAGTTCGTGGAAAACGAAGTGCTGCCGCTCGTCGAGAAACAGTTCAACGTCAAGCTCACGAAGGATCCAAACGGTCGAGCGACGATGGGCTGCAGCTCGGGCGGCTCGGCGGCGCTCATCATGGCGTGGTATCACCCCGAGCTCTATCACCGCGTGTTGACCTACTCGGGCACGTACGTCAACCAGCAGTGGCCGCCGAGCGCGGAGACGCCGCATGGTGCGTGGGAGTTTCACGACCGGTTGATCGCGAACAGTGCCGTCAAGCCGATTCGCCTCTGGATGCAGGTCGGCGACCGGGATCTCTACAATCCGAACGTGATGCGCGACGAGATGCACGACTGGGTGGTCGCGAACGAGCGGATGGCGACGGTGCTCGCCGACAAGGGCTATCAGTACCAGTTCGTGTTCGCGCGCAATGCGGGACACTGCGATCGTCCGACGAAGCAGCAGACCTTGCCGGAAGCGCTGGAGTGGCTGTGGAAGGGCTATCCGGTCGCTACGTCGGCTAGATGATCGTCGCCGCAGCCAACGTCAGGCAATGGCTAGGGCGACGTCATTGTTGAGCTTCCCGCGCGCATGGCCCGCCCCGGAAACGCGCCCGTCTTCAACACGCCACCGTCCACGATCGCGACGCCGTTCACGAGCACGTACTTGAAACCGATGGTGGGAATGGCCGCCTGCAGATAGGTCGATTTGTCGATCACCGTGGCTGGATCAAAGACGCTCACGTCTCCATCGGCACCGACGGCAATGCGTCCCTTTCGCTTGAACGCCGGCGCGACGTTCTCGAGACGCTGCGCTGGCATGAGGGCCATCTTGCGAATGGCTTCCATGAGCGTGATCTGCTTCGTCTCGCGCACGTAGTAGCCGAGCGTGCGCCCGCTGGTGCCGGACGTGCGCGGGTGTCCCTTGCCGTTCTCGACGCGCCCGTCACTCGCGATGGCCGTAAGCGGACTGGTCATCGCCATCGCCTCCATCTCGGGCGTGTTGAGGAAGAGGATGATCATGGCGCCCGGCTTCCGATTCGCGAGGAAGGTTGCGCGCGTCAATCGTTCGCCGGTGGCGGCGAGCATGAAGTGCGAGAACATGCTGTCGGGCCCATTCACGTACTGGTCGAGCAACGGTGAGCTGATCTCCGTCATGCCGGCGCTGTAGGGATATGCTTCCGCGGTGACGTCGAGGCCACGCGCGCGCGCATCGCGCACCATGGCGAGCGTCTTCGGTGTGGACGACAGGCTCGTGCTGTTGAGATGGACGATGTGCAGCGGCGCGCCGGTGACGGCCGCGGCGCCGATGACCTCGAGGTACGATTCGACGGAGCTGCCGGGATCCGTGGTTCCGTACGCGCGCGTGTGGACGAATACGGGACGCTTGTACTTGGCGGCGACGCGAAACGCCTCGAGCACTTCGTATTTGGTGGCGGCCGGCGTGTACTGCAGTCCCATGCCGACGCCGAGTGCGCCGGCCTTCAGTCCGGCGTCGATGTGTGCGCGGATGTCGGCGATCTGCGCTTCGCTGGCGAGTCCGCGGCCGCCATTGTCGAGTGGGAGAAACGTCCCGGCGTCCTTCATCACGCTCATGCGGGCCTTCACGTGTCCCGCCGATACGCCGTAGTTGATGAGCGCCTTGCCTTCGTGTTCAGCGTAGAAGCGTGGCACGTCGTCGGTGCCGACTTCCATCTCGAGCGCGGTGGTGACACCGTCCATCGCGTAGAGGCGGTAGTTCTCGTCGTTCTGGCCGTGGACGTGGAGGTCGACGAATCCCGGCGCGACGACGAGTCCCTTGGCGTCGATGGTCCTCCTGCCCTTCAGCGGCGTATTCGAGATGGCGGCAATGCGACCGTTGGTGATGCCGACTGCGCGAATAGCGTCGAGCTTCGACTCGGGGTCGATCACCCGACCGTTGGCGATGACGACGTCGTAGGTCTGAGCGGATGCCGGTTGGCTGAGGAGCGCGAAGATGCTGAAGGCGAGAGCGAGCTGCAGGGGGTATCGCACCGTGGTCTCCGAGGTTCGCATTGTCAGGGCCGCCCAAACAGAAAAGCCTTATTACGGAACGCAGAAAGACGCAGGCTGCGCCACGCAGAAGCCGCGGAAACCGCGGTTACTGCGTCACTCTGTGTTCGCGAAGCCTGCGTCGCGCGCGCAGCGCGCACCGCGTTCCGTCGTGCTGCTTTTCCCTCACCTCAACTATAGAGCACATTCGACTCGGGGTCGATCACTCGGCCGTTGAGGATGACGAGGGCGTAGGTCTGTGCGGCTGCCGTTGGCCGAGTAGCGCGAAGATGCTGAAGGCGAGAGCCTTTGCAGGGAGTGTCGCATCGTGGTCTCCGAAGTCGCAGTGTCAGGGACGCCCAGACAGAAAATCCACACAGAAAGGCCTACTACGGAACGCAGAGGACGCAGGCTGCGCAACGCAGAAGGACGCTGAAACCGCGGTTACTGCGCCATTCAGTGTTCGCGAAGCCTGCGTCGCGCGCGCAGCGCGCACAGCGTTCCGTCTTGCTGTTTCTCGCTCACATCCTTGCTGTTTCTCGCTCACATCAACGATACAGCAGATACGGCGCTCGGCTCTCCCTGAATGCCGCCGCTTCGCGATCCCACTCGTCGAGCAACGCCGGCAACCGACCTCCTTCGATGGCGAGACGCACCTTGTCCGAGCCCGTTAGACGATCGATCGTGCCGGTCCACGCGAAGTCGGCAGGATGCTGACGACGAATCTCGTCGATCAGGACGAGCGACGTCCGAACGGGCCGATACGCCTGCCGATCGGTGATCACATACCGAATGCCGGGGATCGTCTGGCCCTTCCACTTCGCCGCCGTCGGCAACACAGCCATCGTGATCGCCTCGAAGCGCACGCCGGGCATTCCCTTCGCATTCATCACGCGAACGACGTCAGCCGCCTTCAGCCACGGCGCGCCAAGCTGCTCGAAGGGACGATCGGTGCCCCTGCCCTCCGTCAGCGTCGTGCCCTCGAAGTACACCGTGCCCGGATAGCTCTTCAACGCATCGGGCGAGCGAAGGTTCGGCGACGGATTCACCCACGGCAGCCCCGTGTCCTCGAACCACTGCGAACGCTTCCAGTTCGCCGCCTTGATCACGATGAGTTCCGCACCGATGCCGTACTTCTGGTTGAACAGCTGCGCGAGCTCGCCCACCGTCATGCCGTGGCGCGCCGGAATCGGATACATCCCGACGAACGACTTGAACTTCGGATCGAGCAGCGCGCCCTCGACGATCTCGCCGCCGATGGGATTCGGACGGTCGAGCACGACGAACGGAATGCCCTTGCGCTTCGCCGCCTGCATCGCGAGCGCCATCGTCGACACGTACGTCCACGTGCGGCCGCCGACCTCCTGCAGGTCGTACAGAATGAAGTCCGCATCCTTCAGCATCTCGGCCGACGGCCCGCGATCCTCCGCCTGGTACAGCGAGTAGACGGGCACACCCGTCTTCGGATCCTTCTCGTCGTCGATCGCCCCGCCCGCTTCGACCACCCCTCGAATGCCATGCTCCGGCGCGAGCAGCGCGACGAGCTTCAGGTCCTTGTTCTGCGCGACGAGATCGATGTCGGAGACCCTCGCGCGATCGATGCCGGTGTTGTTGGTGATGAACGCCACGCGCTTTCCACGCAGCGCCTGCGGTACGTCGGCGACAAAGACGTCGATACCGGGGAGCACGGTTGCGGCGGGTGCCGGGGTGGACGACGGCGATTGCATGCACGAGGCGAGCAGCAACAGGGCGGGAGCGATCGCTTTCATCGAATCTCCTGACGGTGACGCAGTGGTGGGAGTCGGGCGAGCCTGATCGAAGGTAGCAGTCGTATCACCCTACGACCACGCGCGTGGGTTGGCCGTCGCCTGTCGCCGACGCCAGCCGAGGTAATACATTTGCGCCATGCGACTACTCCATACCATCGGTCTCGCCACAGTGCTCGCGGGTTGCGCATCGCCAGGCGCAACGACTGCTACAGCAAACGATTCACCGATTTTCGGCAAGAGAGTTGAATCGCGCCGAGGTGTGATCGTCACGAGTGCGACGGACGCATCGGCTGCCGGGCTCGCAATGCTCGAGCAGGGCGGCAACGCCATCGACGCCGCGGTCGCCGCGTCGTTCGCACTCGGCGTCGTCGATCCGTCGCAGACGGGACTCGGTGGCTATGCGGTGGGCGTCGCATGGATGGCAAAGGAGCGTCGCGCCGAGGTGATGGAGGCGATGGGTCAGGCGGGCGCCGATCCGGCATGGGGACAACCCGATCCTCCGCGCGCCGGTCCAGCGATCTCCGGAAACGTCGCCACCAATGAAGGCGGCGATGCGCGCGAGCCGCGCACGGCGCTCGTGCCAGGCTTCGTCGCCGGCTTGCTCGAGTGGCAAGCGGCGCGCGGCAAGCTCTCCCGCGCCGTCGTGCTGGCGCCGGCGATTCGCCTCGCGCGCGAGGGATTCATCGTCGGACCACTCAACCATCGGCTCTTCACGTCGTCGATCGCCAAGCTCAAGGTCGATTCCGAAGCTGCTGCGCTGTTCATGCCCGATGGTCAGGTGCTTCGCGTCGGCGATCGGTTGGTTCAAACGAAGCTCGCCACGCTGCTCGAGGCCATCGCGCGCGACGGAGCGTCGGCGTTCTACGCGGGCGACGTCCCGCGCGTGATCGCCGAGAAGACGCGACGGGTCGGCGGATTGCTCGACGCGGCGGACTTCGGCGCCTACAAGCCCGCGATGCGCCGCCCATCGTGCAGCACGTTCCTCTCGTACACGGTGCTCGGCGGGCCGTCGCCCGTTGCGGGGCCGTCGATCTCGGAGGTGCTGCATCTCGCCGAGCTCAGTGGGCTCACGAAGATGCGCAACCCGACGTCCGACGCCGACGCGGCGGTGAAGCTGGCCGATGCGATTCGCGTCTCGTTGGCGGATCGGCGGCTCGTCAGCGGACATCCGGAGTGGGCGCCCAGTCCAGTGCGCGGCCTGACGAGCGAGGCGTTTGCTGCGACGCGGACGTCAGTCGTGAACGGGCCATACCGCGACACGCTTCCTCGCGGCGACGCCTGGAACTTCGAGTCGGCTGCGATACCGGCGGCCTGCACGAAGCTCGACGCATACGCCGAGACGGCGCGCACCGGCGCGACGGACGGCGCGTCGCGCGACGACGCGGAGATGTTCGGCAGCCAGACGTCGCACATGGTGGTGATCGACGCCGAGCACAACGCGGTGTCGCTGACGTCGAGTGTGGGTGTGCTGTTCGGATCCGGTGTCTACGCGAACGGGATCTTCCTCAACTCGAGCGGCAATCTCTTTTCACGCGGCGATCGCAAGCCGGGCCGCAAGCCGGGCAGCGCGATCGCGCCGACGCTGTTGCTCGAGGGCGACGACGTGCGCTTCGCGGCGGGCGCCGGCGGAGCAGCGTACATCCCGACCGCGGTGCCGCAGACGATTCTGCGCATGACGGCATGGGGCCAGGATCCGTATGCAGCGCTCGCCGCACCGCGTCTCCATCCGGCCGCGACCGGACCAGCGCTGGAGATCGAGCAGGGATTCGCGCTGTCCGTGTACGGCGCGCTGCGCGCCCACGGCTACGTTCCGACGAACAAGGTGGCGAACCTGCAGTTCGCCGGTGTTGCGGCCGCCGCGCTCACGCGCGACGGGTTGATCATCGGCGCGGCTGATCCGCGCCGCGACGGCGTGGCCGCCGGCGTGCGTTAGTCGGGTAGGGGGCGGAAAGTACCTATCGAAGCGCTGCCCTGAAGATTGCCGCAGCGGCAGTCGGTGGACGGCCGATCAGGAGCAGCTCCGTCAGCGAGCGTTGCAGCGATACGCCGCTCAGCGGAACGATCGAGAGGCGGCCCAATGCCAGCTGATCGTCGATGGCGGAACGCGACACGATGGCGAGGCCCAGGCCGGCGGCGACCGCCTGCTTGATCGCCTCGGTGCTCGCGAGCTGCATCGCCACCGTGAGCCGCACGCCATGCAGCGCCAGCGCCGACTCCGCGACCGTGCGCGTGCCCGACCCGCGTTCGCGCACGATGAACGACTCCGCCGCGAGGTCGCTCAACGCCACCCGCTTTCGCGACGACAACGGATGCGATGGGCTGCTGATGACCACGAGCTCGTCGTCGCGCCAGGGGATGACGTCGATGCGCGCGTCGTTGACCGGACCTTCAACGAGCGCGACGTCGACCCGACGCTCGATGAGCGCACGCGCAATGTCACGCGTGTTCGCGCTCGCCACCTGCAGTACGACGTTCGGATGCGCGGCGCGGAAGCGCGCGAGGTACGGCGGCAGGAGGTACGTGATGACCGTCGTGCTCGCGCCGATGCGCAGGACTCCGCTCTCCAGCCCGCGCAATGCGCGAAGCTCTTCCTCCGCGGTTCGCTCGACCGCGAAGAGCTCGCGCGCGCGAGCGAACAACAGCGTGCCCGATTCCGTGAGACGCGGCGTCCGTCCCCCGCGTTCGAACAGCGGCGAGCCGACCTCGCGCTCGAGCTCGCGCACCGACTTCGACACGGCGGGTTGGCTGAGCCGCAGCACCGTCGCCGCGCGGGAAAACCCACCCTGCTCGGCCACGCTGGCGAATAGCCGCAGATGATGAAGGTTGAGTGACATAGCTGGAAGTTATGGTATCATGATGAATATGTCTTTGATTCATGATGTGTGACGGCCTATTCTCAGGTCAATGCTCACCCTTCGTCGCCTCGGGCCCGGCCTGCTGCTCGCCATCGTCGTCGGTCTCGCATCGCTCGGCATTGCGGCGGTGCAGGAGCGCGTCCTCGGGCATGCCGTCATCGAAGGACTCGTGGTCGCGATCCTCCTCGGCATGGTGGTTCGCACGCTGTGGCCGAAGAGCAGCCCCCTCGACTTCGCTCGGGGCGACAATGATGTGCTTGGGGCATCAGCTCCCGGCGTGCGCTTCGCCGCCAAGGAAGTCCTCGAGGTAGCGATCGTCCTCCTCGGCGCGTCGATCGACCTTCCGCTCCTGCTCAGGGCCGGCCCGTCGCTGGCGATCGGAATCGTGCTGCTCGTGCTGCTGGGAATCGCGTTCAGTTACGCGATCGGACGCACGATGCGATTGCCGCACAAGCTCGCGGTGCTCGTCGCCTGCGGCAGCTCGATCTGCGGCAACTCGGCGATCGCTGCGATTGCGCCCGTGATCCATGCGGACAAGGAACATGTCGCCTCGGCGATCGCGTTCACCGCGATCCTCGGCGTCGTCGTCGTCGTCGGACTTCCGCTGCTCATCGGGCCGTTGTCGCTCTCCAACTATCAATACGGCGTGCTCGCGGGGCTCACGGTGTACGCTGTACCACAGGTGCTCGCCGCGGCGTTTCCCGTGAGCGTGTTGTCCGGCCAGGTCGGTACGCTGGTCAAGCTGGTGCGCGTGTTGATGCTCGGGCCGGTGGTGCTCTTCTTCGCCCTCAAGCATCGCAACGACGTCGACGCACCGGCGCGCGACGCAACGCGGTTCGAGCTCACGCGGTTCGTACCATGGTTCATCGTCGGTTTCCTGCTGCTGGCAGTCCTGCGATCCGCGGGTGTGATCGCGACATCCGCCGCGGGCACGATGAAGACCTGGTCGACGTGGCTCACCGTCGCGGCGATGGCGGCGCTCGGACTCGGCGTGGACCTCAGGACGCTGCGCAAGGTCGGCCGGCCGGTCATGCTCACCGTGAGCGCGTCACTCGTCGTGCTCGTGGTGCTCGGGGTGTCGCTGATTCGGGTGCTGTCGATCCGCTGACGGTCAGCTCGAGAAGTACGCCGCGTTCTCGTCGATGTACGCCTTCGTGAGATCGCAGCCATACGCCGTGGCTGTGGCATGTCCTGCGCCGAGTCGCACCTCGAGATCCACTGTCTCGACGGCGAGCGCGGCGCGCACGATCGCCTCGTCGAAATCGATGCGCGTTCCCTCGCGAACGACCTGATATCCGTTGATCCACGCGTCCGTCGTCTCGGGGACGATCGTGCACTCGAAGCACTTGCCGACCGCCATCAGCAGCCGTCCGACATTCGGATCCGCGCCGTGCACCATCGTCTTCACCAGCGGCGAGTTGACCACCGACTTCGCGACGCGGCGGGCCTCGACGTCATCTACCGCACCGCTCACCGTGACACGCAGCAGATGCTCCGCACCTTCGCCATCGCGCGCGAGCATCTCCGTCATGCGGACGCAGCCCGCGAGGAGTTCCTCGTAGAAGACGACTTCATCGACCGGACCGGCCAGCCCATTCGCGAGGATCACGCACGTGTCCGACGTACTCGTGTCGCCGTCCACCGAGAGCATATTGAAGCTGAGTGCGACGGCGTCGCGGAGCATGCGGTCGAGCGTCTTCGCGTCGACCGCGGCGTCGGTGAAGATGTACGACAACATCGTCGCCATGTTCGGCTCGATCATGCCCGAGCCCTTGGCCACCCACGTGATGGTCGCGGCGCCGGCACTCGTCGAGATTGCCTTCGCGTACGTGTCGGTCGTCATGATCCCCTCGGCGCCCACGAGTGGGTCGTCCTGAAGGTCGCTGGACATTCCCACGATGCCGCGCTCGATCTTCTCGATCGGCAGGGTCACGCCGATCACGCCAGTGGAGCTGACGAGCATCCGGTTCGCCGACGTGCCGAGCTCGGTGGCGGCGGCCGAGGCCATGCGCCTTGCGTTCTCGACGCCCGGCGCGCCCGTGGCGACGGTGCTCACCTTGCTGTTGACGACGATCCCGCGGAGGACGCCCTCGCGGATGGTCTCGCGGCCAAGGATGACGGGAGCGCCGGGAAAGTGATTGCGGGTGAAGACCGCGGCGGCCGCGGCGTCGACGTCGCTGGCGAACAGCGCGAGATCCTTGGCCGAGGGCTTGAGGCCGACGTTGCGGCTGGCACAGCGGAAACCGCGCGGGAACCGTGCTCGATCGTGGAATGGCATCCGAGCAACCTATTCCGCCAGCGCCCTACTGTCATCCCGCGTGAGTGAGCACCGCGAGCGGGTGTCGATTTGGCGTCACCTCGTTCGACGTAATGGTAGAAGCCGGCTTTTTGCGCAACACTGCGCCCCGAAGTGCCACCCTCACGAGGAGACCGCCACGATGCGATTCATGATGATCGTCAAAGCGAACAAGGACAGCGAGGCCGGCGTCATGCCGAGCACGGACGCCCTCATCGAGATGAACAAGTACAATGAGGAGCTGATCAAGGCCGGCGTGATGCTCGCCGGCGAAGGCCTGCACGCGAGCTCGAAGGGCGCGCGCGTCGAGTTCTCCGGCGACAAGCGGACGGTCGTCGATGGGCCGTTCTCGGAGACCAAGGAGCTGATCGCTGGCTTCTGGATCATCCAGGTGCGGTCGAAGGCCGAGGCGAT
This sequence comes from Gemmatimonadaceae bacterium, assembly GCA_039915865.1. Classification (GTDB taxonomy): domain Bacteria; phylum Gemmatimonadota; class Gemmatimonadetes; order Gemmatimonadales; family Gemmatimonadaceae; genus AG11. The sequence goes on along the minus strand of JBDSML010000068.1, from coordinate 32,145 downwards.
CGAGTGGGCCCGTCGCATTCCGCATCCGGCGGGCAGTGAAGACTCCGCAATCGAGCTGCGTCAGGTGTTCGATACGGCGGACTTCGCTCCACAGCTCGAAGGCTCCGAGGAAGGACGAAAGGTGTTGAAGGACGAGCAGGAGTTTCGGCAGCGTACGGAGGCAGCGGCCAGGCGGGGTTGAGATCGGCATCAGTGATCGAGCGGCGACCGAGAATCGGTCGCCGTTTTTCTTCTTCGGCCGTGTCGATTTCGCGGCTTCTGGTTCGACGTGTCTGTAGAGAGCCGATCACGACGACCTGCTCCGAACCCGACCAAGACAAGGAGCCCGACGATGTCTGCCTCGAAGAAGCTGAACGCCTCGCTGTGGACCGCCCAGACGCTGCTCGCCCTGCTCTTCCTCTTCGCGGGCGCCATGAAGTTCGTGATGCCGGCAACCGAGATGACGCAGACGTCCCCACTGCCGGTCGCATTCATCCAGTTCATCGGCGTCTGCGAAGTGCTGGGCGGACTGGGGCTGATTCTCCCCGGCTTGACGCGCATCCGCACCGAGCTCACGTGGCTCGCCGCAGCAGGGCTCGTGATCATCATGATCGGCGCCGTGGTGGTGACGGCGGCAACGGGTCCGCTGGTGACGGCCGCCGTGCCATTCGTCACGGGAGTGGTCTCGGTGTTCGTGGCCTACGGTCGGTACCGCGTGTGTCCGCTGCGTTCGCGCCAGTTCGGCCGCAATGTCGATTTCTCGCCCGCCGCTTCGACTTACAGGTGAGATGTCGCACACCGAAGCGTTTTCGAGCGGAGATGAGACCATGAGCCCAATCACGAAGTGCCAAGTGGCGAGATGCATCAGCGGCCTCGCCGCGGTATCCCTCATGAGCTGCGCACCGATCGAGCAACTCGCCGCGCAGGCATTCGCGGCACACGGGACGATGGTCGCCCCCGTTGCGGACGCCCTCGACGACGTGTCGTTCCTGTTCTACGTGCGGACGCTGCGCCTTCGCGTCGGCGACGTCGACACGATCCGCGCTATTTCAAGCCGGGGCGCGCGGTGATCGTCCGCGTGTTGCGCAGGGAGTCGGTGACGGTGCCGGCAGTAGCTTTACTTCTTGCCGAGTACGATCCGCTACTCTCGCCTGCTGAACCTGTGCACATCACCAACATCGCGGCCCAGTTGCGCACGACCGACCTCGCGGCGTCGATCGCCTTCTACACGACGAAGCTCGGGTTCACGCTCGATTTTCAGCATGACGATTTCTACGCCGGCGTGAGCGCAGGCGGGTACGTCGTCCACCTGAAGCTCGTCGACGAGGCGGATCCGTCCATCGCGTACGCGCAGCGCGGCGAACACTTCCATCTCTACCTCGCGACGAGCGACGTGATGGCGGACGCCGATCGTTTGCGAACGGCCGGCGTCCGGTTCGTGCGAGACGTACATGAGACGCCCTGGGGCACGCGCGAGTTCGTCATCGAGGACGAACAGGGCCACACGCTGTACTTCGGCCAACGGAACTAGCCGTCCGAGATCCCTGCGGCACTCGGCGATCAACTGCATCGCCGGCTTGCTCACGAGAATCCGGTTGTAGTATCGCTCCCCATACTCCACCGGCGTGACGTCGCGATACGGATACACGGCGTGCGCATTTGGATGCGACTCTGCAGCGTCGCACGATCGATCGCATGCTCGAGGTCCGTCGTGCCGAGATCGCGAAGCATGCGAATGCTCGGCGATCTCGGCGATTGCGTCGGGATCGGCGCGACGAATGGTGCGGAGCAGGTCCTTCGTCTGGTGCTTGAGTTGATCCAGGTCGGGACGGACGGGCAGCTGCGTGTGGACATGACGAGCCTCCTTGGGAACTGCCCGCGATCCGCTTGCGTCGGGCAAAAAGGAGGTTCGCATGAACTGTGTGACCTACCGCACAACCAGGTGGACTCGGTCCTGCCCGCGGATGGGAGCGCCCTGAACGCCAGCCAGGAGATTGGCACCCACTCGGCTCGCGAGCAACGCGCACGGAGGTGTTGTCACGACCGCCGCCAACGTTACACTTCGTCGTCATGAACTCGCGGCTCGTTGGCCGATTCGCCGAATCGCTGCTGCTGTGTCTCGCGCTTGCCTGTGGCGGCGCGTCCGACGACTCGAGCCTCCTTCGCGGTCGCGGGCTGAAGCCGGTTGCGCTCTCGCCGGCTGCGGAAGCCGCGATCTACCAGGCGGCAGTGCGCGCATCGTTCGATCCGGATCCGTCGCTCGTGCTGCTCGTCCACAAGCGCAAGCTGTCTTTGGCGGCGGGATACGACGGCGGCGACACGGTTCCTCCCGCGCTCGTGAGTGCGCTGCGCGACCGCGGCGTCGTGAGTGGCGCGTGCGATCCAAGGCGCGAAGCAGCGAAGACGCCACGATGCACCGGGTCGCGAACGGGCTACGTCATTCGCGCATCACCCGTGGTTCAGGCTGGCGGCGACACGGTGCAGATCAACTTCGCCGCCGAGGTGTTCGGGCCGGAGGCTGGACCAGGTCCGGAATCGCTGCGCTTCGAGAAGATCTATCAACTCGTCGGCAGCGGAACCACCTGGCGTGTCGCACGCGAGGCGCGGGTACGGCAGCCCAAATAGTGTGACGACGACTGACGCACATCGCGCCATCGACGCCGTCTGGCGAATCGAATCGGCGAAACTGATCGCCGGCCTCGCGCGCATCGTGCGCGACGTCGGCCTCGCCGAAGACCTCGCACAGGACGCACTCCTCGCCGCGCTCGAGAAGTGGCCGGAGTCCGGCGTGCCGGACAAGCCGGGCGCGTGGCTGATGGCAACGGCCAAGCATCGCGCGATCGACCACATGCGGCGCAACGCGCTGCTCGAGCGAAAGCACGAGCAACTTGGCTACGAGCTCGAGGCGCAGATCGAGCGCACCGTGCCCGACCTCGACGCACAGCTCGACGACCACGTCGGCGACGACCTGCTGCGTCTCGTCTTCACGGCATGTCATCCCGTCCTCTCCACCGAAGCGCGCGTCGCGCTGACGCTCCGCCTGCTCGGCGGATTGACGACGGACGAAATTGCGCGCGCGTTCCTCGTGCCCGAGGCGACCATCGCGCAACGCATCGTCCGCGCGAAGCGCACCCTCGCGGACGCCGATGTCGGATTCGAAGTGCCGCGCGGTGCCGAGTTCACCGCGCGACTCGCTTCAGTCCTCCAGGTCATCTACCTCGTGTTCAACGAGGGCTACTCGGCCACCGCCGGCGAAGAGTGGCTGCGCCCCGCGCTGTGCGAGGACGCGCTTCGCCTCGGACGCATCCTCGCCGGCCTCACGCCCACGGAAGCGGAGGTGCACGGTCTCGTGGCGATGATGGAGATCCAGGCGTCGCGCTCGCGGGCGCGCGTGGGTCCGTCGGGCGAGCCTGTGCTGTTGCTCGAGCAGGATCGCGCACGATGGGACCAGATCCTCATTCACCGCGGCCTCGCCGCGCTCGAGCGGGCCGAAGCGCTCAGCGAAACGCGCGGCAGCTACACGTTGCAGGCCGCCATCGCCGCGTGTCACGCACGGGCGCGCACGGCGGACGACACCGACTGGTCGCGCATCGCTGCGCTGTATGCGGCACTCGCGCAGATCACGCCGTCGCCGATCGTCGAGTTGAACCGCGCCGTTGCCATCTCCATGGCGTTCGGCCCCGAGGCGGGACTCGCGCTCGTCGATGCGCTGACGGCGGAACCGTCGCTCAAGAATTATCATCTCTTGCCGAGCGTGCGCGGCGACCTTCTCCTCAAGCTCGGCCGCTTCGCCGAGGCGCGCGTCGAGTTGGAGCGCGCGGTGTCGCTGACGCGCAACGAACAAGAACGGAAGCTGCTCCTCGCGCGCGCGGCAGCCTGCACGGTGACGACATGACGACCGCATTCTCTCGCGCTGAACAGTCGGGCGCCGTCCTCGAAGCGTCTCGCGCGCCAAGCGTGCGGAACATCCAGCCGGCGCGGTGGCGATTCGACGACGATGGATCGTCCGTCATCCTGTTCCGTGCGCTCAATCGCACGCTGCCCGTCGCCGACGAATCCGGCCACGATCTCCAGGCCAGCCTCGGCGCCGCATTCGAGGGACTGGCGATCGCACTCTCGACGAGAGGTTTGTCGCTTGGCCCTCCTGAGCCCGAGCGCAGGGCGGTGGCAGCGGGCTGCGAGCCAGTCGTCCGGGCAGCGATCATCCGACCGGAGGATCCGGAGCCCGACCCGATGGCGACGTGGGTCGGCCGACGTCGCAGCTATCGCGGCGTGTTCCCCACCGCCGACCCTGCCGACATCCGCCGCCTCGTCGCCCTCGAACGATCCGACGCACGACTGATCCTCGGCACCGACCGGCTGGCGGGACTCGGCGTGCTGCACGACGCGGCGGCGTGGTCGCTCGAATCGCAGCCGGCCTTTCATGCCGAGTCGTGGAAGTGGACGCGGTTAGTGCCGAGCGATCCTCGCTATCGTCGCGATGGTCTCACGGCGGATTGCCTCGCGCTCACGGGGATGAAGCGTCTTGCGGCATCGCTGGCACTTCCGCCGAGCCGATTCGCAATGATGGCCAGGGTGGGGATGTCGCAGCGTGTGTTGTCCGAGGCGGCGCGGATTCGGAGCGCGGGTGCGGGTCTCGTGTTCTGTCCGCGCCGCACGGAGACGTCGTTCGACGTCGGCCGACGGATGTATCGACTGTGGCTCGAGATCACGGCTGTCGGCTTTCACGTGGCGATGATGTCCGCGTCGGCGAACGATGCCGACACCCGTGCCGCGCTCGAGGAGGACTGCCAGGTGCCACCGGAGCGACGCATCGCGAATGTCTTCCGCGTCGGCCGCATCGCCGATACGGCGGTGGCCGAGAGTCCGCGCCTGCGGGTGACGGAGCTTCTCGTCTAGCCTACGCGCGCGGCGAATTGGTACGACGCGTTCTCGATCGATGACGCTCGGATGACGCTCGGCAATACACTCCGGCTACCTCATCGGAGACGCGTCGGATGCCATACTCATTATGGAGTCGCGGGCGGTTGATTGGCCACACGGATCTGGGGTTCGTGCGATGTATGCCCGCCGTTCGTGTGGGGTGGTTTCATCCCACGCCGCAGGGGGAGCGAGTGATGCCCATCGCCGTCGCCTTGCCGCCGATCGTCCAGGCGTATGTCGAACGTGCACGCCAACTCACCGGCGATGCCACGATGGTCCAGGGCGAACTGGATCGCTCGACGGAGGGCGCGGACCTTTCGGCGGCGTTCCATCATCTCGAGGCGCTCGATCTTCAGCTGCGACGAGAGGACGGTTCCATCATCCCAACGGAGGACATCGGGATTCAGGACACGCATCGTCTCCTCGAGCTCGCGCGCGAGGCGGAGCGCGAGATGGACGCCGAGTGCGACGAATGGGGGGACGTGGGAGATCTCTTCCGCGAACCGAGCGAGAGCGAGCGGCAGCTCGAGGAGGATGTCCAGCATGACACGGAGCTGATCGAGGAGATGTTTCCCCAGAGCGATGGCTTTCGCGACTGGGCCATCGGCAAGCTCGATGAGGACGACTTCCCCCGCTACCAGATCCTCGTGCAGCTCTTCGACGACTCGGCCCTGCCGTAACGCCGCGCTTGGCGTCCAGTGCGATGCTCATTCACATGGGCACCCTTGTTCCTGTGAGAGCGAAGCAACTACGGAACGCTGTGCGCGCTGCGCGCGCGGCGCAGGCTACGCGAACACAGAAGGACACTGCTGCCGCGGTTACTGCTTCGATCTGCGTTAGCGAAGCCTGCGTCATTCTGCGACGCGTAGTTTTGCTTTTTCCGTCCAGGCCTCTTGCACCACAATCAATTGCTGATCCGGCTCCCGAGCGCGATCACGCGATTCGTCAGTCGTTCGTCACCAATGGCGGCGGCAACAGCGTCGAATGCTGGCGTTGCGGCTTGCCAGCGCAGTGAATCGACGTCGCTGAATAGTGGAGCATCCGTGCGTAACGTGGCGAGCGTCTTGAACAGCAGCGCAAGCTCGCGCTGTTTGCCGAGCGTGTCGGGTGGAAAGTCCTCGATTGGTCCGTACCGTTCGATCAGTCTTGCCGAGGTTTTCGCGCCGTAGCTCGGGATGCCTGGGTAGCCGTCCGCGGCGTCGCCGACGAGTGCGAGATAGTCCGGGATGAACCTGGGGTCGACACCGAACTTCGTCCGCACGCCGTCGGCGTTGCGAATTGTTCCGCTCTTCCGGTCCATCTGTACGACGCGATCGCCGACGACACACTGGGAGAGATCCTTGTCCGGCGTCCAGATGCACACCTTCTGCACGCGCTCGTCCGCCGCAGCGAGATGCGCCGCGGAGGCGAGCGCGTCGTCGGCCTCGAGCTCGACCATCGGCCACACCACGACTCCCATCGCCGTGAGTGCGTTCTCGAGTGGATGGAACTGCGCCCACAGCGCGGGTTCGATGCCCTCGCCCGTCTTGTAGCCGGGCCAGAGCGCGTTGCGATACGATTCGATCACATGATCGGTGGCGACGCCGACGTGTGTCGCGCCGTCCTCGATCATCTGCGCGACCGTGTTGAGCACACCAGCCACGGCGCCGAGCGGTGGGTCCATCCCCTTGAAGCGGCGAACGCCGTAGAAGTGGCGAAATAGCTCGTAGGTGCCGTCGATGAGGTGAACGATCACGCCGATCTCGTCATGGTGGGGAGCTCCCAAGGTAGGCCGGCTGGTCAAGCCGCGTCCAGCACTCTCTCTGTAAAAAAGCAAAGCTGCCGGCGGACCCATCGTCCGCCGGCAGCTTTCACCTACTGACGAGTCATGCTCGACTAGCGCGACTGGTTGGTGCTGCCCTGCTCGTTGCCGGGCTTGCGACCCTGCTTCTTGCCGTCGCCATCACGTCCGTCCTTCGCGACACGCGACTTCATCTCGGTGACGTTCTTTTCGAACTGCGTGCGCTGACTGGCGTTGAGGATCGAGCGGAGCTCGGTGACTTGCGCAGTCCGGCGCTGTGCCATCTCGGCGCGACGCGCGCCGAAGCCGGTGGTGTCGCCACGCTGGCGCTCGGGACGTGCCTGAGCGGTCTTGCGCTGTGCGTCGAACTGCGCGCGCTGGCGCTCGTGGATCGCGGTGACCTTCGCCTTCTGGTCAGCGTTGAGCGTGATGCCCTTGAGCAGCATGCCGCCGGGCCCGCCGCGACCGCGACGGAAGGAGCTGTCCTGCTGGGCGCCGCGCGAACGCTCGGGCCGGGCCGACGCCTGCGCAGAAGCAACGCTGGCGCCGCCGAGGGACAGCGCCATGCCGAGGCCGGTGATGATAAGGATCTTTCGCATCTGGAATCTCCTGCAGTGATATGGGATCCTCCGTCGGTCGGCGCGATCGTCGCGCGGCGCGGAGTGGTTGCGACATGTGATACGCGGCCCGCGGTGGAGGGGTCCGGGGTCCGTCACGAACCGCAGGAGGGCGTCATGAATGGTGCGTTCGTCGGCACGAACGGCAGATTCGCGGAGAGCTTTTACGGCATCCCGCACGAGCGACAGCGAGGGTCGGGACCTACCGTCGCGCCGACCGGGTACGGCAACTACGCATCGCTGTGCGCGCTCGCGCGCGCGGGCGCTGGCTTCCCGAACGCAGAATGACGCAGTTACGGCAGTTACAGCGTAAATCAGCCCTGGCGCAGCCTGCGTGCGTCTGCGATGCGTAGTTGAGCGTTCCTGTACCCATAGCCGCTCAGGACCTTCCCGGAAACGCACGCTCGATGAGCGGTTCGAACGGCGCTCCGGCTGGCAACGTGCCGAAGCACAGGCCATGCGAGTCTCCAAGCCGGGATTCGCAGAACGCATCCGCCACCGCAGCGTTCCCGGCGCGCAACAACAGCGACGCTTGCAGTGCCAGCGCCATCCGCTCGACCACGAATCGCGAGCGCGCCTCGACCTCATCTCGCCGCTCGAGTTCCATACGCAGACGACCGGCCTCCGCATCGAGCAGCACATGCCCGCCCCGCGCCGCATCCAACTCGGCAAAAAATGCAGCGCCCGTCTCGGGCTCGCGCGCGAGCGCGCGCAACACGTCGAGACACTGGATGTTGCCACTTCCCTCCCATATCGAGTTCAGCGGCGACTGCCGAAAGAGCCGAGGCAGGATCGACTCCTCGACATAGCCCGCACCGCCGAGACACTCCTGCGCCTCGTTGACGAAGGGCGGACACCGCTTGCAGACGAAATACTTTCCGACCGCCGTCGCGATGCGCGCGAACGCCGCCTCGCGCGGGTCGCGTGCCGATGCGTCGATCGCACGCGCCACCCGAAGTGACAGCGCCATCGCTGCCTCCGACTCCAGCGCAAGATCCGCGAGCACGTTGCGCATCAACGGCTGGTCGATGAGCTGCTTGCCGAACGCACGACGGTGACGCGCGTGATGAATCGCCTGCACCAGTGCCTGCCGCATGATGCCACTCGACCCGATGAGGCAGTCCTGTCGCGTGAGCGCAACCATCTCGAGAATCGTCGCGATGCCGCGTCCCTCGTCACCGACCATCCATGCGACCGCGCCCTGGAACTCAACCTCGCTGCTCGCGTTGCTCCAATCACCGAGCTTGTCCTTCAGACGCTGGATGCGAATGGCATTGAGCGCGCCGTCGGGCGCGAACCGTGGCAACAGGAAGCAGGTGACGCCCGCCTCAGTTTGCGCGAGGACGAGAAACGCGTCGCACATCGGCGCCGAGAAGAACCATTTGTGCCCGACAAGCTCGTAGAGCTGGCCCGGCCCTCGCACCCCGACAGGCGTCGCACGCGTCGTGATCGCACGCACGTCGGAGCCGCCCTGCTTTTCCGTCATCCCCATGCCGATCGTGTTGCCTGGCTTTTCCCATGGCGGGATGAAGCGCGCGTCATACTGTGTCGACGCGATGCGCGGCAGCCACGAAGCTGCCAGGCCCGCGTCATGACGGAGTGCCGGGACGCACGCATACGTCATCGTCAACGGACAGCTCGTGCCCTGCTCCGGCTGGTTGTGCAGGTACGCGAGCGCCGCGCGAGCCACATGCGCGCCGACGCGATCTTCGTGTCGCCACGCGAAGTTCGGCACACCGTGCTCGATGCCGAGCTCCATGATGCGATGATACGACGGATGGAACTCGATGACGTCGGTGCGATGACCATAGCGATCGTACGAGCGGAGCGTCGGCCTGTTCTCGTTCGCGAGGACGCCGAGCTCCATGAGCTCTCCGCCGCTCACCACGCCATACGCTGCAACCTCGCGCTCCGCCCACCCGCCTCCCTCGCGCACCAGCGCCTCGCGCAGCGGAAGGTCGGTCGTGAAGGCGTCGTACGGCGCCAGCGGTGGCGGCTGGTTCTCGACGCTGTGCGTGACGAATCGGTCGGCGATACTCACGCCGCCAACCTATCCTGCGGACGCTCGGCGCGCACGCGACATTCTGCGCGACTCCGGGAGTCGTTTGACATCGCGGTATTGTTCTCGCAGTGCCGTCGACATCAACCATCACACCATCCATGACACGCATCGCCTTTCTCGGAACCGGCCTGCTCGGCAGCGCCCTCGCCGAAGCCGCCGCCAAGCGCGGTGATCAGGTCACCGTCTGGAACCGCACGGCCGACAAGGCGCGCGCGCTCGAGCAATTCGGGATCACCGTCGCTGCCACGCCCGCCGACGCCGTCCGCGGTGCGAAGCACGTCCACCTCGTGCTCAAGGACGATGCTGTCGTCGCCGATGTGATCGCCAGGCTGCGCCCCGGTCTCGATGCCGACTCGATCATCCTCGACCACACGACGACGCTGCCGACGCTCACCGCCGAACGCGTGACGTCGCTGAACGCCGAGGGCGTGAAGTATCTCCATTGTCCCGTGTTCATCGGGCCCGCGGCGGCCCGCGCCGGACAGGGGACGATTCTCGTCGCCGGTCCGCGTGCGTTGTTCGACGCCGTCAAGGCCGAGCTCGAGCGGTTCGCGCCGAAAGTGGAATACGCCGGCGAGCGCGGCGATCTCGCCGCCGTCTACAAGCTGTGCGGCAACGCGTTCATCATCGGCATCAACGCGCTCGTCGCGGACGTGCTGTCGGTTGCGTCCGGTGCCAGCGTCTCCCCTGAGGAAGCGCTGCGGGTCGTCCAGTTCTTCGATCCGTCCTCCGTCGTCACCGGTCGCGGGCGCAACATGGTGGCACGGGCATACGCACCGAGCTTCGAGCTCGAGATGGCGCGCAAGGACGTCCGCCTCATGCTCGAGACGGCAGGGAGCAAACCGTTGTCGTCACTGCCTGGCATCGCGGCACGCATGGACGACCTCATCGCCGAAGGACGCGGCGCCGAAGATCTCGCTGTGATGGGCAAGGACGCCATTCCCTGATTCGGCGTTGAGGGTGACAGGGAAGTCGCAGGGGCGCTCGGCGCTCCGCGCCTTCGCTTACGGGGCACTCGGCGCTGCGCGCCGTCAGGCCGCGCAGCGGCCGCCCCGCCTTCAGTGGGCGTCCACCGGCGCCGCATGGCCCCTCGGCTTGCGCAGCAGCAGGATCGCCGGAGACACGCCAAGAAATGCGATGAGAATGAACAGCCACGCTTCATTGAAGCTGAGCATCGACGCCTGCTGCATCACCTGACCGTTCAACGCCGTCAGTGCCGCGACCTTCGCGTCCGCCAGCGAGAAACCGTGAGACATGAAACCTGCCGTCAGTTGCTGCACCCGCGTGTCCGTCAGGGCGTTCCCCGTCACCAGGTTTTCGACGAGGTCCGCACGATGATACTGCGTGTGCTTGGTGACATAGTTCACCAGCACCGCGATGCCGAACGAACCGCCGAGTTGCCGGGAGAGATTGATGAGCCCCGCCGCCTGCTGCGCTTCCCGGGGCTCGAGGCTTCCATACGCCGCATTGTTGATCGGGACGAACAGCAGTCCGAGCCCGAAGCCGCGCACGATCAACGCCGCCCGAACGTCGGCCTCACCTGAACCGGTCGTGAGGTGGCCCATCTTCCACATCGACACGGCAAACAGGGAGACGCCGATGAAGATCAGTATTCGGGTATCGACGAGAGGTTCGCGTCCATTGAGCAGCCGGCCACAGATCAATGCACTCGCCATCGTCGCCAGTCCACCAGGCAACATCGCGAGCCCGGTCTCTGTCGGCGTAAAGTGGAGAATGCCCTGCGCGAACATCGGGAAGAGGAACACGCCACCATACAGGCCGAAGCCAAGCGCGATGAAGAGAAAGATCGATGCGGCCAACGTGCGGTTCTTCAGCACGCGAAACTGAACGACGGGATGGTCGTTCCGCTCCGACAACTCCCACCACAGCATGGCACTGAGACTGATGACGGCGACGATCGTCAACCGCAGGATCATTACATCGGCGAACCAGTCCTTGGAATTGCCCTCCTCCAGGACGTACTGCAGTGACCCGACGCCGACAGTCAGCAGCCCGATTCCCCACCAGTCGATCGGTGTCCGCTTCTTCGCGACATCCGGTGGATCCTGCAGGAAGGAGCTGACGAGAAAGACACTGGCGATCCCGATCGGAATGTTGATGAAGAAGATCCAGCCCCACGTATAGTTGTCGGTGATCCATCCGCCGAGTGTAGGACCAAGCGTCGGCGCAACGATGACACCGAGCATGAACACGGCCTGCACGAGGCCCTGCTCTTCCTGGGGAAAGATCTGTCTGAGGGTTGCCTGGGCGGTGGAGAGCAGCGCCGCGCCGCCGGCTCCCTGAACTACCCGCCAGAACACCAGCGTTCCGAGCGAACCGGACGTGCCGCAGAAGAACGATGCGACGATGAACAGCACGATCGAGAAGGTGAGGTAATTGCGCCGCCCGAACCGCTCCGTGAAGAACGCCGTCATCGGCAATACGACGACGTTCGACAGGATGTAGCCGGTCGCCACCCACCCGATCTCCTCCTGCGTTGCTCCGAGGTTTCCAGCCATCTGCGGGAGCGCGACGTTGACGATCGTCGTGTCCAGCACCTCCATGATCGCGGCCGTGATGAGCCCCAGCAGGATCCACCACCGATAGCGGCGAACGAACGCCTCGGCAGCGGCAGCACGCTCGGTGACGCCGGAGCCGATTGTCGCAGTCGTCGTCATGCGCTGCTATCTCCCGTCACTTCTTCCTTCGCTTGCGATAAAGGCACGGTCGGGTTGTCTGTCTGGTGTTCGTACGCTCGGTGAGGACGACGGAGCATGACCGACTGGCAGCACGGCCGTCAACGATAGTTGTCGTCCTGACGTCCGGCTGTTGGGCAAATCGATGCTCATCAGACGGTGGATGCAGGCTCGCGGCGGGCGTCAGGTACGATTCCCTGCACCACTCGTGTGAGAAACATGGCTGGGTCGTCCCGGTCAGCATGCCAATCCGTCGCGAGGGCAGAAAGTTGCGCGCGGCGCGCGGTGACGAGCCGATCGTAGACGTCACACCCGGCGCTGGCCAGCCGATACCGCGGCTGCTCGTCTTCAACCTCTTCGATGAGCTCCTGTTCGCGCAATTCGTCCAGGGCAGTACCGACCCTGTCCGCGGTGATGTCGCGCTCCCGGCCCACGTCGAAAGGGTCTCGCCCGGGATCGCGCTCGATGCGGGTGAGCAGCCATGCCGCCAGCGCGCTGAGCGATACGCCCGCCCGCGCGACGATGAGCTCGATGTGCTGCCGCTGCACGGCCCGGTCGTCGAGTGACCTCAGCGCCGCGGCCAGCTGCGATTCGGCGCTCTCCTCGTCCGTCGGAATCGCGAACGCCTCGCCCGCCTCGGCGCCGGCCTTGCCCGCCGATTCGGCAATGGTGGCGCGCAGCGGGTGCTCCGGCAGGAACCAGGTCAGCGCAAACCCGACCGCACACACGACCGCCGCGACGAGGAACACCGTATTCAGCGACGCCGTGAACGCGGCAGGGTACGGTCTCGCCTGCCCAAGATTCGCCGCGAGCCGTGCCGAGAAAACCGAACCGAGGATGGCGGTGCCGAGCGACCCGCCGATCAGGCGAAATAGCGTCGCGCCCGATGTCGCCACACCGAGATCCCGAAATTCCACGGCGTTCTGCACGGCGATGACGAGCACCTGCATCACCATGCCAAGCCCGAGGCCGAGCAACAGCATGTAGCCCGACGTGAGGTAGGCGCCCGTGCCGAGTGAAAGGCGCGAGAGCAAGACCAGCGCGACCGTCATCACCCCTGTGCCGATCACGGGAAAGTGCTTGTATCGCCCCGTGCGACTGATGAGCTGTCCCGATACGATCGACATCGTCAGCATGCCGCCCATCATCGGCAGCATCTGCATCCCCGACGCCGTGGGACTCACGCCCTTCACGGATTGCAGGAAGACGGGGAAGTAGGTGACGGAGCCGAACAGGGCGAAGCCGACGATGAGCCCGACCGCCGATGTCAGCGCGAACGCCGGTTCGGCGAACAGCCTCGGCGGAAGGATCGGCTCGCGAGCGCGACGCTCGACCACGACGAAGGCCACCAGCGCGATGATCGAGGAGACCAGCAATCCCATGATCAGCGGCGAGGACCACGCGTACGAGGATCCACCGAGGTCGGCGAGCAACGTGATGCCGCTGAGCACGACCGCGAGCAGCCCCGCGCCGGCATAGTCGATGGCGTGCTCGCGACGGTCCGGGCGGGCGGGCAGCGTCGCGGCCAGCACCCCCAGTGCGGCGATGCCGAGGGGAAGGTTGATGTAGAAGATCCATCGCCAGGACAGATGCGTCGTGAAGAATCCGCCGAGCAGTGGGCCGGCGATGCTCGCGAGGCCGAAGGTGGCGCCGAAGAATCCCTGGTAGCGTCCGCGATCGCGCGGCGGGACGATCTCGCCGACGACCGCCTGCGTCGTCACGAGCAATCCACCGCCGCCGAGCCCCTGGATCGCACGAAAGGCAATGAGTTGCGTCATCGATTGGCTCAGGCCGCACAGCGCGGAGCCGGCGAGAAAGAGCACGACGGCCGACTGCAGGATGATCTTCCGACCATAGAGGTCGCCGAGCTTGCCGTAGACTGGCGTGACGATCGTCTGCGCGAGGAGGTAGGCCGTCACCACCCACGCGAGATGGTCGAGGCCACCGAGATCCTTGACGATCGTCGGCAGCGCCGTGGAGACGATCGTCGAATCGAGCGCGGCGAGCAGCATGACCATCAGCAGGCCGCTGAAGACGACCAGCACCTGCCGATGTGTGAGTTGCGTCGATGTCATCGCCGGACGCAGGGCACGAAATGCGCCCCGGCTCGAGACTCGTTGGCGGCCGGGCTGGCGCCGCTCGCCGTCGCTCGCTTCACTTCTCAGGCAATGCGAATCATCAAGGGAAAGTTTGCCGACCGGGATCTCATGTCGCCGCCGGATTCGCGCGTGCGGCCGACCGCCGAGCGCGTGCGCGGCGCGCTGCTCGACCTGTTGGCGGCGGATCTGCCGAAGGCGCGCGTGCTGGACTTGTTCGCCGGCACGGGCGCGCTCGGCCTTGAGGCGATCTCACGCGGCGCACAGTGGTGCGACTTCGTCGAGTTTCGTCCGTCGAGCCTGCACGCATTGCGCGCGAACGTCGCGCTGCTGCGCGTTCGGGAGCGGACGCGAATCTTCAAGCGCGACGCACTGCCCTTCGCCGCAGCGCTCGGCGAGGCGACCTACGACATCGCGTTCGTCGATCCGCCGTATGGATCGAAGATGCTCGACCGGGTGATCGAGAGCTGGCAGGCGAAGCGGTTCGCACGCGTGCTCGCGGTGGAGCACCAGCGCGCGCACGAGCTTCCCGCCGGCGGTCGCACGCGCACGTTCGACGACAGCGACAGCGCGATTACGATCTACCGCACTTCGCCGGAGTTACGAGAACGCGGTGTCGGCGACGCTTGATCGAGCGCCGCCTCCAACGCTTCGCTGCGGGAGAGTAGCCCACGGGCGACGTCAGGCGCGCGGCGCTGCGCCAGCGACGTCAGGCGTGACAGGAATTCCATCACCTGCGCCGCCGAGATGCCGTTCTCCTTGTTGTGCCAGAGCGTGACCGAGCGCCATTGCCCGCGCCAGGTGCGATCCGACAACACCTTCACCTGCTCATGCTCGTCGAGGACGAACAGGCCCTTCACGGCATTGATGGCGGGCGTTTCCGCGTCGCGAAGATGCGCGCCGGTGAGCGCCCAGTGCTGAATGCGGGCCTGGCGCGTTGGGAGCTTTTCGGATTCCATCGGTTGGAGGTCCAGCACCTGCCGCATGACCAGGATGCCGGACGCAAGCGCATTGATGCGGGTGACCTCGGCGGCCGTGAGCTGTGTCTCGAAGCGGTTGATCTGGTCGCATCGCGCGATGAGATCGGCGAGCGCCTTCGGCGTGGGAGCTTCTACTGGTTGCTGCATGATGCTGCTCGGCTCGGGTAACTCGTGCTAGTCGAGGTAGTACCCCTCAACACGGCTGGCTGCAGTAATCTGCATCACGTGGGGGAGCGCGACCGAGGGACCTCAAGTCACTGGTGTCGTCCCGACAGGAGCGCGCAGCGCGACGAGGGACCTGCTCTTCGGTCTTCGAGCATCGGCGCGACGCCTCTCTCTCCTCACCAAGTCAATTCCTCAATTCGTCGATTCCTTGATTCCAGCCTTCGGTTTCGCCGTCAAGAGATCAACAACTGGCTCGAATCGAAGAATTGAAGAATAAGGGAATGAGCAAGAAACCAGGGCGCTCGACTTCGCTCGGTACGTCACGTGACATGAGGGGCCGAAACGCCTCGCGCCCGGCGACCGCCTCTGCGGTACCGGGCGCGATGAGCGTCCGTCGCCTCGCGGCGGGGTTGTCGGGCATGGGTCAGACGATGTGGCGCTCGCGTGGCGGCCCGTCAACCGCTCTCAGCGATGTGAGTCGCGCGCCGAGGCGAGCAGGCGCTCGTGTGTTGACGCGTCGCCGACGGTAGCTGACACGAGCGACAGCGTGAGCGAGAACCGGGAGAACTTCGTCTTCACCTGTACCGGGATGCGGCTCGCGTCGTCACTGAACCAGATCTGCGCGTCGCCGTTCTCGGAGAAGAGACCGTTCGCCTTGATCGACGGCTTGACGACCGTCGTCGCGAACGTTCCTGCTTGCACCGAGACCGTGTCCTGGCGCAGGCCCGTGAGCACAACCGGATTGCGATCGGGGCGGAAGTAGCGATCGTCACGGCGCGTCTCACCGACACGGACGCGGGCCGCACGGACGGCGTAGATGAATGAGCCGTCGTCCAGTGGGTTGGCGACGCTCGCTTCCGCGGGCTCGTCGTCCTTCTGGAAGGTGGCGCGCTCGGGATAGATCTCGTACGTGGTGTTGCGCCGGTAGCGACCCTCGGAGATGTCCTGGCGATGACGCAGCGACGCGAGCGTCTGCACGTCGATCCAGCTCTCATAGCGATCGTGGACGCGATAGAACGGCACGCCACCATCGATGGAGAAGAGGACGTGATAGGCCGGACGACCGCGCACCATCTCGATGCCGTCGACACGCATGCGAGCAGACCCGGCGGGCAGCCCGCCAAACGTCGCCTTGTAGGTCAGCTCTTCGCCGACGGCAAAAGGTGCCGGAGCGAACACGACGGCGCGCGACGGCGCAGCGACGAGGGTCGCGATGGCCGATGGAGCGCGCACGAGACCCTGCGGCAGCAGCGCCATCGTCTGAGCACCGGCGCGAACGGCGAACGCCGTCAACGCCGTGAGAATGGCGAGGACGAGCCCCGCCCTGACGATCACGGGGCGCAGATTCAGCGTCTCGGTGGACGCGGCGGCGACTTTGCTTCTTCGTGGCATGACTTGAATCTCCGACAACTCTACGAGAACACTGGTTCTACTGGTTTTAACCCGCGAAGCCACTCAACAGACACACTTGCAGTACAGTTCATCATTGATACAGTGCATATATGAACCTCGCTATCAAAAAAAGGTTCGAATCACCGTATCTCGGACAACACCCTCAAGAAGGCTACGCCGTCTGACTCGCTGATCCTTCCGGCATATTGCTCCTGAAGCACGCGAATCACCTTCGCGCCGGCACCATGCTTTTCCACCCCCAACGGCGTGATGACAGCGCGAATCGCGCGGCGATCCATCGGGTCATCCACGCGCTGCATCAAACCGTCGGACTCGAGCCGGTCCGCGAGCTGGGTAACATTTGACCGCACGCAGTTGAGGCAGCCCGCAAGTTCGCTCAGGGCAAGCGGTTGTCCTGCCTTGACCAGTGCGTCGAGCGCCTGATACTTGGCCGGCGAGAGGCCGACAGAATCCAACGCCGCCTCGAACTTGCCCTGAACGCTTCGAGCGGCCTCGAGCAGCGCGAACATCGGGCCCAGATCGGGACCAGCTTCGACGTCAGTTCCCTCGTGCGCTTTATAGTTCATGGCATGAACTATACATGCACATGATAATTATCACAAGGGCCGATCTGGCAAAGAGCTGATGTCGATCCCCTCCAGGATCTTCCTGGGGTACCCCCTCTTCGCGACGACGAGCATCGCTCGGCCGAGCTGCTCGGTGGTGGTCACGGAGCCCGGGAAGAAGTGCTTCAACACCGGGTAGACCGGCTGCGTAGCGGTGTAGATGACGTTGTACCAGCCGGTCTTCGACTTCACGCCATGCATCGGAATGATGGCGCCTGGCCGAAACATGTAGACGGCCTTGAAGGGATGCATGAGGAGCGCGTTTTCCGTCCTGCCCTTCACGCGCGCCCACATGCTGCGTCCGCGTTCGGAGCTGTCGGTGCCCTTGCCGGAGACGAAGACGAATGTCATGCCGCGGTTGAGCTTCACCAGTGTGCCGGCCACGACCATCGTGAGGTCGTATGTGATGCTGGTGTAGCGATCTTCGCTCATCCCCGCGGAGGAGACCCCGAGGCAGTAGAAGCAGGCGTCGTAGCCAGTGAGGTCGGGCTCGATGGACGCGAGCTCGAGGAGATTCGGGTGCACGATCTCGCGCAGCTTCGGGTGCTGCTGCCCGAGTGCGCTGCGCCCAACGGAGAGCACGCGTTCGACGTCGGGGTCAGCGAGGCATTCGCGGAGCGCGCCTTGGCCGACCATGCCACTCGCACCGAAGATGATGACCTTCATGGACGACAATATATCGGTGTCGCCAGGAGCAGGTCGCTCACTTCGTTTGGGACGACATGCTTCAATTGCCACTCTGGCGTACCGATCGCCGAGAGCGCAGGATAGGACGGCTGACAGATCGGTTTCCCCCTTCGGAGCACCTTGATGGAAACTCCCCACTTCGTTCGCGCTGCCGCAGTACTGACGCTCACGGCGTTCGCGCTCGGCACGCACGCCTCGCCAGCTTCGGCGCAGGACGGCCCGTCGACGTCGAGCGCCCCATCGAACCGCGCAGAGCTGCGGCCGATGAACTGGCTCGACGTGCAGAACATGCGGCAGCTCGGACAACCGGCGCCGAGTCCGGATGGGAAGTGGGTGTTGTATACGCTGAGCGTGCCGGACTGGAAGGAGATGCGACGCCAGAGCGACATCTACGTCGTCAACACGCAGCAGGGTGTATCGAGCACGAAGCGACTGACCTACACGGCTGACAAGAGCGAGACGACGCCGACCTGGTCGCGCGACGGGCAGTTCTTCGTCTTCCTGTCCGATCGCGATGCGGCGGCGGCGAATGCCGCGGCGGCGGCACGGGCGGCAACGTTGCCGACGAGCGGACCGGGCGCACCGTATTTCCCCGCAGCGGCCGGTGGCGGCATGGGTGGCGCGTCGTTCCAGCTCTATCTCATGCGTCCCGACGGCGGCGAAGCCCGCAAGATCACCGATGCGAAGGAAGGCGGCATCACGACGTACGGCTTCACGAAGGACGGTCGCTGGCTCATCTATCGCTCCGGCCAGCCATCGATGGAACAGCTCTACGCGCTCCCGACGTCAGCGATCGTCGCGGGAGATTCGGTCAAGCCCGTGCAGCTCACGCGTCACCCGACTGGTGTGGGCCTCTGGCGCGTGTCGCCCGACTCGAAGCGCATCTACTTCGCGACCGCCGACACCGTCGACCCCGACGCGCGCGTTCGTCTCGAGAAGCGGTTCGACGTCCGCGTCCGCAACGCAGAAGTGCCGGTGTCGAGCCTGTGGGCCCTGGACCTCGACAACAGGCGGACGACGCGACTGACGCGCGACACGTCGTACAGCGTTGGCGACTTCACCATTTCCCCGGACGGCAAGTACATCGGCTATCACGCCATCTCGGCCAATCGCTACGAGCGCAATATCCTCGAGCAGACGGGCAACGCGGATCTGTATCTGCTCGACGTCGCCAGTGGCCAGACGGAGCGGCTCACGAAGAACAAGGACATCAGCGAGAGTCCGCTCAGCTTCTCGCCGGATAGCAAGACGATCGCGTTCTCTGCGCCGGACGATTTCATCATGCGCCACAACCTTCGCGTCTACACGCGCGGCGTGGGCGACAAGGGTGGCCAGTTCAAGAAGATCGGCACGGGCTTCGACGGTGGCGTCACGATCGGCTTCTGGTCGAAGGACGGCAGCACGATCTACTTCAATGAGGGTGTGAAGGCGACGGACCAGCTGATGGCGCTCGATGTCGCGGCGAACAAGGTCCGCCAGATCACCAACGAGAAGGCGAGCCTCCGCGCGTCGCAGGACGACGAGACGGATCGCATCTTCATCAATCGCAGCGATCCGAAGAATCCGCCGTCGTTGTACACCGTCAACGCGATCAGCGACGTCGAGACGCCGAGCGCGTGGATCAAGCTCACGGACGCGAATCCGCAGACGCGGGACTTCGCGCTCGGCGAGACGGAGGAGATCACGTGGAAGGGCCTCGACGGAACGCCGGTGGGCGGCGTGCTCGTGAAGCCCGTCGGCTATCAAGCGGGCAAGAAGTATCCGCTCATCGTGTCGATCCACGGCGGACCGCAGTCGGCGGACGTGCTGAGCTTCAACGGCGGATACGGCTCGCAGATCTACGCGGGTGCCGGGTACGTCGTGCTGATGCCCAATTATCGCAACTCGACGAACTACGGACAGAAGTTCGAGATCGAGAGCCAGGGCGACTACTTCACGAAGGGCTACAACGACATCATGGCGGGCGTCGACCACCTGATCGCGCAGGGTCTCGTCGACAGCACGCAGATGGGCGTGCTCGGATGGAGCGCCGGCGGGCACTGGTCGAACTGGATTCTCACGCACACGAATCGCTTCAAGGCGATCTCCACGGGCGCGGGCGTCTACAACTGGATCTCGATGTACGGCGAGAGCGACACGCAGCGCGGTCGTCAGTGGTATCTGGGCGACAAGATGTACTGGGAAAGTCCGGAGGTGATGCAGAGCTGGTGGCGCCAGTCGCCGGCGGCGTACATCAAGAACGCGAAGACGCCGACGATGATTCATGTCGTCGACAACGATCCGCGTGTGCCGCGTCCGGAGAGCGAAGGACTGCACATGGCGCTGAAGAAGCTCGGCGTCCCCACGGAGTTCTACGTCTATCCAGGCAACACGCACGGCATTCCTGACCCGCGCAACCAGCTGCTCAAGTCGACGGCGGAGCAGGCGTGGATGGACTACTATGTGCGGAAGTCGGGGCACAGGTTCGCGTGGCGCGATGTGCTCAAGACGGTGGAGGATCCGGCGAAGCCAATGCCGCTTACACCCTGAGGGTGCGGATGCGGGGACTCGTTCTCTCGCCGAGGCGATGCGTTGCCGGCCCAATGATGGCGGCAGCGCAGGCCACGATGCGCGCTCTGCGGCCAACCGAAACTACAGGTTGAGTCGACTGACGGTGATCATCCCGACGTACCGGCGCTCCGTGTCGCTCATGCGGGCGCTGGCGTCGCTTGAGGAGCAGGATATTCCGATCGAGTTGATCGTCGTGGACAACGCGGCCGACATCGTGCTGCGCACGGCGCTGAATTCCTTCAACGAGGACGCGCGCCATCCAGTGCGCTGGATTCCCGAGCCGAGGCTTGGCCTGCATTACGCGCGCAATACGGGCGCTACGCACGCCACGTGTGAGTTGCTCGCGTATGTCGACGACGACGCCACCTTCGCGCCCGGTTGGGCGCGCACGTACGTCGAGGGATTCGCGGCGCATCCGGAGATGGTTGCGGCAGGAGGTCCTTCGCATCCAGCGTGGGAGTGCCCACCTCCGGCGTGGCTGCTTGCGCTCGTCGCGCGGCGACCGATGTTCTTTCAGCTCAGCCTGCGCGACATGGGCCCGGACGCGAGCTTCGACGAGACCGAGTCGTTCTGGGGGCTCAACATGGCGATCCGTCGCTCTGCGCTGCTCGCCGCGGGCGGCTTCAATCCCGAACTCGTCGGCGACGAATCTGTCGGCGACGGTGAGGGCGGTCTGTTTCGGAAGCTGCGTGCGACGGGCGCACGCGTGGGTTACTTGCCCGGTGCGCTGGTACATCATCACATCCCGGCCCACCGCATGACCGTGCGCTATCTTCGCTGGCGAATGAAGAACGAGGGAAGATCGGAGGCGTTCGCGCTTGTGCGGCGCGACCGTGCGAGCTCGCGCGCGGCGTTAGCGCGAATGTTCGTGAAGAATATCATGTTGGCGGGGCTCGTCGAGCTTTCGGTGACGCCGGTGCGCTGGAGCAGGCGCGTGTTTCCGCTGCGTCTTCGGATGCTGGCCGCGGAGCGCACGGGGCGTGCGATGTATGCCTGGCGTGCACTGGCCGACGATGAGCTGCGCCGGCAGCTTCTCGAGGACGACTGGATGGTGCGTTGACTGTCAGCATCAATCAGCGTGGCGCGTCACCAACGCGATCGATCGACCAGGGCAGCGGCGGGCTCACCACGCCTGGCCACTCGGCGAGGTACGTGCCGATCACCGAACCCGTCTCCTCGATTGAAAAAGAGAGCACCGACTCCTCGAGGAACAGATACTCCACGAGCGGGTGCGCTGCGGTCACATCGAGATAGTAGGCCCCTTCACTGAGAAAGTTTCCCATGATCGTGCAGCGACTGACCCAGATCCCCGGCTCTCGTCCGTGCTCACCAACGAGACCATCGTATGCGTCCACCGACGTCAGGACTGCCACACCTTCATTGGTACGCAGCGTGAAGTAGACCATCGAGTACGGAAGCAGCTTCTTCACCTCGTACTCGATCTCGACCGTGAACGGCTTGCCGACGTCGAGCGTATCGGACGGCACACCCGCGGCATTCCGAATGCGGACTGCGCGAAGCCGAGCTTTGTCGCCCCCGGGTTGCTGCGCGTCGCTGTCGGCGCTCCAGGTGCGCTCGCCCGAGGCCACCGCGCTGTCGGACAGGTATGCCTCGATCACGGACGCTGGGGTGCCGGAGAGACGAAGACGTCCACCATCGATCCACAGCGCACGCGTGCACATCTGACTCACCGCGGCCATGTGGTGGCTAACGAAGAGCACCGTTCGTCCGTGATGCGCGACATCGTCGATCTTGGCAAGACACTTCTTCTGGAACGCCGTGTCACCCACAGCGAGAACTTCGTCGATCAGCAGGATCTCCGCCTCGAGAAATGCCGCGACCGCGAAGCCGAGCCGCATCTGCATCCCCGACGAGTAGTACTTGATCGGCGTGTCGATGAACTTCTCCACCTCGGCGAATGCGACGATCTCGTCGAACTTCGTGCGGATGAAGCGGCGCGACATCCCGAGCACCGAGCCGTTCAGGAACACATTGTCCCGGCCACTCAGTTCGGAATGAAAGCCCGTGCCCACCGACAGCAGCGCCGAAGCGGTGCCTGAGAGGACGGCGCGACCCTTCGTCGGCGTGGTGATGCGCGACAGGATGCGTAGCAGCGTTGTCTTCCCCGCCCCGTTGCGGCCGACGATGCCGAGTGCGGTACCGCGCTCCACCTCAAACGAGAGATCATCGACTGCCCAGATGTACTGGTCCGTTCGCTTGCTGCCGGCCAGTCGCGCCTGGACGTTTGCCACGCTGCGCACAAGCGCGCTTCGAATGGTCTGATACGGCTCCCGCACGCTCTCGATGCGGTATCGCTTGCCGAGCCCTTCGACACGAATGGCCGGATTTGTCTCGCTCATGCGAGGTCCGCGAACGAGCGTTCGGCGCCGCGAAAGTAGACGACCCCTGTGACGAACAACAACACGGACGTCAGCGCGGCGCCCCCGAGATGCGACCATTCGAGCGGCACGTCGGGCAGCAGCGCGGCACGATAGCCCTCGATGATGCCCGCCAGAGGATTGAGGAGAAAGAGCGTGCGATACCTGTCTGGCAGCGACGACAGCGAATAGGCGATGGGCGAGCCAAAGAACCACAGCTGGAGCGCGAAGGGAATCGTGTATCGTGCGTCTCGAAAGCGCAGATTCGCCGCTGAGAGGAAGACGCCGATGCCGGCTGTCGCAAGGACGAGCAGCGTCGTGATCGGTACGACGAGCAAGACGCGCGGAAATGACGGAACGATCCGATAGTACAGCAGCCCGAGGATCAACAGCGCCGAGGAGACCGCGAAGTCGAGCAGCCCGGCACCGACAGGCGCGAGCGGGATGGCGAGCCGCGGGAAATAGACTTTCGTGATGAGTGTGGGGTTGGCGATGAGACTCTCTGCCGAGCCAGCCACCGCCCCGGCGACATACGACCACGCGACGAGGCCGATGAGCGCGAACATGGGATAAGGGACGCCCGGCGGCGCGACGTTCGTCAGGCGGCTGAAGATGATGGTGAAGAGCGCCATCGTGGCCAGCGGCTGGAGCACGGTCCAGAGGACTCCGAGCACCGTGTGTGCATAGCGAACACGAATCTCGCGCCACACGAGGAAGAGGAGCAGTTCGCGCGCATCGACGAGTTCGCGAAGCCCAAGCCCGTCGCGTTTCTCCGCTTCGATCACGACTTCAGTCAATCAGGTCCTCCGCAAGTTGTTGCCGATGATCATGATACGGGCTAGGCTTCTCCCATTCTATGCGCCTCGCCGCGCTCCGCGAACCCATCGAGCACAGCCGCATGCATCTCGGCGTCTCCGCGCATCACACCGACCCTGCTGACGGCGGCATAACACAGTACACGATGTCCGTGTTTCGCGCGCTCGCGGCGCGCCCGTCGGACTTCGCGGCCGATCGCCTGACGCTGTTCGGGTCACCATCGGCGTGCGATGCCGCGCAGTCACTCCACGCCCGGTTCGACCAGTATGACGGAATGCCGCCGCATTCGAGCGGAGCCGTGATCGGCCGTCGGTTGCTCGGCACCGGCGCAGTGCGACGCATGGCCGTGGCTGTACGCGGCCGGCTGTCGGCGCGGCGGCGGCATGATCCCACGGCCACTGCGGGGCGCAACGCTGCGGGCGACTGGCTGCGCGCCCGCGGCGTGGATATCGCCTACGCGCCCGCCGACAACCACCAACTGCTCGTGGAGAGCGGACTGCCGGCGGTGATCACCGTGCACGACATCGAGCACATCCGCCAGCCCCATTTGCCCGAGCATCAGGACGGGTACTTCGAGCGGGTCGAATACCTGCTGAGGAATGCAGCGCGCTGCGCCGCGCTGGTGGTTGCGAACAGCGAGACGGGCAAGGCCGATCTGCTCGAGTGGTACACAGAGTACGGCCTGACGCCGGATCGCGTGGCGATCGTGCCCTACACGGTGCCGCCACACATTCGCGTCGATCGGCGCACCGAAGAGGCGGCGCGGGTAAGACACGAGTTGAAGCTGCCGGAGCGATATGTGTTCTACCCGGCGCAGTTCCAACCGCGCAAGAACCACGTTCGGCTTGTCGAGGCGCTCGGCATCATCAAGATGCGAGCGGGTCTTCGCGTGCCGCTCGTGCTCTCGGGCGCGCAGAACTGGCCGCTGGCGGC
Organism: Gemmatimonadaceae bacterium; assembly: GCA_039915865.1. Lineage (GTDB taxonomy): Bacteria > Gemmatimonadota > Gemmatimonadetes > Gemmatimonadales > Gemmatimonadaceae > AG11. The sequence continues at coordinate 7,465 of JBDSML010000068.1, read as the reverse complement.
GCAGACGTGGCGGACGCTCATGACGACCGCAACTCGCATGGGAATTGCCGACCAGATCCACTACGTGGGCGTGGTGCAGAACCAGGACATGACCGGGCTCTATGCGGCGGCTTCAGCGCTCGTGATGCCGAGCTACACCGGGCCCATGAACATCCCGTTGATCGAGGCATGGGCGCTCGGGTGTCCGGTGATCACGTCCGACATTCGTGGTATCCGTGAGATGTGTGGTGACGCCGCGCTGCTCGTGCCGCCCAGTTCGGCCGATGATATCGCGGACGCCATTCTGTCGATCTGGAACGACGACGCGTTTGCCGCGGAGATGGCGACGCGCGGGCTGGCGCGGGCGACCGTATTCTCTCCCGAGCGATTTGCCAATGCACTGTGGTCCGCTCTCCGACGTGCCAAGGCCACCCTGTGATGCACATCGGCATCTACACCGACGTCAGCCCGCAGCATGGTGGCGTCGCGCAATACACGCAGCTGGTGGTCGATGGTTTCGCGGCGTGGAAGCGTCGGAACCCAACCGGCGAGATCACGCTGTTCGCGCCGGCGCAGATGCACAGGGCTGGACTCGAGCACCTCGCGCTTGCACACCAGGCGCCGTCGCAGCGTGCGATGGCGTGGATGCGCGCGCACGCGCGGGTGCCGATCCTGCGTCGTGCCCTCCAGATGGCGCACGGGTTGGTGCGGGGGACGATGCCGGATGATGCGCCGGTGGTGAACGAGCGCGCCTCGCAGTGGATTCGCGGGCACGGCGTGGATCTGCTCTACTTCCCCTCGGTCACTCGACTCGCCGTCGAGACGGACATCCCATCAATCGTGGCGGTCCACGACACGCAGCACCGTCGTCAACCGCACTTTCCGGAGTTCGCGTCGGCGGGGCTGTGGACCGAGATCGAGAACACACTCCGTCTGGCGGCCAAGCGGAGCGTGCTGATGGTGGCGGAGTCTGAGACAGGGCGGCAGGATCTGCTGCAGGCGTATTCCGCATTTGGTCTGACGCCCGATCGCGTCATGGTCGTGCCCTACACCGTACCCGCGTACGTCCGCGAGTGCGACCTCGTCACTGCAGCAGCGCGCGCGCGCGCCAGGTTCAACCTGCCCGCGCGCTTCCTGTTCTACCCGGCCAACTTCCTCCCTCACAAGAACCACGTCGCAATCATCGAGGCGCTCGGCATCGTGCGTCGACGGTATGGGATCTCGCCGGCACTCGTGCTCGTCGGCGATCGCGGACCGGGCCTGCGCGAGCGCACGTATGCCGACGTCATGGCAGTGGCGCGATGCGTCGACGTAGTGGATCAACTGCACTACCTTGGCTTCGTGGATGACGACGACATCGCGACACTGTACGCGGCCGCCGAGACTCTCATCATGCCGAGTTTCTTCGGACCGACCAACCTGCCGATCCTGGAGGCGTGGGCCGCGCGCTGTCCGGTGATTACGGCAGACATCCGGGGCATCCGGGAAATGTGCGAGGATGCGGCGCTGCTCGTCGACCCCGGTTCCGTGGACGATATCGCCGACGCGATTCATCGCCTGTGGAATGATGCGGCCGCGCGCGAGAGCCTGGTCCTCCGCGCCGACGAGCGACTCGCATCGTTCTCGCCCGAGATCTTTCGCCATGCGCTGTGCGATGTGCTGGATGAAGCCGTGCGACGACTATGATGCGCTGGATCGCGCGCGCGCTCCGGGCCGTGCAGCGGCGGCGTGCCTCACGTGCGATCGAACGAAATGAGGCGCGACTGCACACGGGCGAGCTGTATCGCATGCCGACGCTCGGTACGGGACTCACGCTCTGGGGACGAGCGGGAGGCAGCGACCATCTGGTGTTCGTGGAAATCTTCATGCGCGGAGACTATGACGTCTTCCACGCCGGCGAGTCGCCACGCAACATCGTGGATCTCGGCGCCAACGTGGGCTATGCGTCAGCCTATTTTCTCGCACGTTTTCCGGATGCACGCGTGCTGGCCATCGAACCCGACGCGGCCAACCTCGCCGTGGCGCGTCGCAACCTTGCGCCCTTCGGTGATCGTGTGACACTCGTCGAGGGTGCGGTGTGGTCGCATCGCACGGGACTGTGCATCGTGCGCGAACCCGACGTGGGCGAATGGGGAATCACGATGCGCGAATGTCGGAAAGGTGAAACAGCGGACCTGGTGGGCATGGACATGACCGACGTCATCGTCCGGGCCGGGGATACGGAGATCGACCTGCTCAAGATCGACATCGAGGGTGGTGAGCGAGCACTGTTCGGCGCCAAGGCCGCGCACTGGCTGTCGCGCGTGCGGATGCTGATCGTCGAGCTGCACGACGACGCCGCACGCCGCGCGTTCGATGCCGCGACCAACGGTACGCCGCTGTCTCTGCCCGATTCGCCTCATGACCGCGTGGTGGTGGTTCGGCGATGATCACGTTTTTCATGCCGGTGACCGACCGCGACATGGTGATCGCCGACTACAGCGTGCGGAGCTACGCGAAGCTCACCGGCATTCCGTTCACGCTCGTCATCTACAGCAACTGGGTCCTGTCGTCGCTGCGCGCGAAGTATTTTCCCAGGTGGCGCGAGCTGCCGTTCGTCGAGATCTGGGAGAACCCGGAGCACACGGACGACCGTAAGCCGAGCGACAAAACGCTCTGGGGCCCGTTCGAGCTGTGCTACCCCATGTGGGATCGCGAGTTGAAGAAGCTCACTGCCACACCCTTTCACGCGACCGTGGATGCGGACTGCGAGATCCTCGACGAGGATTTCGTCCATACCATGCTGGCACGCTTCGACGCGCATCCGCGGCTGATCGCGATGTCCACCGACTACAATCCTCGCATCGAGTCGCATTTCGAGAGCTACTCCAACCGTGTCATCACGTTGAATGAGCGATGGCACACTCATTTTTGTATCTACCGCCGCGCGGCACTCGATTGCCCCGTGTCGCATGCATATTTCGAAGATGCCGACGGTGTATGGGACGACGCCGGATACTTCCAACGCGCACTCAGGCTCGCTGGGCATGATCTCGAGGTGCTCGACCGCCGATATCGCCGCTCGTATATCCACTATGGCGCGTTCGGCCAGAACCGTCACATCGACGAGAACAACGTGGCGCTGTATCGGCGGTTGATGATCATTCGTCGGACTGGCGTGTTCTCACTCGGCGATCCGGTGTCACGCGTCGTCGCGCGCGTGCTGGGCGCACTGCTCTTTCGCAAGGCTGACCGCAGCACATACGCGGCCGGATGGTCGCAGTAATGGCAGCGGCGGGACCCTTGTCTCTCGACACGATGGGAGTGGTGAAGTGATAACGTTCTTCATGCTCGTGACCGATAGGGATATGGTGATCGCGGACTACACCGTGCGCAGCTATGCGAAAATCTCCGCGATTCCGTTCAAGCTCGTGATCTACAGCAATTGGGTGTTGTCGTCGCTGCGCGCACGCTATTTCACTGAGTGGCGCAAACTGCCGTACGTCGAGATCTGGGAGAATCCCGAGCATACCGACGAACGCAAGCCACAGGAGCGCTATCTCTGGGGTCCGTTCGAGCTGTGCTACACCATCTGGGATCGCGAGCTGAAGAAGCTCACCGGCACCCGCTATCATGCCACGGTGGATGCGGACTTCGAGATTCTCAAGCCAGACTTCATCTACGAGATGATGCGGCGCCTGGAGGCGAACCCGAAGCTCATCGCCATGTCGGCCGAGTACAACCCGAAGGTAGCGGAATACATGGATTCATTCTCTGGGGAACTCATCACGTTGAACGAGCGCTGGCAGACGCAGTTCTGCATCTACAAGCGCGAGGCGTTGGCGTGTCCCGAGTCGCACATCTATCACGTCGATATCCAGGACGGCCCGGTGCCGCGCAACGTGTGGGACGACGCGGGCTATTTCCAGCGTGCGCTCAAGCTGATGGGGTACGAGTTGGAGGCAGTCGACCGTAAGTATGCGCAGTCGTTCTTCCACTACGCCGGATTCGGCCAAAACCGCCACATCGACGAAAGGAACATCGCATCGTATCGCCGTTTACAGCTCGCGTTGCACAAGGCGTCACGCGTGCTCCCCGCGTTCCTCATGAAGGCACTCTGGTGGAGAGTGGAGCAGCTGTTCTTCCCGCAGGTGGACCGCGGCACGTTCGCGCCCGGTTGGGCAGCCGATGCTCCTGGGCGGCATCGAGGGCATCCCGACGTACAGGACGTGCAGGCTTAAGGAACGGTCCTCTCTCCCCAGATCTTCCCCAGCCCCGCGAGCAGCGCCGCGTACGTCTCGATGCCGTCCCACAGGTTCTGCACGCGAAGATTCTCGTCCGCGGCGTGCTGGTTGTCGTCGTAGTTCGCGATGGGCAGCGAGATCATCGGAATGCCCAGCACCTGCTCGAAGATGTACGTCGGGCCGGTGCCGCCCGATGTCGGAATCGCCAGCGGCGCCTCGCGCGCGCCGTCGCGCAACGTGCTGAAGATGGCCTTGCCGAACGGCCCGTCGAGCGGCGCGCGCGACGCCGGATACCCCTCGAGCCACTCCACACGCGCGACCTTCGGATGCGCGAGACGCACCTCGAGTGACGCCGAGTCCTTCGTCACGAAGTAGCCCTGTTTCCGGATGTGCGCCTCGACGAGCTGCTGGATCTTCATGGGATCCTGCGCAGGGACGAGACGCAAGTCGAACGACGCGTACGCCACCGGCGAGATCGTGTTCGAGCCTGTCTCGCGCACACCGCCCACGCGGATGCCGCGCAGGTTGAACGCGGGCGACATGATGCGCTCGGCGAGCAGCGCGTCATTCGCCTCCGTGTGCGCCATGCCCAGTGCCTTGCGGAGCTCACCGTCGAACTTCGGCAGTGCGGCGATGGCACGGCGCTCCGTCGCCGTGATCGGCTTCACCTGATCGTAGTAGCCGGCAACCTTGATGTGCCCGTCGTCGTCGCGCATGCTGGCGATGAGACTCGAGATCATGACGCCAGGATTCGGCGCCCAGTTGCCATAGTGGCCGCTGTGCAGCGCGCGCGCCGGTCCGTACACCGTGAGCTCGAACGACGTGATGCCGCGATTGCCGAACACGAGTTGCGGCTTGCCGCTCTGGTGCACGGGTCCGTCGCAGAAGAGCCACCCGTCGGACGCCAGCAGCGGCGCGTACTTCACGAGGATCTCGCGCAGGTGACGCGAGCCTGCCTCCTCCTCGCCCTCGAAGAACACCTTGAGGTTCACCGATTGCGCCGTCTTCGACGCACGCATCGCGTCGACGGCGGCGAGGATCGCCATGATCGACGCCTTGTCGTCGCCCGCGGAGCGGCCGTAGATGCGCGATTCGCCATCGACGCGGCCGCTGTCGGCGGGAATCGGGATGACCTTGCCGCCGACGAGGAGATCCTTGTCGCGCAGCACGGGCGACCAGGGCGGAGTGGTCCACTGCTTCGGGTCGAGGGGCTGGCCGTCGTAGTGCGCGTAGAGCACCAGCGTGCGCGTCGCGCCAGGCGCCTTGAGCTCACCGTACACCGCCGGCGGGCCGCCCGGTACGGTGAGCAGCTGCGTATTCGTGAAGCCACGCTTGCCGAGCATGCCGATGAGGTGATCGGCGTTGCGACGAATCCCGACCGAGTCGCTCGCGAGATTGGGCAGCGACAGCAGTGCGGCGAATTCCGTGAGGATCGCGCCCTCGTTCGCCTCGCGGTAATCGCGCGCCGCCGCGCGCGACGCCGCGCCGGTGCCCTGCTGCGCGGAAAGCGTAGTCGTGCAGAGGACACAGGCGGCGAGAATGCGGAAAGGAATCATTGTTGTTTTCGAGGGACGGCTCGTCCGATGATGATGCTGATGTTGTCGGTCCCGCCGGCGGCGAGGGCATCGGCGAGCAGCTGGTCGCAGCCCTCCTTCGCGGAGTGCATGCTGCCGAGCACCTCGGCGATGCGCGCGTCCGACACGTGCTTGGTCAGTCCGTCGGTGCAGAGCAGGTGGACATTGTTCCAGTCGGCGCGCATGCGGGTAATGACGGGCACCGCGGCCTCGCCGCCGATAGCGCTCGAGAGGACGTTGGAGTACTGCGACCGCGCCGCCATGGTGCGCGTGAAGACGCCCTGGTCGAGCAGGTCCTGCGCGATGGTCTGATCGCGCGAGACCTGTGTGAGCAGTCCCTCGCGATAGAGATAGTAACGCGAGTCGCCCACCTGGAGGAGATAGAACCAGGGCCAGACACCCATCCACAGCGTGAGCGTCGTGGCCATGGTGCGTCCCTCCGCCACATCCCTCGCCCTGGCGAGGACGGCTTCGTGGCTGAGCATCGCCGCCGCCTGGAGGGCGTTGATGAACTGCTCGTCGGTGCCATCGGCGCGGTAGTAGCACTCGGTGCTGCGCGCGAGGTAGTGCATCGCACTTTCGAGCGCCGTCGCGCTGGCCTCCTCGCCTCCCTCGGCACCGCCGACCCCGTCGGCGACCATGGCGACAAAGGCGAGGCGCTCGTCCTCCATGGGCAGCTGAGCCTGCGCGGACAGGTTCGTCTTGATGATGTTGACGCGCTTGTGGATCGTGGCGAGGAGGTAGTGATCCTGGTTTTCCGCGCGGACGAGGCCGGGGTGCGACAGTCCGAAGACGTCGATCTCGTCGTCGTGTGGCTTGGGGGAGATGGCGAGTGATGCCTGGTCCGGCGTGCGCATGAGGTGAAGCTATGGCGTCTTTCCTGCTGCGCCAGCCAGCTACCGCAGTCGGCACGCGCTGCGCGCGCGACCGCAGGCGGCGCGAGCGCAGAAAGACGCAGTTACTGCGCCCTTCTGCGTTGCGTCCCTGGAAGTCTCGTGTTGGCTAGAAGATCGTATAGATGAACGGTGCCAGCGCCGAGCCCTGCGCGAATACGAGCAACGCGCCGAGCGTCAACAGCACGATCAGGATGGGGAGGAGCCACCACTTCTTGCGCTCCCGCATGAACGCCCACAGCTCGCCGAGCAAGCCGCCTTGTGCCTGAGCCACGTATGTCTCCGAGGTTCTAGAATTGACGTTCCATGCTCTCGCGGCGCGCGACCGCGGGAGTGTGCGCATCCCAGTTGGATACCGACGAGCTCTTCGGTGCACCCATCTTACCGGCGCTCATGCGGCGCAGGAAGCCGATCGGCGTCATGACGACGAAGTAGACGATGCCCATGAAGATCGGCGTCGTCACCTTCGAGATCAGATGGGCCAGCCCCATCCACGCACGCTCCACGGGGCCGAGCATCGTCGGCACCACGAGGGCGGCCAGAACGAGGGCACCACCGAGGCTCAACAGCACCATCGACGTTCGCTGCTTGCCGCGCCACATCGCGATCGACCCGAGGACAAGGAACGCGATGCCGACGGTGAAGCCGAACTTGCGTCCCTCGGCCGCCGTCAATCGAGCTGGAACTCGTTCTGCCATTCGACGTCCTCCTTCCATTCAGTCTGGCTCGCCTTCTCGAGCAGGAACGGCCCGAGGACGAGACTGTCGATGTGCGTCCGCATGAAGCAGCGGTAGGC
>JBDSML010000095.1:0-45448 GCA_039915865.1 Gemmatimonadaceae bacterium | reverse complement strand
GATACAGGTTGATGGACCCGAATGACAGACCCGACTTCATCTGCAGCATGATGCGGTTCTTGTCGTCCGAAAGCCAGACCTCGGCGTGGCCGTTCTCCGAGAAGATGCCCTTCGCCTTGATGATCGGTTGCACGACGATCGCATCGAAGTCGCCCGCCGGCACGCTGATGCGCTCCTTGCGCAGCACCTTGATCGTCACGGGGTTGCGGTCGGGCCGGAAATAGCGGTCGAAGCTGTACGTCTCGCCGACGGTGAGCGGCAGCGTGCGAATGAAGTAGAGGAAGGATCCGTCGTCGAGCGGATTCTTCACGCTGGCCATCGCGGTGTCGGCGTTCTCGGTGAAGACGCCGCGCTCGGGGAAGATGTTGAAGATGCGCTCGACGTCGCGACTGCCCTCGTTGAGGTCCTGACGAAAGCGCAGCGAGTTGCCGGTGTGCGTGTCGAACCAGCTCTCGTACGTGTCGTTGACGCGATAGAAGAATGTGCCGCCGCGCACCTCGAACTTGGTGTGCCAGCTTTCGCGGCCACGGATCTCTTCGACGTCGGAGACCTCCATCGAGCCGGAACCGACCTTCAACTTGCCGAACCTGAGGTCGTACTCGAGCCGCTCGCCGACGCCCCACGGTACGTTCTGTCGCTCCTGATGCGACTCCTGCGCGCGGGCCAGCGGCGTAGCGAGAAGCAGAGCGAGCGTGAGAACGACGTTTCGGACAAGGACGAACGGAGCACTCATGCGCGCGTGGCGCGGACGCTCCGACCGCGGGCGCTGCGGGCGAAGCGAAGAAGGCCCATCGCGTCGCTCCACGCTCGTACGCGCGTGTCACGGGCGCGCACGTCGTAGCGCGGCGCGAGCTCCACGGTCTCGACCCGTCGGGCGAGCGGCGCGGCGCGCAGCAGCAGGTCGACGTTCGCACCCCACCCATCGCCGGCGATGAGCGGCTGATCACCGCGCTCCTTGATCAGGTCGCGAATGACGGAGACGCGGAAGAGTCGCAGGGTGGCGAACGGATCGCGTACGCCGGCCACGGAGACGAAAGGCCGCACGACCCACGGCGCCATCTTGCGCAGCGTCCGCACCTGCTGTGGCACCGTCAGCGCATCGGCGGGGCGTTCGGCAACGACGACGTCGGCGCCGCCGTCGAACCGCTTGATCAGCTCCGGCAGGTGCTCGGGCTGGTCGGTGAAGTCCGCCTGGAGGAGCACGATGGCGTCGCGGCGCGGATAGCGCGTGCGCTTCGACGCCTCACGGCAAAGCGCGTCGACCGCCGCCGCGTAGCCCACCTTCGTGCCACCGAGCACCGTGAGCGGCATGACCTTGCGATACGGGTCGAGCGTCTCGGCCGTGGCGTCGGTGCTTCCGTCGTCATAGACGAGCACTTCGTACTCGCGCGGCTGCTCCTGGAACACCTTGCGCAGGCGCCAAAGCAGCAGCCCGATGGTCGGGGCTTCGTTGTAGGCCGGAATGCAGAAGTAGAGCACAAGATCCTTACGAACACGAGAAATCGACGTCCGTGTAAGGTAGGCGAGTCGGTTCGACGCTCGCCACCCTCCGTAGACGCCAACGGGAAGCTGAATGATACCCACGAACGGCCCCGGCGTTCGACTGAATGCCGGGCGCTGGGCTCCGCGTGGCGCGTTGTCTGCTCGTGCGTCCACACGACGATGGCGAGAACGCCATCCCTTGCCGAACCATGGAGTTCCGTGAACCGTCACCTCACCGTCTGCTCCCTTCTCCTGTTCGCGGCCTGCGGTGGCGCGCCGACGATCGCGCCTCCCCCAGCGCCGCTGCCAGTACCGCAGGGCGAAATCGCAGCGGACGAGCTGCGTCGGGACCTCAGCACCTTTGCCGCGGACTCCATGCGCGGGCGCGAGACAGGCACCGAGGACGCCGAGCGCGCGGCCCGTTTTCTCGTGTCGCGCGTGCAGGCACTCGGACTGGAGCCGGCCGGGGACAGTCTTTACGTGCAGCGGGTGCCGCTGCAGCGCGACAGCTTCAGCCCGTCGTCACGTGTCGTCGTGCACGACGTGGGCGGCATGACGACGCTCGGCATTGGAACCGATGTCACGCCGCTCATCACGCTCGGACCCGGCGTCCCGCCGACCAAGCGCAGCGCCGACGGATTGATCGTCTTCGCGGGATACGGCATGCCGGCGTCGAAGACGCGGCGCGATGACCTCGCCGGTCTCGATCTCACCGGAAAGGTCGTCATCGTGGTGAATGGCGCCCCACACGGCGCGGACAGCGCCACGCGCGCCGCCGCCGAGGCCGAGACGGCGGTCGCCGAGCGACTTGGGCGCATCCTGCCGATGCGGCCGGCGGCTGTCGTCGTGCTGATGATGGGCAAGGGCGCGGAGGGCTATCAGCAGCTCGCCACACAGGTGAGTCGCGGTGTGTCACTCCAGAACAACTTCGAAGAAATTCCCGACCACGAACGCCCGCTTCCGCTCATCCTGCTCGGCGTGCCGCGGGATGGTTCGCCACTACTGCCCGCCGGGTGGCCCGCCGACGATCGACCGCAGGCGATGAACAGCCGATTGATCGCCAGGGTCGAGGCGCGTCGCGAAGCGTTCACCGGCTACAACATCGTCGCCGTGGTGCGCGGCAGTGATCCGACGCTGCGCAGCACGTACGTCGCGTACGGCGCGCATTACGATCACATCGGCGTCGTTTCGCCAGTGAAGGGCGACTCGATCGCCAACGGGGCGGACGACGACGGTTCCGGCTCCATGGCGCTGCTCGCGATTGCGCGGATGCTCCAGCAGGCGCCGGAGAAGCCCAAGCGGTCGACGCTGTTCGTGTGGCACATCGGCGAAGAGAAGGGGCTGCTCGGCTCGAGCTGGTTCGTTGATCATCCGACGGTGCCGATCGATTCGATCGTCGCGCAGCTGAACGCCGACATGATCGGCCGCAATGCCGCGTCGCTGCTGTATACGGTGGGTCCGCGTGCCGCGCCCAATGGACAGAGTCGCCGCCTCGGTGCTGTCGTCGACAGCGTGAATGCCGCGCAGCCGTTGCCGTTCGCGATCGACCACAGTTGGGATGCGGCGACACATCCGGAGCACATCTATGAGCGCAGCGATCACTTCAACTATGCGCGGAAGGGCATCCCGATCGTGTTCTTCACGACGGGCATGCATGCGGACTACCACGCGCCGAGTGACGAGGTGTCGAAGATCGACTTCGAGAAGATGGCGCGGGTCGCGCGGCTGATGCGCGACGTCGGGCTAGCGGTGGGGAACAGCGCGAAGCGTCCGCGCTGATTGCTAGCAGTCACCGCACAGGAGTGCCAAGTATGTATGGCGCGCGCGAGTGGGTCGTCACTCACATGGAGTTCTGGTGTACACCATGTGAGGAGGAGAACATGATTCTCGCCAACACGCGACACCATCTCACGCGCGCCGATGCGGAGCTCGCAGCCCAGCTCATCGCAAGAGACTGCGACACCGAGCGCGCAAACGTCGAACAACAGTTGAGCGATCGCGGCATCGATGCGCTGCTCGATGATCCACGTCTCGCCACGGCGCTGATTCGAGCGGGTCAAGGCGCCTGCGCGTCGCTTCCGCTGTTCTCGTACGTCATGGTGCGGCACGCGCTGAAACGGCTCGGTGAAGAGGACCGCCACCTCGCCGACTACGTCGCCAGCATCTTCCTGCACTTCGGGCTGCGTGACCGCGCGCATCGCGTTGGTCCGTCGGACGATCAGATGTACGACACGCTCGCCGACCTGGCGGGTGACGTCGACGATCCCGATGGACGACGCAGCTTTCTCGTGCGCACACACCTCGGCAACTACGCGCTGTGGCTGAGCGGGCTCTATCCGGACTACATCGAGCACCGTCGCTGGCGTCGTGGCGGGCCGGATCTCGAGTACTACGAGGAGATGGGGCGGCGCGGCTTTCGTCTCGCGGCCGATCATCGGCTCGCCGAAGATCACGGTCTGGCGACGCTCTACGCCACGGCAGCGGAGCGCTTTGGGTTGCTGCGCGCCGCGTTGAACGACGTCAGCGACGCGCTGTTGTTCCCGGATCGCTACTCGCCGGAGCGGCTGATGCGACAGGTGACGAGTGAGGCGCGCTGGCGTCGGCTGAACTGAATGACGAGCAGGTCCCTCGACTTCGCTCGGGACGAACCCCTTTCTACGCGCGGGACGAAATCTCTGCAAAGGCGGCGAACAAGGCGCGATCCCACGACTCCGGCGTGGTCGTGAGCTCCTCGGGATGCCACTGCGCGCCGACCATCCACCAGTCGTCACCCGTCCACTCCGCGCCCTCGATGATGCCGTCGGGCGCATACGCCACGGCGATCAATCCATCGGCGACGCGCTCGATCGCCTGGTGATGCATCGAGTTGACCTGCAACGCGTCGGCGCCGAGGGCGCGCGCGAGACGAGAGTCGGTGTCGACACGAACGTCATGCACGCGTTCGTTACGCGGTCGTCCACTCTCGTGCGCGAGCGCGTTCGGCCACTCGCTCGCGATGTCCTGCACCAGCGTGCCACCCAGCGCCACGTTCGCCACCTGCATGCCGCGACAGATCGCGAGCGTCGGCAGTCGCCGGTCGCGTGCGGCGCGCACGAGCGCCAACTCGAACGCATCGCGCTCGGCGTGGATGTCGCCCAATGCGGGATGCGGATGCGTGTCGAAGTGGCGGGGATCGACGTCTTCGCCGCCGGTCAGGAGCAATCCCTGCATGCCGTCGAGCATCATGTCGGCGTCGCGCGGGTCGAGCACGGGAAGAATGAAAGGTCGCAGCCCGGCCGAACGGATGGCATTGGTGTACGAAGCGTTTGCTCGCACCCGCACCACCTCCCGGATCGGCTCGGTGGTGGCAGTGATGGCAATCGCGGGAAGACTTGTCACTGGACGTCGGGTTGCGAGGGGGAGAGTGGCATCTGTATCCTAAGCGTTGGCGTACGGCCGCTCCAGCGTCCGGCGTCCCCGCCCACGTTGCACCGCTCGAGACATCGCATGTTCGAATCGTTCCGCCAATCACTCTCGGATCTCATGGATCGCGCGACGCCGCCCGAAGAGCGCCGCGCCGGCCTGGCGCGCATGAAACAGACCTTGGTGCAGGCCAAAATTGGGCTCGAAGATCTACGGCAGGGGGTCGTCGTCACGCGTCAGCGACTCGAGGTCGAGCTGCGCGAGTTGGAGACGATGCGTCGTCGCAAGGGCGCGGCAACGGGAATCAGCGATGCCGAGACTGCCGGGCTCGCCGAGAAGTACGAGGCGATTCACGAGGAGCGGTCGGGTGTGCTGAAACGGAAGCTCGAGGCGCAGGAGGCCGAGCTCGTGCTCGTGGAGCGCGAAGTCTCCGAGATGACGACGGAGCTCAAGCGCGCTATATCGGGCGCCTCCGGCCCGGGCACGATCGGCGTCGATGAAAGTGCCCGCGCCGAGGCGGACTCGATTCTCGACGACGGCAAGAACGTCGCCTCGGAGATCGACGCGCTGGGACGCGCCGGCGCGCGCTCGGCACGAGAGGCAGACGCGGAACGGCAGCTCGCCGAACTGAAGCGCCGCATGGGGAAGTAGGCCGGGGTGATTCGTCGCTTCGCACCGCGGGCATTCGCGCTCGCGGCCATCCCGCTTGGCTCATTGCGCGCACAGGAAGTGCTGCGGCCGCCGGTCGCACCGTCAGGTCGTCTCACGACGGCGTGCAACGGCCAGCGCATCGACGACATCGTCATCTACTCGGAAGCGCCGTCGGTGGCGAACCTGCAGCGTGTTCCCGTGCTCGCCCGCATCGCGCGCTCGATGCACGCGACGACGCGGACTGAGCTCATTCGTCGCTTCCTGCTGCTCGACGAGACACAGCCCTGCTCGGAGCTGCGGCGCGCGGAATCGGAGCGCATCCTGCGCGCGCAGCCCTTCATCGCCGACGCGGACGTCTTCGTCATCCCGAATGATCACGGCGGCGTCGAGCTCGAGGTGCGCACGAGCGACGAAGTGTCGATCGTGTTCGGGGGCAGCGTCCGCGCGCAGTCACCGAACCTCTCGTTCCTGCTCCTCGGCAACGCGAATCTCGCGGGGCAGGGGGTGTTCGTGTCGGGCGCGTGGCGCGATGGACTCGATCTCCGCGACGCGTTCACGCTGCGGCTCGAGGACCACCAGTTCCTCGGCAAGCCGTGGGTATTCTCGTCGGAGTTCGAACGTGCGACGCTCGGCGGCTCGTATCGCGTCGAGGGAACGCAGCCCTTTCTCACGGACCTGCAGCGCGTCGCGTGGCGCGTGCGGACGGGGATGTGGAAGGGATACGTCGAGCTGCGAATGCCCGGCGAGGACACGCCGACGCTCGCGACGGAGCGCAAGTACTTCGACATTGGCGGCATCATCCGCGTCGGGCCGCCGGGTCGGCTGAGTCTCTTCGGCGCATCGCTCACGGGCGACGACGAGCGCACGGGTGATCGACTGCTCCTTCCCGACAACGGCATCCTTCGCGACATCGGACAGTCACCGAGGATCTATCCAGCGCACAAGATCGCGCGCGCAAACCTGCTGTGGGGCGTGCGCGACATTCGCTTCGCCCGCAAGGAGGGACTCGACGCCCTCAACGCGACGCAGGACGTCCCGATTGGCTTTCAACTCGGCACGCTGTTCGGGCGCAGCGTGGCGATGCTCGGCGCGCGTGAAGACGACATCTTCATGGCGGGCGACCTGTATATCGGTGCGACGAAAGGCATCGCGACGCTGCGCGTGCAGGCGCAGGGCGAAGGGCGTCGCGGGTCGGGCATCTCGCAGTGGGACGGCGTGCTCACGACGGGCCGCGTCACGCACTACCTCAAGTTCTCACCGTGGCATCTGAATCAAGCGACGGTGGAATGGAGCGGCGGCTATCGCCAGCGCACGCCCTTTCAGCTCTTGATCGGCGTGCCCGAAGGCGGAGTGCGCGGCTTCGAGGAATCACGTCTCGCCGGGGGGCAGCGCATCGTCGCTCGGCTCGAAGAGCGGTTTCGGCTCGGCAGGGTGAGTGATCTCGCCGACGCGGGCATTGCTTTCTTCGCTGACGCCGGCCGCATGTGGGCGGGCGATGTTCCGTTCGGCGTGAATACCGGTGTGAAGTCGTCTGTCGGCTTCAGCATACTCGGCGCCGCGCCGATTCACTCGGCGCGGATGTGGCGCGTCGACTTCGCGGTCCCACTCAGCAGCGAAGCGAATTCGCGGTGGACGGTGAAGGTGTCGAACCTCGACCGCTCGCAGTTCGTGTTTCGTGAGCCTCGCGACGTGTTCGTCGGTCGCGAGCTGACAGTGCCCTCGTCGATCTTCGCCTGGCCGTAGAGCGCGGAGGGAGCCCTACGACGTCTTCTCCGAGTCCCGGCTCGCCATCATCTTCCGGATTGGGACGATGAGAAGTGCGAGCATCGCGGCCGCCGCGAACAGCGTGAACGCGGTACGCTGAAAGAGCAGCGGCATCTCGTTGAGCTTCTCGGGATCGACGTTCCCGCCCAGCAGACCGGCGACCAGATTCCCGAGCGAGATCGACATGAACCATACGCCCATCATCTGCCCGATGAATCGCTTCGGCGCGAGGGCTGTCACGGAGCTGAGGCCCACGGGACTGAGACACAGCTCACCGATGACCTGCAGGAAGTAGGTGAGGATCAACCACAGCACCGAGACGCGCACGCCAACGCCACCGCCGGAGATCACGTGGTTGGTCGCCGACACCATCACCAGGTACGACAGGCCGGCGGCGAACAGGGCGAAGGCGAACTTCGCCGGACTCGAGAGGTCGATGTTCCGCTTGCCGAGCGCGAGCCAGATCGCCGCGAACACCGGCGAGAGCGTGATGACGAAGAATGGCGTCACCGACTGGAGCCAGAGCGTCGGCATCTCCCAGCCGAGAATCGTGCGATCGGTGAAGTCGCGCCCGAACAGGTTCAGCGACGTCGGCGCCTGCTCGTAGGCCGACCAGAACGTCGCCGAGAAGAGGAAGAGCACCAGGATCACGACGGCGCGTTTCAACTCATCCCGCGTGAGTCCCGCGAAGAAGAACAGGTACGTGAAGTACGCCAATGCGAGGATGCCGATGACGATCGTCATCCTCTGCGCGATGGCGACGGGATTCACCGGAATCACACCAGCCATCGCGAGCGCCACGATGATTGCCAGCACGCCGACGCCGACGATCGTTGCGTTCCGTACCGTGCGTTGCTGCGCCGGACCCACCGATGGATTCAAGCCAAGCGGGCCAAGTGTCTTCGGTGAGTTCGCGCGATACGTGAGCAATCCGATCAGCATGCCCACCCCTGCCACGCCGAATCCCCAATGCCAGCCCACGTTCTCGCTCAGCGGTCCGGTGAGCAGCGGTGCGACGAATGCACCGAGGTTGATGCCCATGTAGAAGATTGCGAACCCGCTCTCACGGCGCGGACCACCTTCCGGATACAGCGGCCCGACCAACGCCGACACATTCGGCTTGAGCAACCCGGTACCCATCACGATGAGGATGAGGCCGAGGAAGAACGCCTTGTGGGCGAAGACGGCGGACAGCGCGATCGACAGGTGGCCAAGCGCGATGAGCACGCCGCCCCAGAAGATGGCACGTCGCAGTCCAAGCCATCGGTCGGCGATCCATCCACCGGGCAATGAGGCGAGGTACACTGACGACGCATAGATGCCGACGATTGCCGACGCCGCCTCGCGCGAGAACGCGAAGCCGCCATTCGCCAGCGCCGCCGTCATGAACAGGACGAGGAGCGGACGAATGCCGTAGAAGGAGAACCGCTCCCACACCTCGGTGAAGAAAAGCGTCCGGAGCCCGCGCGGGTGCCCGAAGAAGCTGCGGTCGCTCGTGAGATGCGCGATGGCCGACGGCGCTTCGTCGTGCGTCAGCGTCGCGGCCTGTGGCTGGTCGAAAACGTTCTTGTCTGCCATTGCGTGGTCAGCGAGAAGAGATCAATGCGCGGATGTCGAGTCGATGCTGCGATGCAGTGCGGCGCGCGGCAGGAAGAAGTCGGGTGGGTTGGTGCCTCCGACGGCCTTCTGTGATTCCCACGTCACCGTCGTGGGCGGCTGCTTGATGCACGCCGCCCAATGGCCTGGTGCTTTTTCCTCGAGCGGCGGAACGATGACCGCACACGACGCATCGCGCGCCGGATGCTGGCAGCGCGGATGAAACACGCAGCCCGACGGCGGGTTCGCCGGAGACGGAACGTCGCCGGCGAGGAGAATGCGCTCACGCTTCACGCCGGGATCAGGTGCCGGCACCGCCGACAGCAGCGCCTGCGTGTACGGCATGATCGGCGTGGTGTAGAGCGCATCCACGTCGGCCGTCTCGACGATGTGTCCGAGATACATCACCGCCACGCGATCGGCGATGTGCTCGACGACCGATAAGTCATGCGCGATGAAGAGATAGGCGAGGCCGCGATCGCGCTGGAGATCCTGGAGCAGGTTGACCACCTGCGCCTGCACGCTGACGTCGAGTGCGCTCACCGGCTCGTCGCACACGATGAAATTCGGTTCCACGGACAGCGCGCGCGCGATGCCGACGCGCTGGCGCTGGCCGCCGGAGAACTCGTGCGGATACCGGCTCGCATACTCGGGACGCAAGCCGACTTCCTCGAGCAGCTGCTGCACGCGCGCGTCGGCTGCCGAGCCTTCGGCGAGATCATGGATCGTGAGACCCTCGCGGACGATCGCACCGATCGACATGCGCGGATTCAGCGACGAGAACGGATCCTGGAAGACGATCTGCATCTTGCGACGCAGCCGACGCAGGTCGCTGGAGCCGAGCGCGAGGACGTCGTTGCCGTCGAACTGCACCGAGCCGCTCGTGGGTTCGATGAGCCGGAGCACCGCACGGCCTGTCGTGGACTTGCCGCAACCCGACTCTCCGACGAGCGCGAGCGTTTCACCGGCTTCGACATCGAACGACACCCCATCGACGGCACGCACCTGACCACTGACCTTCCCGAACACGCCACGCTTGATCGGGAAATGCTTCACGAGATCGCGCACGGAGAGCAGCGTCATGCCGCCGACGCTCCCATCGCCGCCGCGATCGGCGTATGCGGATGCGCTCGGCGCTCCGGCTCGACGGCGAGATGGCAGCGCGACGTATGGCCGCCACCGATCTGGTACAGTGGCGGATGCTCCGTGGCGCAGCGCTCCCACGCATACATGCAGCGGTCGCGAAAGCGACAGCCGTCCGGCCAGTTCGTCGGCGGCGGCACCGTGCCGGGAATCGTCGCCAGACGCTCCGCCGTTCCACCGACGCGCGGCATGGCACCGAGCAGGCCCTCCGTGTACGGATGGTGGGCGGCAGCAAACAGGTCGACCGTGGTCGCTTCCTCGACAACCTCACCCGCGTACATCACGATCACGCGCGAGCAGTTCTCCGCCACGACCCCAAGGTCGTGCGTGATGAGCAGGATCGACGTGCCGAGCCGCGTCGTGAGGCCGGCGAGCAGCTCGAGGATCTGCGCCTGGATCGTGACGTCGAGCGCCGTCGTCGGCTCGTCGGCGATGACGAGCGCCGGATTCATCACGAGCGCCATCGCGATGACGACGCGCTGACGCATGCCGCCGGACAACTGGTGCGGATACTCCGTCGCGCGCTGTTCGGGCGCCGGAATGCCGACGAGCTGCAGCATTTCCACCGCCTTCGCCGCCGCGTCCTTCTTCGACATGTTCGCATGGATCCGCGCCACCTCGGCGATCTGGTCGCCGATGGTGAACACGGGATTGAGCGCGGTCATCGGCTCCTGGAACACCATCGCGATGCGATTGCCGCGAATACGCTGCATCTCGCGCTCGCCGAGCGAGAGCAGGTCCGCCCCCTCGAAGCGGATGGCGCTCCCCTTCTCGATCCTGCCGGGCGCGCGAATCAGGCGGAGGATGGACAGCGCCGTGACGCTCTTGCCGCAGCCGGATTCGCCGACGACGCCGACCGTCTCTCCGGCGCCGACGTGAAAGGAGACACCGTCCACCGAGCGTGCGACGCCGGTGTCGGTGTAGAAGTACGTACGCAGGTTGTCGAGCTCGAGCAGTGGAGAGGTCATCGCGTCTCGTGTACGGTCTCGTCGCCGAGCGAGGCTAGAAGCTGCCGTGGGTCAAGCGCATCCCGCAAGGCGTCGCCGAGTGCATTACAGGCAAAGACGGTGACGAGAATGGCGAGTCCCGGAAAGAGTGTGAGCCACCAGAGATCGGACACACGCTCGGAGCCTTCCTGGATGATCGAGCCCCAGCTCGCCGTCGGCGGTCGGACGCCGATGCCGAGATACGACAGGCCGGCCTCGAGCAGGATGACGTTGCCGATCGCCAGCGTCGCCGCAACGATCGCCGGTCCAACGACGTTCGGCAGGACATGTCGCGCGAGGATTCTCCACGACGGAATGCCCAGCGCGCGAGCGGCGACGACGTAATCAGCGTCGCGCACGGCGAGCGTCTCGGCGCGCACGAGCCGGCTGATCGCGAACCACGCTACGCCGGAGATGAGCAGGGTGAGGAAGATGACGCCGATTTCACCCCAGAGTGCGATGACGACGATGAGCAGCAGGAGCGTAGGAATGGAAAACGCGGCATCCACGAGACGCATCAGGATGGCATCAATCGCGCCGCCCACGTATCCAGCAATCACACCGACGAGCGTGCCGAACGCCGTGGCAATCGCCACTGCGACGAGCGAGATGGTCAGTGAGACGCGCGCGCCGTAGATCATCCGCGACAGCACGTCACGGCTGAAAGTGTCCGTGCCGAGTGGATGCGCGAACGATGGCGGCTGGTTGTGCAGTCGCGAGATGTCGAGCTGAGCGGCCGGGTCGTAGGGCGCGATGAGTGGCGCGAACAGCGCGATCAGAGCCATCGCCGCCAGCACACCGACGCCGATCCAGACGCGCCGGTCACGACGCAGCCGGCGTCGGACGGACGAGGAGCCGGCAATGCGGACGGTGGCTGGTGCGGATGCCATGTCAGCCGAGCCGGACGCGCGGGTCGGCAGCGGCAACCGCGATGTCCGCGAGCAATGCGCCCAGCACGACGATGACGCTCATCACCAGCACACCTGCGGTGACGAGTGGATAGTCACGCGCCGCGATAGCGTTCACCGTGATGAGCCCCATGCCCGGCCACGTGAACACCTTCTCGATGAAGATCGCGCCGGAGGCGAACACCGGCAGCGACAGGCCGAAGAGCGTGATGGTAGGCAGCAGCGCATTGCGGAACGCGTGATGACGAACGGCCTTCCGCCAGCTCAATCCCTTGGCGATCGCCGTCCGCATCCAGTCGGTTGGCAGCACGGAAAGGAGTGCCGCACGCTGAAAGCGCGCGACACCCGCCGCCGACAACAACGCCAGAGTGACGACGGGCAGTACGAGATGCTTGAGACGATCGACGATCTGCTCGCCGTTCGTGAGATAATCGTATGTGACGGGATCGGTCATGCCGCCCGCCGGAAAGAGCGGAATTCGGTACGCGAACAGCAGCAGCACCAGCAGGGCGAGCCAGAAGTCCGGTACGGAATAGAGGAGGAGCAGCACGCGCCCGAACCATCGGTCACGCGCCCCACCTGGACGCTCGGCCTGGAGCATGCCGACGCTGATGCCGATGCCGAAACTCAACAGCAGTGCGAGTCCGGAGAGGAGCAACGTGTTCGGGATCGCGAGACCGAGAACTTCCCGCACCGGCCGACGCTTCGAGAGGGAGTAGCCGAGCTCTCCACGCGCGACCTGCTTCACCCAGAGCAGATACTGGTTGGCGATGGGCTGGTCGAGACCGTAGTCGGCGCGCCACTGCCGGCGCACCGACTCGGTGACGTTCTGACCCTGCAGCGCCACGGCGATGGGATCACCGGGCGCGAGATGCACGACGACGAACGTGAGCGTCGTGACGAAGAAGACGACGCCCAGCGACTGCAGCAGTCTGGCAGCGAGGTACCGCCCCACAGGCTACTGCGCCGGGCGAAGACCGATCTTGTCGCGCGCGTTGCGCTGACTCGCCGGAATCCACCAGTCGGCGAGGCCCGACCACCAGCCGTCGGCGCGCATTGGCGTGGTGCGAATGCGCCGCGCGATACCGGCGCGCGTGGAGGGCTCGTACAGCCAGATGCCCGGCGCATCCTCGATGATCCGTTCGAATGCCTTGCGCCCGTACGCCTTGGTGCGCGCGGGATCGAAGGTGATGAGCGCGCTGTCGAGCAACGCGTCGACCGCCGGATTTGAGTACGATGTCCAGTTCGTGCCGTCCTTTCCGATGCCGTAGCTGCTCCAGCTCTGCTTGAAGCCGGAGACGCTCGGATCCGTGTTGTAGACGGCCATCTCCGTGTCGAATCCACGGTTGCCCTGTTTGGCCACGTAGCTCGCGAAGTCGCTCTCGTCGAGCTTCGCGGAGGCGCCGATGCGGCGAAAGGCGTCCTGCAGGAGGACTGCGTACTGCCTACGCGCCGCACTCGAGCTGGGAATCGTGATTCCGAACTCGAGCCGCTGGCCGTTCTTCACGCGAATGCCGTCAGGACCCGGGACCCACCCAGCTGAATCGAGCAGCGCGCGCGCCTTGACCGTGTCGTGGGCGATCTGCGGCAGTGTGGTGTCGGAGACGAGCAGTGAAGCCGGGAAAGGTCCGTGAAGCGGAACGCCGATGGTGTCGAAAACGTTCTTCAGCATCGCAGCGCGGTCGACCGCCATCGTGAGTGCGCGACGCACGGCTCGCTCGCCGAAGACGGGGTTCGACTTCGCATGCTCCTTCGGATCGACGAGGTTGAACGCGAGGAATCCATAGGCGAGTGCGGGGTAGGCCACCGAGCGCCGCGCGGTGTCGCCAACGAGCTTGGTGAGCTGCTCGGTTCGCAAGTTCTCGAACATGTCCGCGTCGCCCGCGAAGAAGCGCGTCACGGCGGCGTTGAAATCGGGGGAGATGGCAAACACCACACGGTCGAGCTTCGCCCGCCCACGATAGTTCGCTGTGTCGGCGACGATCTCGATCCGTGACCCCGCCTCCCACTTTGCGAGGCGGAAACGTCCCGAGCCGATGCCGCGGCGTGCCACCTCGGAGTCCTTGAGCTTGCCCGCAGGTGTGTTGCCGAGGACGTGCTCGGGAACGATCGACACCTGATACGCCAGGTCGTAGAACTGCTCCGGCGTGTGTCGCTTGAAGTACACGACGGCGGTCGTCGAGTCGCGGACCGACACGGAGTCGATGTTCGTGACGAGCGGTCCTGCCGGTGAACCGAACGCCGGATCCTTGATGAGGTTCAGGCTATAGCGAACGTCGCTCGCGCGGACGGGCTGCCCGTCGTGCCACTTCGCGTGCGGATTGAGATGGAAGACGATCGACAGCGAGTCGGGCGCCCACTCCCAACGCTCGGCGAGCTGGGGCTTGAAGCCCTTGTCTCCAACGGCATTCAGGTTGTCGGAGATATCGGCGAGCCGATCATAGAGCATGTCCGTGACCTGACGGTCGGTGATCACGGTGACGAGGCCCGGAAGAAGGCTCGTCGCATCCGCCGCGGTGGCGAGGACCATCGTTCCGCCAACGTCATTGGGGCCGGCGACCTTCGCATCCTCGGTGCCCTTGCACCCAGCCACCGCGAGCGACGCGACGAGAACGGGCGCCAACAGACGGGCGCGACGAGTCGAGATCCGGGAGAACGTGGGCATGTGTGTCGGCTGATGAAGTGGGTGCGCCAACGTACCAAGCGTCGGCCAAGAATGACGCACGCAGGACGGTGACGTCACCGACGCCACGTCCATGCGGGATCACGGTAGCGAACCAGGTGTGACCTGCTGTCGAGCGAATCGATCTCGGCGGGCGAAAGCATGGTCGCCGACGAATCCTCCATGCCGCGAACGGAGCGGAAGAGCGCATCGGCGATCTCTGCTGCTCGGGGGGCGCGGCCAAGAATCTCCCGCAAGGTAGCAGGTGGTGGCGGAGGATCGACAGGCTCGCGCATCAGGGACGGAATCGTGACCTGGTCATCGTCGACGATGATGGAGCCATGCTGCAGCAGCGCGCCGCCGTCCCGCCACTGCGCGCTTCCGGCAAGCTTTCGGCCGTCCACGACGATCTCGCCCTTGGCGGGCTCGGCGAAGCAGGGCGTGGTCGTTGGAAGCCTCGAGCGCGCACTCGGCACCGCGACCGATGCGGGCACCCCGAGCGACGCCAGGGCGTCGAGGAGGAGCGCGTTGACGCGATTGTAGGCGGCACCGAGCGACTCGGTCGCCGTCAGTTGCGCCGTGACGCTGTAGGTGATCTCGCGATGGTGGAGCAGGGCGCGTCCGCCGGTGGGTCTGCGCACCACGCTCACGCCGCGCAACGCCAATTCCGTGTCCTCATAGACGCCTCGAGCGCGCTGATTCCGGCCGAGTGACAGCACCGGCGACGCCCATTCGTAGACGCGCAGCACGGATTCGCCCGTTCGGCGCGCCCGGTCCATCAGGACATGGTCGAGCGCCATGTTGAGCGGCCCATCGCAGGGCGGCGATTGGAGCAGACGCCAGCGCAACAGTCAGATCGCTATAATTCGGGATGTTCGCGCCCACGGTTGATTCGGAACAT
Organism: Gemmatimonadaceae bacterium; assembly: GCA_039915865.1. Taxonomy (GTDB): domain Bacteria; phylum Gemmatimonadota; class Gemmatimonadetes; order Gemmatimonadales; family Gemmatimonadaceae; genus AG11. Next base: position 29,953 of record JBDSML010000095.1, on the reverse strand, counting down.
AACTTTGTGAGCAGGCGTTCGACGCCACGCCACATCCCAGTAGCACATACCGGCGCGCCGTCGCGCCTGAGGCTCGCATGACGACGACCATCCGCACCGCGCCGCTGACTGCCGCCGATTCCTTCGTTCCTCGCCACGTCGGACCCAGCGAGGCCGAGGTGCAGGAGATGCTCGGCCAGATCGGCTATCCCACGCTGGACGCCCTCATCGACGCGACGGTTCCCGAAGCGATTCGCTTCGGGCGTCCGCTCGCCATCCATGCCGGCCGCAGCGAGCACGAGGCGCTCGCCGCCATGCGCGCCATCGCCGGCAAGAACAGGATCTTCCGCTCCTTCCTCGGCTACGGGTATCACGACACCCTCACGCCGCCGGTGATCCAGCGAAACATCCTCGAGAATCCCGGCTGGTACACGGCGTACACACCGTATCAGGCCGAAATCGCGCAGGGACGGCTCGAGGCGCTGCTCAACTTCCAGACGATGGTGGTCGATCTCACCGGCCTCGAGATCGCCAATGCGTCGCTGCTCGACGAAGGCACGGCGGCGGCCGAAGCGATGTTCATGGCGTACCAGTCGAAGGGAAGCGACGCGAAGAACGCGTTCTTCATCGACGCGCGCTGCCATCCGCAGACCATCGACGTCGTCGAGACACGGGCACATGCGCGCGGCATCGGCACGCGGGTGGGCAACGCAGAGACCGACGCATTCGGTGACGGCGTGTTCGGCGTGCTGCTCCAGTACCCGACGACGGACGGCGCCATCGTCGACTACCGTGAGACGGCCATGCGCGCACACACATCGGGCGCACTCGTCGTCGCGGCGGCGGACCTGATGAGCCTCGTGCTGCTCACGCCGCCGGGCGAATGGGGCGCCGACGTCTGCGTCGGCAACTCGCAGCGGTTCGGCGTCCCACTCGGTTACGGTGGACCACATGCCGCGTTCTTCGCCACGAAGGACGAGTTCAAGCGCATGCTGCCGGGACGCATCATCGGCGTGAGCCGCGATGCGAGCGGCGGTCCCGCGCTGCGCATGGCGCTCCAGACGCGCGAACAGCACATCCGCCGCGAGAAGGCGACGTCCAACGTCTGCACCGCGCAGGTGCTGCTCGCCGTGATGGCGAGCATGTACGCGGTGTGGCATGGCGCGGAGGGTCTCACCACGATCGCTCGGCGCATCCATCGCCGCACGGCGATGCTCGCGGCGGGCGTGGAGCAGCTCGGCCACACGCTGATGAGCGACGACTACTTCGACACCATCTGCATCGAGCTCGCCGGACAATCAGCGGACGACATCGTGGCCGCCGCCGCGTCGCACCAGGTCAACCTGCGCAACGCCGGCGACGATCGCGTCATCGTCGCGCTCGACGAGACCGTCACGGACGACGACGTGCAGACACTGTTGACGATCTTCGCGGCCGGCGCACCCGCGCCCGAGACAGCCGGCCTGGCCGAGGAGATCGACGACCGCTTCGACGAGCGCTTCGCGCGCACGAGTGCGTTCCTCACGCACCCGGTGTTCAACACGCACCACTCCGAAACCGAGATGCTGCGCTACATGCGCGGACTCGAGTCGAAGGACCTGTCGCTCACGCACTCGATGATTCCGCTGGGCAGCTGCACGATGAAGCTCAACGCAACGGCGGAGATGTTTCCGGTGACGTGGCCCGAGTTTGGGCGCATCCATCCGTTCGCACCGATGGACCAGACGCAGGGCTATCAGGAGTTGTTCCGCAATCTCGAGACGGCGCTGGCGGAAATCACCGGCTTCCACGCCGTGTCGCTGCAGCCGAACGCCGGCTCGCAGGGCGAGTACGCGGGCCTGCTCACGATCGCCGCCTATCATGCGTCGCGCGGAGACCTGCACCGGAAGGTGTGTCTCATTCCGCAGAGCGCGCACGGAACGAATCCGGCGAGCGCGGTGATGGCGGGGATGAAGGTCGTCGTCACGAAGACCGACGTGCGCGGAAACATCGACGTCGACGATCTCCGCGCGAAGGCCGAAGCGCACAAGGACGATCTCGCGGCGCTCATGGTGACCTATCCGAGCACGCACGGCGTCTTCGAGGAGTCGATCAAGGAGATCTGCGAGATCGTGCACACGCACGGCGGCCAGGTGTACATGGACGGCGCGAACATGAACGCCATGGTCGGGTTGTGCCGTCCGGGCGACATCGGCGCCGACGTCTGTCACCTCAACCTGCACAAGACGTTCTGCATTCCGCACGGCGGCGGTGGACCGGGCATGGGCCCGATCGGCGTGGCGAAGCAGCTCGCGCCATTCCTGCCGGGCAATCCAGTCGTGAAGACCGGTGGCGCGCAGGCGACGGGCGCAGTGAGCGCGGCCCCGTGGGGTAGCGCGAGCATCCTCCCCATCTCGATGATGTACGTCGACATGATGGGAGGCGAGGGGCTCACCTATGCGACGAAGATCGCGATCCTGAGCGCGAACTACGTCGCCGCTCGCCTCGAGGCGCATTACCCGGTGTTGTACAAGGGCGCCAATGGCCGAGTGGCGCACGAGTGCATCGTGGACCCGCGTTCATTGAAGGGCAGCGCGGGCATCGAAGTCGAGGACATCACCAAGCGGTTGATGGACTACGGCTTCCATGCGCCCACGGTGAGCTTCCCTGTTGCCGGCACGCTGATGATCGAGCCGACGGAGAGCGAGCCGAAGGCGGAGCTGGACCGCTTCTGCGACGCGTTGATCGCTATCCGCGAGGAAGTGCGCGCGATCGAGATCGGGACGTCTGATCGCGAGGACAATGCCATGAAGAACGCTCCGCACACGATGGTGGCGGTCGTCAGCGATGCCTGGGATCACAAGTACAGCCGCGAGTCGGCGGCGTTTCCGGCGTCATGGACGCGCGATCGAAAGTTCTGGCCGTCGGTGGGCCGCGTGGAGAGTGCGTACGGCGATCGCCACCTGGTGTGCTCGTGCCTTTCGACCGATGCGTATGCGGAGGACGTCGCGGGCGATTGAGCGGTGATGTGGCCGCGCGGATGCTTTCCGCGCGGTGAACGGCGCCAGGGCGATCCCAAAGTCGCCCTGGCGCCGTTTTGCGTCACTGACTTGGCCGCCGCCGTGACCTCGGACACCGAGAAGCAGTCTGACAGACGCTACCGTTACGCACGAGGCAATTGCTATCACTTTGTTTGAGCGGCGCCGATACTGGTGAATCAGCTCACTCTCCAAGCCGCACCGACGCGGCGCCCGCTGCTAAATGACCGCAATTCAAAGGCTTATGTACGGAAACAGACGTGCGTCTCCCGCGTGTGAGCCAGTGGCACCGACTGGTCAGTGTCGTGCCTCGGCGCGCGGACGCGCCGGTTTTACCCTGATCGAGCTCATGATGGTCATCGTGATCGCCGGGATCTGCCTGGGGATTGCCGTGACCGGAATTGCCGGCGCCCAGAACCGGATTCGCCTGGATCGCGCGGCGTCGGTGCTGTCGGATGACGTCCAGTCCGCATTCGCCCTGGTCGGACGCGATCGCAAGCCGGTCCGCGTCGTGTACGACGCTTCGAAGGTTCGCTTTCTCCTCACCGACCGCGGCGGTACGAACATCTTCCGCGTTCGCTCGCTCGGCATGGACAGCGAGTACAAGATGACGGGCAGCACCATCATCGTATCGGATACCGCGTTCGAGATCTATCCGCCGGGGCTCGCCGAGGCGGCGCTGACCATCACGATGAAGAAGAACGTCGGGAACAAGGATTCCGTCACGCGCATCATGACCGTCTCGCGCGCTGGTCTCGTTTCGGTGAGCAACTTCAAATGAGCAATCCATCTCCGCGCACCGCGCGTGTCCGCGCCGGATTTTCGCTGATCGAGGTCGTCGTTGCGATGACGCTGCTGACCGTCGTCATTGGCGCACTGAGTGTCCTCGCGGCAAAGACCTCCGAGCGCGCGCGCCGGGCCGACATTCTGGCGAAGCGCAACTTCGTGATGGTGCAGCAGATCAATCGCTACGCGAGCGCTGGTTTCGACACGCTGCGCTGGCGCCTGAACAACAGCCCGGCGTCGCACGATACGATCTGGGGCGACACGATCGGCGGCGCGGTGAAGTACTTCCTGCGACGCGACACGGTGACGTATTACCCGACGAACGCAGACACCTTCATGGTGGAAGCGAAGGTCGTCATCGTTCCGCGGACGCTGTTCCTCAAGGACACGATATACAAGGACTCGGTGATGGTGCATCGCCGTAATCCGAACACCGTCAACAGGTTGAATTACTGATGCGCTCATCCACGCAGGTACCCCGCCGCGGATACACGCTGGTCGAGCTGACCATCGCCATCGTGATCCTCGGCATCATCGCCGCGGCGATGATCCGCCTCATGGTGTCGCAGGCCAATTTCACATCGTCGCAAGCCGCCATGCGCGGCGCGCGCAGCGTGTCACGCGACGCCTACAACATCCTGATGACCGACCTTCGCATGGTGCAGGACAGTGGTGGTCTCGTCTTCGCAAAGGCTGATTCGATCAGGGTGCGTGTGCCGATGGCGTACGGTCTCGTGTGCAAACACAGCGCCGGATATACCACCGTCAGCCTGGTGCCGGGCGACTCGGCGCTCTTCGCGCTCGGTACGTACGGTGGCGTCGCCTACCGCGACACGACATCGGGCGTCTTTCAGTTCATTCCCGTTGCAGCGGGCGACGCCATCACGACCGAATCGTCGCCCACGCTTTGCACCGATTCTGCGACAGGCCCGGGCATCGCGACGATCAGCTACCTGCCCGTCAACGGGGTGCTGCGAACGGGTCGTGTGGCGCGCGTGAAGGCGATGCCGGCCGCACCGGTGGGCACCGCGATGTTCGTCTGGCAGGAGATCCTGTACGCCTTTGACTCGTCGGCCGCCTATCCGCATCGCGGTCGCGGACTGTGGCGGACGGTGACGGGGACGGGGGCGGCGAACACGTGGACACGCGATGAGATCATCGCGCCCTTCGATTCCTCGGCGCGGTTCAAGTTCTACATCTACGATCAGGACATGTCGCAAGCCGCAGTACCGAGTGCCATCAGCACGATCCGCGGCTTCGACCTTGTGTTGAATGGGTTGAGTATCCGGCCCGCGTCCGGTGACACGAAGCAGAAGGTGACCAAGGTAACGACCGCAGTATTCTTCAAGGACCGGAGAGACCAATGATGTTCATACCCAGTCATGTCGTACGTCGCATGGTGCGCACGGCGAGAGAGCGGAAGGGCTTTGCCCTCCCGCTTACGATTCTCGTCATTGTTGCACTGACGGCGACGCTCGCTGCCGCGTTTGCGTCGGTGACAGCGGAGATCGCGACCAACTCCGCGCAGCGGAGTGAGGGCCGCGCGTTCCTCCTGGCAGAGTCGGGACTCGAGGAGTACATCGCACGGCGCACGTATCACTGCACGGCGCGCACTGGCTATGCCTCGCCCGCAAATTTTGCGTGTGGCAGCCCGCCCAACGTCCTCGCCGAGTCGGTGACGGTTACACTGTCCGGCGGATACGCGAGGGTCACGGCGACCAAGGCGCAATCGGGGTTTGGCGCGCAGCGCGGCGCCGTGTTTCTGATCATCTCCCGCGGCGTCGATACGAGCGCAGCGTTCAGCGGCGGATCGCGCGCCGTGTTTGGTGAGCGCATCGTCGCACAGTACGCCTCGTGGAACCAGAAGACCATTCAGGTGCTCTCGGCGCTGACGAGCCTTGCCGGCGTGGCCAAGACCGGCGCTTCCGGCATCATCACGGGAAACGACAACTGCCCCGCCGCTCAGGGTGGCGGTCTGCCTCCACTCGCCGGCATCAGTGCGCCAAACGGCGATATCGTCGTGAGCGGTAGCGTGACCGCCGGGAATCCTCCGCAGGCCTATATGGGCACGCAGGCGCAGGCGGACAGCGCCGTCAAGATCGATTGGGCAGGCATCGTCCGCTCGCCCAGTATCATTACCGCTGACTGGACGTTCCCGTACTCGACGAGCGTGCCAGCCGGGCTCGTCGCCAGATGGTCGGCCGACCCGAACTACTATCCCGTGATCCACGTAACCGGTCAGGGAGATTGGGACCTGCCGTCGGGCGGCCGCGGATTTCTCATCATCGACGGCAACCCGTACATGGGCCACGGCGGATGGAACGGTGTCATTCTCTCCGGCGGTACAGTGCGCGGAAACGGAACGGACGTCATCAAGGGCGCGATGATCACGGGCATGAACATGAAGTTGACGCCGTCGCAGCTGACCGCCGCGGGGCTCACGCCGCTCGGGCCGACCGACGGCGACGACCTGCGCGGCGTGAAGAACTACTACTTCAACTCGTGTGAGGTCGCGAAGGCGGGCGCCGCACTCGGCTCGTTCGTCGTGATGCCGAACGCGTGGATGGACAACTTCACGACGTACTAGACCGTCCGGGGGGGCGGTAGTTGAACGACGAAGGGGCCATGCATCCAGCATGGCCCCTTCGTCGCCTGCAGATCGTGTCAGCCGACTTTCGTCGAATACGTGGCGGCGTCGAGCAGCCCCGACTTCTCGCTGGGATCGGTCATGCGCACCTTCACCATCCACCCATCCCCATATGGACTGCTATTCACGAGCGCCGGCTCGCCATCGAGGCGGCCGTTTACCTCGAGCACCTCGCCGCTCACGGGGGCGAACAGTTCAGACACCGCCTTCACCGCCTCGATCGTCCCGAAGACATCATGCTTCTTGAACGTCGCGCCGACCTTCGGCAGCTCGACGAACACGACGTCCCCCAATTCGCCCTGGGCGAAGTCCGTGACGCCGATGAGGACCACGTCCGGTTCACCGGCCGTCTTCACGTACTCATGGTCTTCCGTATACAGAAGATCCTGCGGGATTTCGGACACGACGCACTCCAGCTGGTGAGAGTTGGAAGAGTACAGCCAGTCTACAGCAGGACAAGCTAGCTGAGCGCCGTCTGGAACGCTGCCCCGCTGCTCTCGCGCGGCGCGGACGCCTCCTGTAACAACGCCGACCACACCTCCGTCACCCGCTGGTCGAGTTGGGTGAGCGTACCATCGTTGTCGACGATGTGATCGGCCCGCGCGCGCTTGAGCTCGGCGGGCATCTGCGCGACGATCATGTCCATCGCCTCCGTCTCGCGCAGGCCGCGTTCGCGCACGAGCCGATCGAGACGTACCGGACGCGGCGCATCAACCAGGACAATACGGTCGAAGCTTTCCGTGAGACGGCGCTCGAAGAGCAGGGGGATATCGCAGACGACCAGACGGTCCCCGCGGACGCGTGCCTGCTCGACGAGCAGTTCGCGCATCCGCTCCACCTCGGGATGCACGTAGGCGTTGAGCTGCTCGAGCTGCACAGGGTCGCTGAACACGATGCGTCTCAGCGCCGCGCGGTCGATGCCCCCGTCAGAAGACAGGATCGACGTGCCCCACCGCTCGGCGATTGCCTTGTACGCGGCGGTGCCGACCTCGACAGCGCGTCGCGCCAGAACATCGGCGTCGATGATTGTCGCCCCGCGCTCGCTGAGGAGCTGCGCTACAGCGGACTTGCCGCTGCCGATATTCCCCGTGAGACCGACCAGAAGCATTCGTCGCACCGATCGAGGGATTGCGTAAGTCGCCAAGGTAGGCGCGAACTGTGTACGCTGCAAGACGAAACTTAGCGATGGACGCATAGTACGCGTGCATTGTAGGCTTCAACATCCCGGAGGCGACGTGGCGAGAGAACGGCTCGATGACGACGAGAACGCCGGTGATGAGGGAGAATACGCCCGTCTCGTGCACGCGCAGCTCGCGCTGCTCGGTGAAGACCCCGACCGCGAGGGATTGCGGCGCACGCCGCTGCGCGTCGAGAAGGCGATGGCCTTTCTCACCGACGGCTCCAAGGGGCGACTCGAAGACATCGTCGGCGACGCGATCTTCACCGAGGACCACCACAACATGGTGATGGTGCGCGACATCGAGATGTACTCGCTGTGCGAGCACCACATGCTGCCCTTCTTCGGCAAGGCGCATGTCGCCTATATCCCGAACGGGCGCATCATCGGCCCGTCGAAGCTGCCGCGCATCGTGGACCACTTCGCGCGCCGGCTGCAGGTGCAGGAGCGATTGACGGAGCAGGTGGCCAGCGCCGTGGAGTCAGTGCTTGCTCCCCTCGGTGTCGGCGTCGTCATCGAGGCCGAACACCTCTGCATGATGATGCGTGGCGTGCAGAAGCAGAACTCCCGGACGATTACATCGGCGTTGCGCGGCGTGTTTCGCGACGACGCGCGGACGCGTGACGAGTTTCTCTCGCTTGCGCACGCCGGTCGTCACGAGGCCTGACGAGAACGTCCAGCTACGTCAGATCGTCCGCGTCCGGTATCACCCGCTCGAGCGAGCGCGCCGGCGTAGGTCGCTGGAGCAGCGCGCCCACTTCCTTGGCCTCGCGCCGGGCACCGAGCTCCGAGAAGATCGCCAATGCACGCCGCAACTGCTTGATGCCGCCGGCGCGATCGCCGAGCAGTCCGCGCAGCACGCCCACTGTTCGCGCGGCCTCGGCCTCGAGCAGCCGTGTGCCCGACCGCATGGCGATGTGCATGGCCTCGCTCGCGTTGCGTTCCGCCTCGAGGTGCTCGCCCGCACGGCCGAGCGCATGGGCGCGCCACCGCAGCGCCTCGGCGCGCCCGACCTCGTCGCCGATGTCGGCGTATATCTCGAGGGCGCGGTCGCACTGGGCAACCGCGTCGACCAGCGCGCCCCGCTCGACAAGCACCTCGGACCGATTCACGAGCGTCTTGGCGACCATCTCGCGGTTCCCCGTGTCCGTCGCGAGGGAGAGCGCCGCGAGGAAGGATTTTTCGGCGTCGTCCCAACTGTGCATGTCGGCCTGGACCATGCCGCGATTGTGCAACGCCAGCATGGCGCTCGGCTTGTCGCCCGCTTCTTCGAACAGGGAGAACGCGCGCGAATAGTGATCCAACGCAGCGTCGAAATTACCCTCGATGTTCTCGATGACGCCGAGGTTGAGGAGAATCTTGCCGCGCATGACGCGGTCGCCCGTTTGCGCCTGCGCCGCACCGTACGCCTTGCGGGCGCCGGTATAGTCGCCGCGCGCATAGTGCACTGCGCCAACGCCATTGTCCACGCGCGCGGCCAACTCATGGTCCCCGGTGCGTTCCGCCAGGGCGCGCGCGTTTTCGAACGCCGACAGGGCCGCGTCGAACCTGCCCTGTCGCCACGTCACGCGGCCCAGACAGAACTGCGCCTGCGCGGCAAGATGCTCGTCCGGGACGTCGACGACCGCCCGATACGCCGCGACCGCAGCGACGAAGTCACCGGCATTCTCGGCGCGTTCGCCTGCAGCTAGCTGCTCGGGCCCTATCATGTCCTCATTACAGTGCTCACGGGGCGCGTGTCAAAAAGCAATCGCGTACCCGGAGAAGTGCCAGATCGATGCCGCGATGGTGTGCCAGCGGGGATCGTAGACAGCTTCGATCGTCTCGATGATTTCGCCCGTCTCGCTCAGGTAGACGACGTTGGGCGCCGGACCATCGGCCATGTCACAACCCGCGGTGTCGAGCTGGAGGCCCGCGGCCTTGAAAAACACGAGGCCGTGCGGCTCGAGTTCGACGCGGTTGGCGTTGCCGTCGGAAATCGTCGCCGAGATGGTGACTGTGTCCCTGAGCGCGCCTGGAGGAATGATCAAGCGTGACGTGCCGAAGGCGAGTGTGCCGCCGGCCGGCCCGAACACTCCCGAATTCGACGCGCTCACGCGCGTGGCGCAAGTGGCGTTGGAGTGCTCGCTCTTGCGGGCGATGCCATTGCCGTCGCGGCTGGCCATGACATCACCAGCGCGGCTGGAATTCGTGGTCAGGGGAGATGCCAACCCCGTGGGCGTGGCGGAGTCCTTCCCGCACGCTCCCGCGAGACTGCAGGCGATTGCCATCACCAGTGTGGAATGACCGAATTTGTTAGTCATGAGAGTGAGGTTGCTTATGCGTGGGAGGTGGCGCGTCGCGCCTGCATCGTGCGCGGCAACGAATGGTGCCTACAGGAACAATCTAGATGGCGAGCGCTGGTGTGCGAGCAGGCGACCGCGAGTGCGGCTCGTGCGCGGTCGACACGCGTGAGTGGGCTTGGCGAAGCAGAGCGCGAACGACGTACGAGGCACCGCCGCGCGCGCGAATCTGTCCGGGTGTGGCGTGGAGATAGCGCTGGCAGGTATTGCGAAACGCACTGCCGGAGGGAAAGTCCAGCGTGCTGGCGACGCGATCCGCCCGGCGATGGCGGTCCTCGAGCATGTGGGCTGCCACAATGAGACGGCCCCACGTGATGAGACGCTGCGGCGGCGGAAAGCCCTCCGCGTTCAGTCGCAGGGTAACGGCGCGGCGAGGTTGCGCGAGCAGGCGGGCGAGGGCTTGGGGAGACAGGCGCTCATGCGCGCGCGTGACGGTCAGCAGCACCGCGTCGAGCGCAAGGGGATCGATGCCGTCGAGCGAGCGCCGAACCAGCCCCGCGAGGCTGCGTGACTCGGCGCGCTCGATGAGCGCGAGCAGTGGGCGTGGCGCGTCGTCCTGACCCATGAGCACGAGGCCATCGATACCGGCGCGGCCAGCGTCGAAGAGGTCATGTGCGCGCTCCGCAGCCATGCTGATGTAGGCGACGATAGTGAGGCGGGGGAGGCGCTGCTTGATCTGACGCACCCCCTCGAAGTTGGGAGTCTGCTCCCAGTACAGGTCGACGACGGCGACCCTGATCGGCTCGCGGTCGCAGATGCGGACAAGTGAAGCCCAGTCCGCGCATTCGTGTAACTCATGGCGGTCGCGTAGGGCGCTTCGAAGTCGCTGGACCTGGAGCGGTTGAGACAGCAGCGTCGCGATGACGGCCATGGACCCTTGGGGAGAGGCAGGAGGACATTCCTCCCGGCACGCACACTATGCTCGATCGTTCGTTACAAGAAAGGCAACTCAAATCACAAAGTGACAGTTACTGCTCGGAATGTGATATTGGCAAATCCCGGGACACGTACCGTGTAGCTGTCACTTCCCCGTACGCCCCTCGCCGTCCCAGGTCTGAGATGGAGAATTCGCAAAGGTTTGTCAGATCGCGATTCGGCTTCTCGATGATCGAGATCATCATCGTTCTCGTGATGATGGCGGTTGTCATGCGCATGGCGCTCCCGAAGCTTAACCTGTCGCAGTTCCGGGCGGACGCCGCGGCGCAGCAGGTGCGCTCGGTGTTCCAGACGGCACAGCGTACGTCTCTGACCCGACAGTTCGACGTCATCGTCAGCGTCGACACGACGGCGTTCGGCCTCCGCATCGCCGAAGACTCGAGCAACGATGGCATCATCCAGACGAACGAATGGAAGTTCTGGCGTCCCACCGGAGAAGGCAACCGCTTCGCCGTTCCCCCCAAGGGACTCAACGGGACGGTCACCAGCCCCGTCGTCGGTTCCAATATTCGATCGGTCAGCAGCCTGCCGTCCATCACCTTCCATCGCGATGGCTCGACGAGCTCGGATGGAGAGGTCTACGTCGAGAGTTCCTATAAGGGACGCACCGACTATCGCGCCATCACCGTGACCCGCGCCACTGGGCGCACGGAACTGTGGCGACTCTCCGGGACCGGCTCCACCGCCTCATGGATGGTGGTCCGATGAAGACGCTCCGCATGCGGCGCCTGCGGCGCCCGGCCATCCTCCTGCGCGGACTGCGTCGCAAGGGCATGACCCTCGTCGAAGTCATCGTCGCCATGATGCTGCTCGTCGGCGTCGTCCTCGTGCTCGGCGGATTCAGCGCGAAGTTCGCGCAGGCCTCGAATCAGGCGCACCTCGTGGTGCTCGCGAACGAAATGGCCGCCACGCGGCTCGATGCCATCCGCCAGCAGCCCAGCTATGCCTCGGTCGACACGCTCGTCCAGACGGATACCGTCATGGCCGACGTTTCAGCGTACACCGTCCGGACGCAGATGGTGCGCATCGGCGGCGCCGTCACCGATTCCGTGGATTACAAGATGTTCACCGTCACTGTCACGCATCCAGCCATGAAGAAGGTCGTGACGAAAACCACAGCCATCGCGGCCTTCTGATGCGCAATCGTCAAGGCTTTACGCTCGCTGAAGTGGCCATCTCGATTCTCATCCTGATGATCATCACGGGCGCGGCAGTACAGTTCATGCGCAAGCAGACCGGCCTCGTGACACGCGAGACCGCGCGCATGGACGCCATGCAGAACGCGCAGTTCTCCGCAGCGCAGATCGAGCGCGAACTGCGCGAGGCGGGCGCCGGCGTGGCCGACATGCAGCCAGTGATGGTGCAGGCGGATTCGGAGGCGATGACCTTCAACGCCAACATGGTGTCCATCGACACCGGTGACGTCCGCGCCGTCTATCAGATCCGCGACGCCGACACCAACAGTGCGCGGGCGATGTTCAAGTCGGAGCGCCTGGTGCTGCCGAACTCGAGTCCAAACAAGTACTACCCGGACACGACCTACCTTGCGGCGACCGGCATTCAGAGTGGTGCGGAGACGATCAGCTACTATCTCCGCCCTGACTCCACGACGACGCGCACCGACGACTACCTGCTGTTCCGCCGAGTGAACGCGCAGCCGATCACGCTCGTCGCGCGCAGCATCGTCAAGATGCCGTCGCGCGACACCATGCCGTTCTTCACGTACTACAAGTCCGACACGCTGAACCGTCTGACGCCAATTGCCCGCAACACGCTCCCGCTGTATCACGGCATCATTCATGGTGCCGTCGACGACACCGGACGTTTCGCGCGCACCGACAGCATCCGCGCGGTTCGCGTGCACTTCCTCACCGCCGCTCGCGATCCGCGCACCAACACCGATGCGCTCCGCACCGTGGAGACGATGGTTCGCGTGATGAACTCAGGGCTCCTCGACCGCACCTCGTGTGGCCAGCCGCCGTATCCGGGCGGTACGCCGTTCGTCGTGACGAACCTCATCACGCAGACGCCCAAGGCCACCATCACCTGGACGAAGTCCACGGATGACAACGCGGGTGAGAAGGACATCGAGCGCTACGCGATCTTCCGCCGCCTCTCCACCGCAACCGTCTTTGGCGATCCCATCTCGAGCGTTCCAGGTCGCCTCGCGGCCAGCTACAACTTCGTGGATAACGCTGTCGTTCAAGGTCAGACGTACGTGTACGGCATCGCTGCCCAGGATTGCACGCCCTCGCTCTCGAGCGTCGTGTCGTCCGCCGCAGTGACGATCCCTTAAGGAGGCACCATGTTCACCCCCAGTCGCACGACGCAGCAACGACACGCACCTGCCAAGCGGCCACGTCGTGGTATCGCGCTCGTCTTCGTGCTCATCTTCGTCATCGCGATGGCCGCCCTGGCCATGTCGTCGATCTTCATGGCGTCCAACGCGAACCTGCTCGCGAAGTCGTACGATCGCGAGCGGGACCTCAAGTTCGCCGCCGAGGCTGCGCTGTCGATCGGCAAGAGCCGCGTGAACGCGGATCCGTCGATTCTCACCATGCGCAGCGTGGGCCAGGTGGACACTCTCATCCTGAACCACCTCACGCTCACCGGTGCGAACGGGCAGCCGCTCACGGGCGTCTATGTGAACGTCTACGTCGGCCCCACGGGCTCGACGAGCGGCCAGTTCGGACGCTTCTCCAGCATCATCGCCGAGGCGCGCGATCAGCGCGGTAACGGCTTCATTCGCCGGCTGGAGCTCACACAGGAGAGCTTCGCCAAGTTCGCCTACTGGTCGAACAGCGAGTCCAACGGCTCCACGACGATTTTCTTCAACAACAACGATGAACTGTGGGGTCCGGTCTGGTCGAACGACACGATCAGCATCGGCTCCGGGCGCGCGATCTTTCACGACGAAGTCGGCACGGCGGCGTTCATTGCCGGACGCTCCAACGGCACGTACTCGAAGGGCTACAAGGAGTATCAGAAGGTGATTCCGCTGCCCAGTACAGCAACCCTCGCCACGCTCGGAACCATCGCGGCGTCGAGCACGGTCTCGGGCGCGTCGAGCACATGGGATCTGCCCGCACAGGGAGGCAACAGCCAGAACGAGAACAGCGTCCTCAATCGCATCGAGTTCGTTGCGATGGACCTCAACAACTCCGGCGACTCCACGGATCTCAACGAAGGAGCGTTCCGCTACTTCACGGCCCGCGGTGGTCTGGAGAATGAGCTCCGGGGAGACTGGCCGACGGCGAACAATCCCTCCGACCTGAACGATCTCACGCAGTGCGGCGATTGGCATTGGGTGCGGACGCCAGGGACGGCCGGCGGAAGCGCAGCCAACACGACGCAGATGTTCTTTCCTGGCAGCGTGCACAGCCAGGCGTGGTTCAAGACGCTCGATTCGACCGGTTACAGGGATCGCAACCCCGGATGGGTTGGCGCTGCTGGCAATACTGCAGCGAACAACGCCGCAAACGCCGATAAGAATGCCAGCGTCAAGACGGTGATGTCGAGCTCGAATGCCCAGTGCTATCTCGCCGGTGATCCACACCTCGTCGCGGTGGAGCGCAGCAACGCCTATACCGACCCCGCAACGGGTTCGCCATACAGTCTCGCCGCGATCCGTAAGGGCGGTACCGACACGACCTTCACGCCCGTCGGCGTCAACGGCTCATGGCGTCTGTGGTCCAACACCCCGGATTCTGTATTCAAGAGAAAGCGCGGCTATCCGGGTGCCGGTGCACCGAACGGTGCCGTCGGCGATGCGAAGTATCTCTTCCCAATTGACCGCCTCTTCAACCCCAACGCAAAGGGCGTCATCCGCGTCCAGGGCAATGTTGGTGTGAGTGGAACGCTCAACGGGCGTATCACGCTCTACTCCAACGGCAGCATCATCCTGCTCGACGACCTTCGGTACGCCAACGACCCCGTCACCGGAGTCTGCCGCGACATTCTTGGTCTCATTGCGGACAAGGACATCGTGATCGCCGACAATGCGCCCAATACGCCTCAGAACCTGCAGGACCCCGGCGGCAACACCTACCGTACCGTCGACGACACGAAGGACATGTACATCCACGGCGTCATGATGGCACTGCAGACGTCGTTCCGGGTACAGAATTACGGTAGCGGTACTAACAACGCCAACGACTGCGACGTGACCAACAACGGCCGCGGTTGCATCTACCTCTCCGGCGGACTCATCCAGCAGGCCCGAGGCGCAGTAGGCTTGTCCAGTGGGCAGGGTTTTGCAAAGAGATATTCCTATGATCACTGCGCCGTCGTGAATCCACCACCGTACTTCCCGACAACGGGGCGCTTCCAGGACAACCGGTACCTCGAGCTCGACCCGGCTGGATTCAACCACACGCAGTACTTCAAGTCGATTACTCCGGACCCGTGACCTTTCGATGGGCGGAATAGTCCGATAGATTAGGACAGTCTGACGGTCGGGTACCCGGGGGGGCGACTGACGGTCAGGCGGTTACACCAAGCGGTCGCGGGCCACCCAGGCTCCGCGGCCGTTTGGTTTGTGGGAGCCTTGACCGGACAGGAGTACAATGCTGGAGATGTCGTCCCGTCAGGAGCGTAGCGACCGAGGGACCTGCCCTTAGCCCAGAAGCGCGGGTAAGCAGGTCCCTCGACTTCGCTCGGGACGACAACAGTCCGGATCAGAGCAGCTTGACCTGATCCTCGTCCTTCCGCGGCACCGAGTGACAGCTGCGGCAGCGCGCCTCGTAACTCTCCTCGCCGCCCACCATGATCGTCGGGGAGTCGTAGCGCGCCGCTTGCCCCGCGATGAGCCGTTGGTTCCGGCTCGCGGGATTCCCGCAGATCACACAGATCGCGTGCAGCTTGTCGACCTGCTCGGCAATCGCCAACAGCTGCGGCATCGGGCCGAACGGCTCGCCGCGAAAATCCGTGTCGGCGCCAGCGAGAATGACGCGTCGCCCGCTGGCCGCGAGCGCCGTCGCCAACTGCACGATGCCATCCTGCAGAAACTGCGCTTCGTCGATCGCGACGACCTGGGTATCCGCGTCGAGCGCGCGAGAGATCTGGTCGGGCGAATCGATGGGCACCGCCTCGACCGTGCGGCCATCATGGCTCGACACGTGATAGAGGCCGGCATATCGCTCGTCCAGGTGCGACTTGAACACCTGGACGCGCTTCTTCGCAATCAGCGCACGACGCACGCGACGAATGAGCTCTTCGCTCTTGCCGCTGAACATCACTCCGCAAATCACTTCGATCCACCCGCCGGCGCCGGCGGGGTACATGTCACCAATCATGCGTCGTCGCGGGGCGGACGGGGACGGGTAGGACGAGCGTTGCCGCCATCGAACTTGCGCGGCGGACCGGCGTCGCGGGTGAAGGGACGCGCCGGACGATCACTGCCGCTGCGCGGCGGACCACTGCGCGGTGCACCGGGACGCGCCGGGCGATCGCCCTTGTCGAACGGACGCGCCGGACGCTCACCACGATCGAACGTGCGAGCAGGACGCGTCGGACGGTCGCCGCGATCGAACGACCGCGCGGGACGATCGGCGCCACCACGCGGCGGACCACTGCGCGGCGGTCCACTGCGGGGCGGACGATCTTCCTTCGGCTGGTCGAGACGCGCCTGCACCTTACGGCCACGCACCACGGCACCGGTGATCTTCCCGACGACCAGCTCGGCCACGGGCGCCGCCACTTCGACGATGGCGTGCGTATCGCGGACTTCGACGCGTCCAACCTGCGAGCCGGGAATGCCCGCCTCGGTCGTGATCGCGGTGATGATCTCCTGCGCGCGAATGCCGTCCTTCTCGCCCAGGTTGAGGAAGAGTTTCTGCATCGGACCCGCCTGTGCGGCCGACGTCGTCGGGCGCGACGGGCGCTGCTGCTCGAGCATGCGAAGCGCCGCGGCGGCGATCTCGATGCCGTCGAACTCGGCGAGCAACGGCTCGAGCGCGAGCACCTCGCGTCGAACGTCGCCCGAGGTGAGCACGTCACGCAGCGACGCCCGCAGCGCCGCATCCTTCCCGCGGGCACGCTCAGCCGCTTCGATCAGCCCGACCGGAGTCACCGCGCCGCCGCCGAGCAGGGCGCGCAGGCTGGCGATCTGCGACGGCTGGACGAGTGCGTAGAGCTTGCGCGATCCCGTTCCGACAATCGCCCGCGTCTCTTCGCGCGACGTGGGCAGCTCGAGCATCACGAGCGGATCGTTGCTCGCCGGGTCGCCGGCGCCGCTGAACCGAACGGCGTCGCCCGCATAGCCGAGCGAGCGCGCGATGGCGATGCCTTCGCTGCGCGCTGATGAGGTGCGGGCGTACAGGGCAAAGCGCGGAAGGTCCATGGAGTCGAGCAGCCGGCGAAGCGTGTTGCCGCGCGCCGACTGCGACGTGGCCACGTACTCCGCACTCAACGGCGCGGCATTCTCGGCACTGGGCGCTTCGACGTCGCGACGGGCGCGGCGTGCATAGCGCTCGATGAGCGCCTCATACGCCGGCGTCAGCTCGCTCGCCAGGACGACGCGCGCCCCGTCCTTGGGCAGCTCGCCGAGGAGGTTCTCGAGCGGTGCGGCATCGGGCGTCTCGAGAATGGGGTCGAGCCAGGCGAAGACGACGCCGCGGACGCTCTCCGGCTTGAGTGCGGAGCCCTGAAGCAGCGCGACCAATTCGGCAGGTGCGCCGGTAACGACGTGTGCCGGCGTGCTGCGCAGCAGTCTCGCCGCGCGGGGGCTCGCCGTGGCGGCGAGGACCGTGATGTCGCGCTCGCCCACGACAGACACGACGGCGTGCGCGGCGGCGGCGGCATGCTCCGCATCAGCGGTGACGATGAGCAGCTGCGTTTCGGCGCGCGCGGGGTCGATGCGATCGACAAGGGTGACGAGCACTCGCTCAGCGGCGGACCAATCCTGCGGCATCACTTGAACGGCGTTCTGGCCGCGGGTCACACCCGTCGGCTCCTTCGCATCTGCTTCCACGGAATCTCCTTCTCCGGTGCTGGCGCGTCGCGCGCGCCGATAAATTGTCAACGTTTCGGAAGATAGCCTGACGCGGCTCGTCTGTCCTCCTGTTCCAACGTGGACCATGGCGGTATATCTCTAGGCGGCCCCTGTCCGTCCCCTGGAGACACCGTGAACGTCGCTGTGCAACTCGAGGTGGACACCGCACTGACGGCGGAGGCCGACAACGACGAGCGCATCATTCACTTTCGTGTCGGCATGCGCCGGGACGTCCGCACCGTGCGCGTCGGTCGCGATCTGTTGCTCGAAGTCGATTCACAGAGCCGCGTGGCCGGCCTGTGGCTGTTGAACGTGCCGCCCTTCCCCAAATCCCGACGTCCGTGATCACCACGATCGTTCTCATCCGCGCCGAGCCCGCATCCATTCCCGCTGCGGCGCAGTTCCTCGCCGAGATCGACGGCGTCACCGACGTGTATTCGGTGAGTGGCGATTGGGACCTCGTCGCGATCGTGAAGGTGGCCGAGTACGACGAGATCGCGCGCGTCGTCACGGAGTCGTTCCCGAAGGTGCCGGGTCTCCAGCGCACGCAGACGCTCACCGCCTTCCGCGCGTACTCGAAGAAGGATCTCCAGCAGGCGTGGGACATCGGGGTCGAGTAGTCCGGACGGTCGGAACGACAACTCCCGCCATCTTGTGGGGTAGCAGTGAGGGTCGACGCCGCGACGATGGTGTCATTCCTTCAGCGAGTGGCTACGTGAGAGACTTTTCGATGGTATGCCGTCATGGCATTGCGACCGGCGCATCGCGGGCCGGGCTGGCGGGGCTCCGCACATGAGGCGGCACCTGCGCTGGCTTGCGCTCGCCGGACTCACCGTCGCGTTCGGGCCGCAGTCGTCGGAGCAATTGATCTCCGACCGCCGTGACGCGCATGCTCGTCTTCGGAAGTCGTGCGGCACGAAGAAGGTCTGCATCAAGAAGCGCCCCGCCGCGGGTGCACGGGCCATCGCGTCAGATGCGATCGAACTGGATCCGACGACGCACATACCGCGACGCTGGTCCGAGGATCAGTTCGACGAGGTCAACGTCTGGATCGCGCCTGGCGAGGACGTCCCGCTGTGGCATGAGGCGAATCGCACGATGGTCCGCGATGCGTTTCACGGCTGGATGGCCGCGGGTGCGCCCGTGCGGTTCGTCTTCGTTGCGGATTCGTCGCAAGCCGATGTGCGCGTGCTCTGGAGCGACTCACTCGCTGACGGACGCGCCGGTCAGGTGACGCGATGGTCGGATAGCGACGGATGGCTTCGCAGCGCAGTGATCGAGATGAGCACGCGCAACCTCGGGGGCACGGCACAGGACTCCATCACGATGCGCGCCGTGGCGCTCCATGAGGTCGGCCACCTGCTTGGACTGGAGCACAGTCACGACGATCGCGACATCATGGCGCCGTGGGTCACCGCGCAGAAGCTCAGCGTGCGAGACCGTCGCACCATGCTCACGCTGTATCCGGTCCGGCGCGCTTCCGACTAGGTCAGGGCGCGCTGCGCCGGTTCAGCTTTTTCCGGCGTCGGCGCACCAGTTCGTGGCGCTGCGTGCAACTTCGCGCCAATGGCCGCCGTGATACTGCAGGAAGACGAGGTAGCTGTCGCCACCGGCGTGCCAGCCCTCGAGCACGATTTCGTCGACGCCATCGCCCGTGAGGTCGAGATGGTCGATGAGCCGACGGTACTCGCGGTCCTCCGCCTTCGGCACGTGCGCGAAGCTCTGCACGTATCCCTTCGCGTCTTCCACATAGTCGCCGATGACGAACACGTGGCGCGGCTTGCCGTTCAGCCCACTGCCGCGCTCGAGATACGATCCCGTCACCGTCGGGTGCAGCGTGACGCCGGTGTAGAAGCTGTTCAGCACTTCGTCCAGCTCGGAGCGCGCCGAGTTGGTGAGACCTTCATGCTGCGCGACGCGTGTGGCGAGTGCGCGGGCGGTATCGATGTCGGCTGGTACCTGCGCGGCGCGCGGTGGTGCAACGGGCAGGGGATCGCTCGTCGCGAGCAGCTCGAGCATGACGTTGTGCGGCGCCGAGTCGACGGTTGCCGCAGCCAACGGCCGCAGCGAGCGACAGTTCGGAAGTTTGTAGAGCGGCGCCTGCGTCCCATCCCACATGCCGCGACGAATCGTCGCGTTGCCGATGGACGTGCCTCCGACGTACGCCGTGAGCGTCGCGCCGGCGGGAAAGTAGATGTGATCGAAGTTGCGCCACCCGCTCGAGTCGAGGGCGATCTGCTTGATCTCCCCGTTGACGAGCGCGGCGAGCGGAAGCACGCGTGGGTCGGTGCGATCGCCAAAGATGAACATCAACGTCCGCGGCTTTCCCGCGAGCGACGTCTGCTTCGCGTCACTGGCCGCATCGTCCGCGCCGCGCTTGTTACAGCCGACAGCGAGCGTTAGGATGCTGGCGACGACCGTCGCCCCGAAGATCGCCCGTATATGGCTCCTCGGCTTGTCCGCGGACGGCTTCAGGTCGCGGTCTCGGCGGAGGTGAAAGAGTTGGTGCATTCGAGTTCAGTGGGAAGCGGAGCGTTGAGCCTGCGGGACGTGCAGCGCCAGCTGGCGGCGTTGCTGCCGGACGCGCGAACCGCGGGAGGAGAGCGCAGCTTGGAGATGGTCTCTCAGAGGAACGACGCGCCGCGCCTGACGAGCGCAACGGTTCTGGAGGAGGGATTACTACGCGCGCGCCGCGTTCCCGATGCAGATCCGAACTCCGCCTTTCGCGCCTTCATCGACGGGACGCAGCGGAGCAGCGTTGCGACCTACGTCGGCAACGTCGCGGTGGTGCTGGGACAGGTAGCGGCTGTCGTGCGCGAGCGCCGTGACCGGCGGTTGTGCACCTGGCGGGAACCGCTGATGGAATCACGCATCTATGCCCCTCGGGCGTACCTCCCGTCCGTGACGTGGAACACACTGGTCGAGATATGCGGCGACCGGCTCGTCGACATCACGGAGGGAGCCGCCAACCTCGAGGTCCATCCCTTCGCGCTGCGCGACATCACCGTACAGAAGGTGCAGTCGCATCGCGACGCGGTCGAACGCCGATTGGCCGAACGTTGGATCGCGGAGGAGTCGGACCCCGTGTTCATCGACGGTGGCATCAGTGGAAGTGCGACCGTTGCCACATCCGAGATCGCCGTCGGCGTGGTGAAGTCGCACTTCACGCTCTACGTCAAGGGAGACGCACTCGACACCGTGCTCTCGCTCGAGCAGCGGGAGCGGTCGAGCGTCTTCCGCATCGACTCGTCGACGCGGCCGGCCGTCGCGAGCTGGTATCTCCGTCTACGCGATCCGTCAGGGCATGATCCGATGTGGGGCTTGGTGCGCGTCGAAGTCGCGAATCGCGACGCGACGCGAATGGAGTCGCTTGGCGCGCGCGCGGATGAGATTTCGCGATGGGTGCTCGCGGAAGTGTCGCCGTTGGCGCTGCCGGATTCTCGGTGGGACAAGATGGTGTACGGTGTGCGCGACTGTGAGGAGTTTCTGCGGGCAGTTCAATAGATTTCGCTCATGCCCCAATCGCCATTCCCAAGCTCGAAATCCCCAGCGCTGGGTCGCGTCGTTGCGACCGAGCGCCGCCCCAATACACCCCACGAGTTTCACTTCTGGACTGCGCTCGATTCGCCTGTCGGCATCGGCACCATCGTCCGCGTCGATGCACGTGATGAAGTCAACGGCGTTTTTCCTCGTGTGTACGGCATCGTCACCGAAGGGTTCAGCTGGACCGACCTCGCGTCGCCGCTGCATGACGTCATGGGTCACGATGCCAACCCGGCCTATTCACCCGCGCGCCAGACCGCTCGCGCCGAGATCCGTCTTTACACGGCGGCTGTGCTGCGTCATGTGCCTGAGGAGCCACTGCAGCCCGTGCCGATGGGCACCGTCTTTCTCGCCGACGAATCCGACGTCGCCATCGCGCTGCGCATGGACGGTTACCTGAAGGACGGCTCACACACCGGAATTCCTGTCGGCGTGTATCGCGCTGGCGGTACGGACGCACCGATCTACCTCGACGCCGATTTCCTCATCGGACCCGAGGCGGCGCATCTCAACATCACCGGTGTCTCCGGCCTCGCAACGAAGACGAGCGCCGTCGAATGGCTGCTCCAGTCGATCTTCTCGCACTTCCCCGAGCAGAAGGGCAGCGTGGCCGCGGTCTGCTTCAACGTGAAGGGTCCCGACCTCTGCTTCCTCGACCTGCCCGGCGAGATCGACGAGAACGATCGCAAGTTGTACGAGCAGTGCGGCGTGCCGGCGACTCCATTCGAGGACGTGCAGTACTACGCGCCATACAAGTCCGACGGCATCTCGCTGAACACGCTGCGCAGCAACGAGGCACTGCTCGACAACGTCACGCCGCTCACATGGGGACTGCGCGAAGTGTTGCAGTATGCCGAGGTGCTGCTCAACAAGGACGACATCGACGCGAAGGCGGACGCGATGATCGACTTCATCAAGGAGAACGTCCTCGACCGTCGCTTCACCGATCCGATGCTCGAGCGTTCACACACCGTGTCGTCGTTCGCCGACCTCGACGCGTGGTTCAAGGACGTGCTGCGCGCGCTGGAGAAAAAGGACGACCAGAGCTGGCGCACGCATCACGTCGCCACGATCCGGAAGGTGCGCAACCGGCTCTCCAACATCTCGCTGCGGTGCAAGGGCCTCGTCGCCGACGACGGAGCCACGAGCGACCTGCCGTTCGGGAGCTTTCAGGACCGCACGGTGTATGTGATCGACGTCGCGGGATCGGAGGAAGACGCGCAGGACCTGATCTTCGCGCGGGTCGTGACGAAGCTGCGCGAGCACCTCGAGAAGCGCGACCTCGGCGTCCAGCATGTCGTCGTCTTCGTCGATGAGCTGAACAAGTACGCGCCGGGCGACGGGCCAGATACCTACGTCCGGAAGATGCTGCTCGACATCGCCGAGCGTGGCCGGTATCTCGGCCTCGTGTTGTTCGCGGCACAGCAGTTCAGGTCGCAGGTCCATCGCCGCGTCGTCGGCAATTCGGGCACGGCGCTCTATGGCCGGATGGACGGCGACGAGTTGGCCACGCCAGGCTACGCCGTCTTGAGCCCGGCCGTGAAGACGAAGCTCGCCACGTTGGAGAAGGGACAGCTGATGGTGCGTCATCCGCATTTCACACAACCGATCTTCGTGCGCTTTCCGCGCCCCGCCATCATGCGCGGGCGTGACGGCGTCAGCCAATATCCCGCTGCGCAGGCGCCGACACTGCATTCGGCGGTCTTGCGCACGCTGCGCCAGATGGATCCCAGCATCACCCTCGGCTGGCTTCAGGACGTCACCGCGCTCGCCGATGACGAGGAGATTCTTCGTGCGCGCAATGACGTCGTGCGCACACGGCCGTCCGATGTGCGAAAGACATTCGCCGGGCACTTTCGCGCGATGGTCGCGCCGCGCTCGGCCGCACGGCCGAACGTGCCGGCGCCGCTGCCGGCCGTCCCCGCGGACGATCCCTACGGATTCTGAGTGATGCGCGCGGCGGTCGTGTTCATGCTCGTCTGCCTCGCGCGCATTGCGTACGCGCAGGATGCGGCGCAGGTCGTCCTGCGCTTGCATCCGCGTGTCGGTGATACGCTGCACACATGGCTCGACCAACAGACCGAGGTGACCGCGCTCATGCCCGGCGCGGCCGCGCGTTCCGTGACCACGACAATCGCCATTCACTCGCGCACGATCGTTCGCTCCGTGCAGCAACTGAGCACCACCGTGCTCACGATCGTGGACTCGGCGAAGCTCACGAGCACCGATGCGCACGCGGCGGAGATGATTGCCGAGACACAGCGCGCGCTGCAGGGTCAACAGCTCAACCTGCAGCTGGGCACCGACGGCTCGGTCGAAAGCGCGCGCGACGCCCGCGGCAACCTCGTGCCGCATGACGTCGCCGAGGCGTTGGCGGCGATGCCGGCCGTCTTTCCGCGCCGGCCCGTTGCCGTGGGGCAGGAGTGGACACGCGAGATGCCGTTACCGTCGGGCGGTCCGTTCGGCGCGAAGGGGTCGGGTCACGTGAAGGCGGTGTTCCACCTCGACTCGCTGCGGAAGAAGGGCGCTGTCGCATATGTCTCGATGCGCGGTGACATCCTGCCCGACAGCGTGGGCAGGGGCGTGGAGCTGAGCGGCTCCATCGCCGGTGCGATGCAGCTCGATCGGGTGCGAGGGTGGATGACGGATTCGCGGATCGTCATCACGCTCCGGTCACTCATTGCGCCGCCCCCGTCCATGGGGCTCGCTCCCATGAAGTTCATGACGCGCGTGACGCAACGGCTGCGCACCATGGACAAGCACTGAACCGCGACTAGACTACCGACTGCGGCGTGGTCACTCCAACTGTCGCCGTTGCAAGTGGTTAGGACGCTCTCATCCGGCTCGTCGAACCGCCTCAGCCCCCGATTTTCTGCGCCTCGTCCACCTCTCGGACTTGCACCTCGGCTACCGCCAGTATCAGCGGCAGACTCCGCGCGGGATCAACCAGCGCGAAGCTGATGTGGCGCAGTCGTTCACTCGCGCGCTCGACAAGGTGATCGAGCTGGCGCCTGATGTCGTCCTCATCGGCGGCGATGTGTTTCACCAGGTGCGACCGACGAACAGCGCGATCCTCCACGCGTATCTCCAGTTCGCCCGGTTGCGCGCTGCGCTGCCCAGCGCGGAGATCGTGATGATCGCCGGCAATCACGACACGCCGAGATCCACGGACACGAGCAGCATCCTGCGACTGTATGCGCCGCTCGGATTGCACGTCGTGGACAGTGAGGCGCGGACGATCGAGTTCCCGCATCTCGATCTCTCGGTGCTTGCCGTTCCCTATCAGCAGAACGAGTTCGTGAAGCTCGTTCCGCCTGGCACCACTCGGTGGAACGTGCTGCTGTTTCACGGCGTCGTCGAGGGCATGCTCGGGCCGTTCGCGTCGCCGCAGGAGCTGTGGTCGCCCGAGATCCCGCAGGAGGATCTGCATCCGTCGCAGTGGGACTACATCGGGCTCGGGCACTATCACGTCTATCGCCGCATCACGGCGAACCAGTTCTACAGCGGCGCGCTCGACTACACGAGCACGAACAGCTGGGGCGAGAGAGCCGAGGAAGGACTCACGGGTGTCGAGGGAAAGGGCTTCATCGAACACAATCTCGAGACGGGCGAGCACACCTTTCATCGACTGACCCCATCGCGCGAGTTCGTCGACCTTCGTCAGGTCTCCGCGCGTGGGATGACGACAGAGGAAGTGAACGAGGCCATCACGATGGTGGTCGAGGCCTGCCCCGGTGGCATCGACGACAAGGTCGTGCGCCTCGTGATCCGCGACTTGCCGCGTCACATCACGCGGCAGCTCGATCACAAGCAGCTCCGCGAATTCCGTCGTCGCGCGCTGCATTTCCATCTCGATCCACACCGGCCGGAGATCATCCGCTCGTCGGCGCATGGTGCGCCCGGTCGTCGTCCGTCGCTCGCGGAATTCGTGCGCGACAAGCTGCGCGAACGCGTGCTGCCGCCCGACGTCGATCGTGAAGTCCTTGTCGATCTCGGACTGCGCTACCTCAAGGACGCCGAGGAGCGCGAGAGCGTCGCGACGGACCAGGCAGCGAGCGTGGACGGGTAGATGCGTCTCAACAGCCTCCGCCTCACCAATTTTCGGCAGCATGCCGAGACGTACATCACGTTCGACACCGGGTTGACCGGTATCATCGGCGCGAACGGCTCGGGCAAGTCCACGATTCTCGAGGCGATCGCGTGGGCGCTGTACGGACAGGAAGCGGCACGCGGCAAGAAGGAGACGATCCGGTCGCTCCGCGCCGGCCCGGGCGCCCGGGTGAAAGTGGAGCTGGACTTCGAGCTGGGCGGGCATCGCTATCGTGTCGAGCGCGGGCTGACGTCGGCGGAGCTCTACCTTGACGGTTCCGACTCTCCCATCGCGAACTCGCTCACCGGCGTGACGGAGATGCTGCGTCGCAGGCTCGGCATGAGCCGCGACGAGTTCTTCAACACGTACTTCACGGGGCAGAAGGAGCTCGACGTCATGGCGGCAATGGCGCCGTCGGAACGTGCCCAGTTCCTGAGTCGCGTGCTGGGCTACGAGCGGTTGCGTGTGGCTCAGCGGCTGGTGAAGGACAAATCGCGACTGGTGGCTGCGGAAGCGGCCGGACTACGCACGGCGCTGCCCGATGCGGCGAACGTCGAGCGGATGCTTGCCGACGCCGCCACGCGTCTCGCGCAGGCGAACGACCGCGTGCGCATGAGCGCTGCGCGTCGCGAGCGCGCGCTCACGACGATGGGCGAGATCGTCCCGCGATGGCTCGCGGCACAGCAGGAGCGAGAGCAGTTGCAGGTCGCGCTCGCGGAGCTTCGCGTGGCCGAGAGCGAAGCGGCGGCGTATGCGCGAGACGAGGAGCGGATCAGCCGGGAGCTCGCCGACGTCGCGGCCGCCGATGACGAGCTGCAGCGCCTCGCCGAAGAACTGCAACCGCTCGCCCGGTTGAGTGAAGAGCTGCAGGCGCTCGATCAACTGGCACGCGATGAAGGCCGTCGCAATGCGCTGCTCGACACCGAGCGCACGTTGGAGGAAGAGGTGCGCCGGCTGCGCGAGCGGCGCGGCAAGATCGAATCGGCGCCGACGCTCGAGGAAGCCGCGACGCTCGAGCTCGAGCAGATGCGTGCGATGCTCGAGCTGATGGAGGGCGAGCTCGAGGGGAAGCGCACGGAGTGGGTACGCGACCGGCAGGAAGCAGAGACGAAGCGCGCCGCCCTGCGTGATCAGTACACGGAAGTGAAGGAGCAGCGCGAGCGACTCATCGCCGCCGGCGAGGACGGGACCTGTCCCACGTGCGAGCGTCCGCTGCACGATCACTATCGCTCGGTGCTCGACCACTTCGACGAGCAGATGGACAACCTCATCGCCGACGGGAAGTACTTCACGTCGCGCATCGAGCAGCTCGAGGAAATGCCGACCGAAGTGCGCGAGCTCGACGAGCGGCGGCGCACGGCGTTCGAGGACGTCGGCAAGTTGGAGCGCCGCCTGGCGAAGGTGCAGCTCGCTGTGCAGGAGTTGTCCGGCCTCACCCGCGACCTCCATGCGCGCGAGCTGCGCTATGAGCAGGTCCGCAAGGACCGGGAGGGAATTCCCGGCGGCTATGATGCGGTGCGTCACGTCGCCGCGCGTCGCGAGCTCGATCGATTGCGTCCGCTCGACGCCCGCGCGACGCGCCTCGCGACGCTCATGGAGCGCCGCCCCGTGCTCGAGTCGGAGCGTGATCGGGCCGCCTCGGGTCAGGCGAGCGCGCAGGCGCGCGTCTCGTCACTGTCGGCCCGGCGCGATGTGCTCTCGTTCTCCGAGCAGAGCTACGCCGACCTGCGCGCGCGGCACGATGCCGCGGCTGCCGAGTTGCGCACGGCGGAACTGGATGCGGTCGCCGACGCGGGAGAGGCGACGGGGGCGCAGGCGGCCCTCGCCCGCGCGACGCAGTCGCGCGAGGAGATGCAGCGCGTGCGTGCCCAGCTCGACGCGCTCGACCGCCAGCGGCGCGTGCACGACGAGCTCGATCGCGCGTTCACGGACCTGCGCACCGATCTCAACGTCCAGCTCCGCCCGGAGATGGGTGAGATCGCGAGCGCCTTCCTCACCGAGCTCTCCGACTCGCGCTATGACGAGATGGAGCTCGATGACAGCTACAATCTCACCGTCATCGAGGACGGCGCCCCCAAGCACGTCATCTCCGGCGGCGAGCAGGACATCGCGAACTTGAGCCTGCGTCTCGCCATCTCGCAGATGATCGCCGATCGCGCGGGACAGAATTTCTCGCTGTTGATCCTCGACGAGGTGTTCGGCTCGCTCGACGAAGCCCGGCGGCAGAATGTCGTCGGCCTGCTGCGCGGACTGGGAGACCGGTTCGAGCAGGTCATCGTGATCACGCACATCGAGCAGGTCTCCGAAGGGGTCGACCACGTCATCGCGGTGCGCTACGATGAAGAGAGTGGATGTTCGGTCGTCACCCAGGTGGAGCCCGGTGAGCTTGGCGAGCCGACGCTCTTCGCCGCCGCCGAGGCAATCGACTGATGGTGAGCGCACGCACGTGGAAGCCACTGGCGCAGATCGAGGGACCCTATCGCACGCGCATCGAGGACATCGGTGAGTTGAACGGCGTCTTCAGCGACGCGTTCACGGAGCGCTATCGTCGCGACGGCATGGTCGGTGTGCGTGTGCCGAACCTCAATCCGCAGGTGTGGCGCTACGCGATCGAAGATGCCGCCGACGGCGCGATGCTCTGGCGCGATGGGCGCGGCGAGATCGCCGGCTTCAACATGGTGCATCGCTCCGGCGTCGAAGGATGGATGGGTCCTCTCGCCGTGCGCACCGAGTATCAGGGCAGTGGTGCGGGGAAGGAGATCGTGGAGCGCGGTGTGTCATGGCTGCGCGATGGCAGCGATGGTGCAAAGGTGATCGGGCTCGAGACGATGCCGCGCACGATGGACAACATCGGCTTCTACTCCGGGCTCGGTTTCGTTCCCGGCAAACTCACCATCACCCTCACGCTCGACGCCGCGAGCGCGGACCGCGCGCCTGAGCTGCTCGGCCGCATGAGCGTGCGCGATCGCGACGACGAGCTGCTCGCCGTGGAGTCGCTCGTGAGCCGCATCGCACCGGGTTACGACTTCCGCCGCGAGATCGAGCTCACGGACTCACTCTCGCTCGGCGACACGGTGCTGTTGCGCGACGGCAATGCCCTCGTGGGCTTTGCGCTCTGTCATACGGCGCCGCTCGTCGAAGGCCGCACGAGAGAGGAGTTGCGCGTCCTCAAGCTCGTGCTCGCGCGCGAGGCGTCGTTCGACGCGATGATTCGCGCCCTGTGCGACTATGCAAAGCGGAGTGGCACGCGACGCGTCGCGTGGCGTGTGCAGGGTGAGTACCCAGCGGTGTACCAGAAGCTGATTGCCATGGGCGCGCGCGTTCGATGGACGGACCTGCGCATGGCGCTCGATGGATATGCCGAATCGGCACCCACACGCGGGCTATTGCTGTCGAACTGGGAGATCTGAGCGCCGTTCAGGCGTCGGCGGGTCGCTCGGGCCTGAGCTCCTCATCGACGAGCTGATGCATCGCCATCCGCGCGATCATCGACGTGAAGACGGCCTCGGCCATCTCAGGCGGGCGCGGTGTCGAGGCCGTGATATCAGCGACGATCTCCGCCAGTCGCTTCGCACGCGCCTGTTCGAGCTCCTGCTTTTCATGCGGCACCAGCTGGCTCCCTCGCCGGGTTTTCAGTCGGCGGTCCGAGCCGCGATCTCCTCAGTACGCTGCAGCAACCACCAGCGCTGTAACTCAGGTCACAGGGGAAGGCTCGGCCCACCTGCCGAGTTGCAGCGAGACGTGGAAGGGCGGTATTGCAATGCCCCAGAGCCTTTGCAAAATGCCCTACAAGCGCACGGGAAAGGGGGCATGTCCCAAACGTACGCGCTTCCATAACCCGTTGTTACGTAGGAAGATACGACGGATCGACTCCGCGCGCCGTCTGCGGCACCCCACGTGCAATAGGGTCGGCCATCACTGAACAACTCGTCCTGCAAAGAAAGTCCTTCTTCCTCCCACTCCATAAATCCCATGCGCAGCAACCTCCGCCGCGGCTTTACCCTCATCGAGCTTTTGATCGTCGTCGTCATCATCGGCATCCTGGCCGCGATCGCGATCCCGAAGTTCGCCAACACCAAGTCGAAGGCGTACATCGCCGCGATGAAGTCGGATCTGCGCAACCTCGTCACGGCCGAAGAGTCGTTCTTCGCTGATTCGACCAAGTACGTGACCTACGATACGCTGAAGCTCAAGTTCAAGCCGTCGACGGGCGTCAACACCCCGACGATCGTTCCTGGCTCGGGCTACTGGTCCGCGACGATCACGCACACCCAGATCGCCAGCTTCAGCTGCGGCATCGGCGTCAACACCACGAACCCGGTCATTGGTACGGCTGGCGACGGCGAGCCGGCTTGTAAGTAACTCGCACCAACGTCAGGCCGGCATAACGGCCTGACCGTCGGCGAAGCAGGAGAGAAGAGCGGCGCGCCAATCTGGCGCGCCGC